>JABDDX010000188.1 GCA_013287375.1 Bacteroidota bacterium | reverse complement strand
TACCTCATTGTTTTTTATGTGGGGATTTATCACCAGCATGAACGATATCCTGATCCCGCATCTTCGGTCGCTGTTTCAGTTAAGCTATACCCAATCAATGCTGGTGCAGTTTTGTTTTTTCGGTGCATATTTCATTGGTTCGGTTATCTACTTCCTAATCTCTTACTTTAAAGGCGATCCGATAAATAAGATCGGGTATAAAAATGGTATTTTGCTAGGCTTGCTTATTTCAGCAATTGGTTGCGGTTTGTTTTATCCGGCGGCCAGCCTTTCGGTATATGGCGTGTTCCTTGTCGCCTTATTTACGTTAGGTTTAGGCTTTACACTATTGCAAATTGCCGCTAATGCTTACGTTTCCTTATTGGGATCTGAAGAAACGGCATCAAGTCGCTTAAACTTAACACAAGGCTTTAACTCTTTTGGTACTACTATAGCCCCGGTTTTGGGTGGCTATATGATCCTGGAGTTTTTTGCAGATAAGGGCCATATCTCTGCAAACTCAACCAAAATCCCTTATCTCATATTCGCGGTACTGTTCTTATTGCTTGGGTTGATTATCTACAAAGTAAAACTACCCGTTTTTACAAATGATGATACAACAGAAAAAGGTTTAGGCGCATTAAAGTTTCCGCAACTTAAGCGCGGCATATTCGGCATATTTTTTTATGTAGGCGGCGAAGTAGCTATTGGTAGTTTCATCATTATATTTCTGAAACAAAGCAATATTGCAGGCTTGTCCGAATCAATCAGCAAAAACTTCCTGGCGCTTTATTGGGGTGGGGCCATGATTGGTAGATTCATAGGCGCTATATCCTTAAGTCATGGATTGCCACCGCTGAAAAAAGGCTTTTATATGGTAGCTACATCAGTATTGGTTTTTTTATTGATCCTAAGCATCGTTAATTTAACCTTTGCCGATATTTATCCCTACCTGATTTTTATGCTTCTTAACCTTATCGGGTTTTTATTGGGTAAATCTGCAGCGGCGCGTACATTGTTTATTTTCGCTATTATAAATATTATACTTGTTAGTGCCGCAATCATCTTTATGGGGCATATAGCCATGTGGGCAATTATAGGCGTAGGTATATTCAACTCAATCATGTATTCCAATATCTATACACTTTCTATATCTGGTTTGGGCAAGTATACCAGCCAGGGCTCATCATTATTAGTAATGGCTATACTTGGCGGTGCATTGGTACCGGTTTTGCAGGGCGCCCTTGCAGATATGATAGGTATACAAAAAGCAATGGTAATACCTTTAGTATGTTACCTGTATATTGCGTATTTTGGATACTATTGCTGGAAAAATATCGACCATAGCTTAATCACGCATAAAAAGGCTGCCGGGCATTAAGATTAATCCATCGAAACCAATAAAAACTTCAGAATTTCTACTGATTTCGAATGCTATATTTGTTTTAAAAAAAAGCAATTGAAACTACTTGTAATAGAAGACGAGCAGGGGCTTCGCGAAAATATTATGTCATATTTTAATGATGGTAATGTTTGTGAAAGCTGTAATACGTTGGCTGACGCCATATATAAACTATCTAACTATGATTATGATTGTGTTTTGTTAGACATAGGTTTACCTGATGGAGATGGTTTCGAGGTGTTGGATTTTCTGAAAAAGAATAAGAAAGACGAAGCCGTATTGATTATCTCGGCACGGAACTCTTTGGATGATAAAATCAGGGGCCTTAATATTGGCGCCGATGATTACCTGACTAAACCTTTTCACCTGTCTGAACTTAAAGCAAGAGTAACATCCGTTTACAGACGAAAAACCACGAATGGTAGCAATGTGCTGGTTTTTAATGAAATAAACATTGACTTACCGGGCAGGGTGGTATCTATAAAAGGATCGCCAATTGTTTTAACCCGCAAAGAATATGATATGCTTTTATATTTTATTGCTAACAAAGGGAAAGTAATTGCTAAAAATGCCATTGCCGAACATTTATGGGGCGATGAAATGGATATGCATAATAACTTCGATTTTATTTATACGCATGTTAAGAATTTGAGAAAGAAGCTTTTAGATGCAGGCTGTAAAGATTACCTAAAATCAGTTTATGGTATAGGCTATAAATTTCTGGCAGAATGAAGCTTTCGGAACAGTATACCAGGGCCAGTATAATTATCGCGGTAACTGTGCTGATTATTGGCAGCATAATTTATTTTTTCACGATAAATTACATTGCCAGAACCCAGCTTGACAATGATTTGGGTGAAGAAATTGAAGAAGTAACAGCTTATATTAATACCAATCATCATCTACCCAAACAACTTGATTTTGATGAGGATATAACTGTATTTATAAAAACCAATAAAATAGAGCTGCCGGTTAGGTATTTTGATACTACATATGTTAATCCAAAAGAAGATGAGAGTCAACCAGGGCGGGCTGTATCGGGGCTTGTTTCACTCGGTAGTCAGCATTATGAAGTTGTAATTACTGAATCCAGAGAAGCAACCGAGTACCTGATACAATTCATAAGCTTGATTACCATAGCTTTAATGGTT
>JABDDX010000187.1 GCA_013287375.1 Bacteroidota bacterium | reverse complement strand
ACGCAGGTTATCATCGGATACACTTTTAACCCGAGGTTTTTAAGAAAGACAGTTTTCAAGAGCATGGGCCTATCATTAGTCGGGCGTAATATCTGGACTATATTCCAAAAAACGCCGCCAGGAATTGATCCGGAATCTGCTTCTTCTTCAGGAAACGGGCAAGGACTTGAAATGGGAGGTTCGCTTCCGTATGCAAGCTATGGTGTTGATTTAAAACTGTCATTATAATTATTATGAAAAAGATTATCCAAATTTTAATTGTACTGCTTTTTAGCACTACTTTTTCGTGTACGAAAAATTTCACGAGCCTTAATACAGATCCTTCACGCTTTACAACCACCTCACCAGAATCAGTTTTAACAGGTGTATATCTGAATACTGTAAACCAAATGGAGACTAATAATATCGTATATCTTTGGGAGTATGGGCATATCGTAGATCCATCCGGACGCTATCTTGGTGGAAATGAATCTACATGGACAACTATGTATATCAATGTGTTAGGGAATATAGAACAAATTAAAAAACTATATCAGGGCAATCCGGCCTACACAAATAGGATGGCAGTTGCTGATATGTGGGAATGTTACGTGTTTGCTTACCTGGTAGGTACATACGGGCCAATACCTTATAGTAATGCTTTTAACACAAGCCTTACCGTTGTTAACTACGACGATGAAAATACCATTTATACCTCACTGCTTTCCAGGTTAAAAGCGGATGCGGCTGCAATTAATGTTACTGGTGATAAACTTACTACGGATGTTATATTTAACGGTAACCTAACCGAGTGGATTAAATTTGCTAATACACTTAGATTACGAATTGCACTAAGGGTGCAAAATAATTTACCCACTTTGGCTGCAAACAATATTCAGGACGTAATGTCAAATGAGAATATGCTCCCAACCTCAGATGCTGATGATGCAAAATTAACTTATGGAACTGCTAGCGGCAGCCAGTCGGTTTACTATACACAATTGGTTCAGGGTACATCCTACCTAGGTACCGCAACCCCAGTGATGAGTGATTATGCATTTACTTATTTCAGATCATATAAAGACCCTCGTCTGGGTGCATATTTTCAACCCTCAGCTACTCCTTTCAATATAACCGATACATTAACCAGTACGAACAGTTCACTGCATTATATTGTTTCATACCCGATACCTTATTTAGGCACACCCAAATCTCCAGTTTTGCTCACGCAGTGGGGTATACAAACTGGTCCGTTTTCAGGAGCTACAATACCGACTAATTATAGCACGATGCAGCCTGCGCTTACAGCCGCCACCCGCCCGTTCTATATCACAACCTATGCAGAAGTTTGCTTTATGAAAGCGGAAGCAGCATTAAATGGATACGGAGGCACACAAACCCCCGACCAGTATTACTATGCCGGAATAAACGCCAACTTTGCTTTCTGGGGTTTAACGGCTGCCCAAGCCACAGCTTACGAGGCTCAAAACGGAATTAAATGGGGAACCGCAGGACGTGGGTTTAACTATGACTTAGGTTTTATTAACACCACTATCCCTGCTGGTAACGCCACTAAGATATGGATACAGGAATGGCTCAATTATTATGATGATGGGGCATTTGATGCATGGGCTTTACAACGCAGAACACAAAACCTTGTCCTTCCTCCACATACTAGTCCTGGTAATAATCCTGGTGTGAATGGAACTTATGCAGATTTGCCTGATCGTTGGTTTTATCCTGTTCAAAGTGAGGTTACTCGTAATCCTATAGGTTATGCTAATGGCGTGAAATTATTAGGTTCTCCTGGTGATTATGTATTTACACACTTAAAAATAGAACCGGCATATACACCAACCGATTGGACCAAAGTTACTGGATTTGTTGATTACAGTTTTGTGGAAAAATGGTATGGAACTACTATAGAAAGTTTAACAGCAGCAGGTATAAAGTACTCTGTAATATCAACTTATTAATAACCTTAATAATAAAAGTTTAAGATGAAAAATAAACATTTTTATATTTATAGCAGCCTTATGCTATTAATGATAGCAGGGTTATTCTCCTGTAAAAAGAAGGATGCCACCCCAGCGGATAATTTCCTTGATTACACTATTCCGAACGTACCGGTTACATCAGATTATACTGTAGGTGCATTTTATTATTCATTTGGCTCATTTAATGCCAATATTACCCAGGTACCAACAGTAGGTAAATATTACTATGTTAACGGTGTACCTACTGTTGGCGGTGTAGCTACACCATCAATAATGCAACAGCATATTGCTGATGCAGGAACAGCCAAAATTGATTATTTTATTTTCTCTGTCCGTTCGCCTACGCTTGATAACGCCAATTACAAGCAAGATTCTTTACTGGTTAATACTTTCATAACTCAGGCTAATGCCTCTACAATGAATTTTGCCTTGAGTTATAATCTGAGTGAATCAACATTAGGAATAACGCTTTCGGGAGGTACTACCGGTTTTGGTACAACAATAGAAAGTAATGCAGCAAAACTGCAAGGATTTTATAATGATTTTAAAAGACTAGCTTTCTGGCTGAGCAAAACTAACTATCAAAAAGTTAACGGAAAATATTTATTGATTA
>JABDDX010000186.1 GCA_013287375.1 Bacteroidota bacterium | reverse complement strand
TTTCGCCGGGTTTAACGGTAAAGTTAATGTCCTTTAATACCCAATTTTCGTCGTTATAAGCAAACCAAACATCTTTAAATTCGATGTTGCCATTAATGCGGGCGGGTTTTAAATGGCCGGTGTTAACGGCTACTTCGTCGGTATCCAAAACCTTGAAAATACGATCGGCACCCACCATGCCCATTTGCAGGGTGTTGAATTTATCGGCCAGCTGGCGTATCGGCCTGAAGAGTAAATTTAAATAAACGATAAACGCCAAAATAGTGCCGGGTGTAACCGGTTTGCCGGTGGTAGATAAGAAAGTCAGCTGCTGATCAGATAATACCCGTTTGCTGCCGTACCAAACCAGCAGACCTATGCACATGGCAAACAAAACCTCGACAACCGGGAAGAATATAGAATAATACCAGTTGGAGCGGATATTGGCATCGCGGTATTTTTTGTTTACGGATACAAACTTGCGCATCTCCTGCTCCTCGCGGGCGAAGAGTTGGATAATGCTGATGCCAGAAATATGCTCGGCCAAAAAAGTATTCAAATGCGCTACCTGGGTGCGCACTTCCTGGAATGATGATTTGATTGCCTCCTTAAACACATAGGTTGACGCGAAAAGGAACGGCATCGGGATTAGTGTGATCAAAGCCAGTCGCCAATCCTCCCAAAGCATGTAGCCAATAACTGCCAGAAGCAAAAGCATATCGCCCATGATGGAGATTAGTCCCTCCGAAAAAATGTCGGCAATGGTTTCCAGATCGGATACGGTGCGGGTAATTAAAACGCCTATCGGTGTACGGTCGAAATATTTTAAACGTAGACTGGTAATGTGGTTAAAAATATCAATACGCAAATCGCGGATAACAGATTCGCCCAGCCAGTTGGTAATAAACGTTTGATAATATTGGGCGATGGTTTGTACAATGAGCTGGGTGATCATCAGTTCCACCATAAAAACTAAACCCGTGTAGTTATTCTTTAAAATATAATCATCCATTGTTTTTTGGATGAGGATGGGTTGGATGATGGCCACACCCGCCAAAAAAACAGTAAGGAATACTGCTATAATAAACGTGGTGTTGTATGGCTTAACATAATGCATTACGCGGCCAAGCAGTTTCCAGTCGAGCGCCTTACCGGTAACTCCCCTGCCCCCTGAAGGGGGAGTTTTTTGATCAGCCTTAGCAGGTGCTTCGGTCTTTGTATTCTTATCTTGTTTATTATCGCTCACTAAATCAAAGGTAAGCTATAATTACAACATCAAAAATCGCAAATTGTAAATTGACTTTGTTTTTAGATTAGGTTTTGTTGGTGACAACACCAACAAAGGCGAAAAGGCGCAAGATGTGTGGTATGTTCGGGATATTTGTTGGTGGGGACACCAACAAAGGGTAAAATAGTAACCACATAATTGCTCCCCCTTCAGGGGGCTGGGGGGTAAACCACCTCTGTTAAATACAAACCACAGGCTGGTACTGATGTGCCGGCATTGCTGCGGTTTTTACTGCGGATTATGGTATGCACCTCTTCGGGTTCAATTTCTTTTTTGCCGACTTGTATCAGCGTACCCACTATGGCCCGAACCATGTTGCGGAGAAAGCGGTCGGCGGAGATGTGGAAAATGATTCCGCTATCGGTTTTAACCCATTCTGCTTTGGATATTTTGCAGTTGTTGGTTTTTACCTGGGTATTTGATTTGCTGAAACAGCTGAAATCGATATACTCCATAATGATTTTAGCGGCTTTGTTCATCAACTCCAGATCCGGCTCATCGCGCAGCAACCAGGAGTAGTCATGTTTAAATGGATCTTTATTAAAATGGATATGATATTCGTACGATCGTAAAGTAGCATCAAACCGGGCATGTGCATCAGCGTTAACGGCGAAAACGTTGCTTACGGCAATATCGTGCGGCAAAACAGAATTCAGGCTGCGCAGGAAACCGCCTTTATCTATTTGCCAAACCCCATTGGTCATTAACTTTTCTGCATCAAAATGCGCGAAGAACTGTTTGGCGTGTACGCCGGTATCGGTACGGCCGCAACCGAGGGTTTCAATTGGCTCGCGCAGAATGGTGCTTAATGCTTTATTCAAAACTTCCTGCACGCCGATAGCATTGGGCTGCAATTGCCAGCCATGGTAATGCGAGCCATCATAAGCAAGTTCGATAAAAAAGCGTTGGGTTGCCACGGTGCAAAAATATGGATTTTTGAACGGGCTAAAGAATGAGAATGTCGCATATCCGCCCTATACTCCAGCTTTCCCTATTCTATGGAAAGATATCGCACATGGCCCGCAATTAACTTTTGGAGATTAAAACCATCTGCAAAGCAAATAAATTCTTAAAAGTGATTTCCCTGTGCCCGGTTAAGCCAGCTCCTCTTTTTCCTTTAAGAAGCCGTTGCGGCTGGCTATATACCATGCGACAAATAAACTAACTGTAGGACTGGTAAATTCAACAGTTGTCCAGAAAATAAGTCTGAAAGAGGGCTGTTTAAATAAAAAAATAAGGGGGAACAATACTAACGAGTAGGATAATATTACACCCCAGCCTATAAATCCCCAAACGATATAATTCTTTTTTAGTCTGCGCCCTATATAACCGTAAACGGGGAATACAGCCACAAATGACACAATAAAAAATATAGTTATTACAATACT
>JABDDX010000185.1 GCA_013287375.1 Bacteroidota bacterium | reverse complement strand
GCCGGGCGACCTTCAATTTGGTGGCGCTCGATAATGTGTACTAATTTACCATCCTTAAATAAAGCCATAGCCGGTGATGACGGAGGGTAAGGCAACATATAGTTACGTGCAGCATTTACGGCTTCGGTTTCCATACCTGCAAATACAGTAACGAATTTATCAGGGTGTTTTTCGCTTTGGGTAGCCATACGTGCGGCAGGACGGGCATTAGCTGCCGCGCATCCACAAACAGAATTCACCATAACAAACACGGTTCCTTCGCTTTCAATAGCTTTTTTTACTGACGCTGAATCCTTTAACTCCTCAAAACCAACATTGGTTAATTCGGCCCGCATGGGGGCAACTAAATATTCTGGGTACATTTTTATCTAATTAAATTGACTACAAAAATAATAAATGATTAGCAGTTAACATCCAAAAAACCGAATATTAACACTTTGTTGACGCAATAAAGACTTGTTGCGACAGTTATTATGTCACGTTTAAACAAACATTACGTCATTTACGTATAAGCCGGTGCATTACAACGTGTTGGTTTATTTAAGCTGATTATTTATATTGCAATCCCTAATTAATAAAGATGAAATTTAAACCCTCTGGTATAAGTACGGTAATAATTGTGGATAAAACCAAAGGGGCATCCAAAACATTACAGGTAAAAACCAAGCATATTAGCCGTTTAAAGCACTACGTGGCAAGCGTGTTAGGCCTAATAGTAATACTATCGGGCACAATATTTTATTTAAACAGCCAAAACAAGCAGGAAGAAATAGATAAGGCGCAATTGCAGGCCCAGATAACAAAGCTTAAGAACGCGATTCCTCCCCCAGCCCCGGCAGTGAAAGCCCCAAGCCAAAACAAAGCACAAACCTATATACAGGAAATTGAAGGCAAACTGCAAACCATAAACTCTTATTTAAAGAAACGTGGCTTACGTGGCTTTTCGACCAAAGCGGTTGGTGGCAATGGTGATGATGCAGATGCTACCAAACTTACTGATGAAGAAAAATACTCGTTATATGATGATTATTTGAGTCGTTTTTTAACTGCTGTGGCTTTTACGCCGATGGGCTACCCGCACATTAGTGCATTAACATCATACTTTGGCTACCGAAGCGATCCGTTTGATGGCGGCCATGCGGAGTTTCATCCAGGAATTGATTTTAAAGGCGAACGCGGCGACGCGGCTAAATGTACCGCTAATGGCAAAGTTGTTTTTGCAGGATGGTTTGGTGGTTATGGCAATTGCGTACGCATTCAGCATAAAAACAACTTCGAGACTTTATATGGCCACCTTTCGAAAATTACCGTAAAGGTTGGACAAGAAGTTACCGTAGGCGAAAAAATTGGCGAGATTGGCTCCACCGGGCGTTCGACAGGTAACCACCTGCATTACGAGATTCGTAAAAACGGTAAAGCTGTAAACCCGATCAGTTACTTATCCTTAAACAACTAACAAACAATATACCATGTCACTTTTTAAAAAAGACAAAGTTGCCCTTGATATGCAATCCATATCAACACTGATTAGCGAAGGCTGTATTTTTGATGGCAATTTAAAAGCGCCTGATTTTGCACGCATCGACGGCCAGATAACTGGGGATGTGATGGTTGACGAAGGTTTGATTTTAGGTGAAAAAGGATCGATACAGGGGAATGTAGTTACCAAAGAATTGGTGGTTTATGGCACAATAACCGGCAACCTGCAAGTTACTTCGTTAGAAATAAGAGCAACAGGTAAAGTAACGGGCGAAATACGCACCCAAACCTTACAGGTTGAGAACGGCGCTGTATATAACGGCAGCCTATCTATGACGCAAAATGCTAAACTGGCGCAAAGCAACCAGGCGGCAAGTAAAGCAAAACCTAAATTGATAGAGGTTTAGTTGCCGTTATTACGTGTTTGTTCTTTTGCACTGAGGCAAATACCGTCTTTAATATCAATCAATATTACCGATATTACACTCATACCGGCTGCTGTGCCGATGGTCAGCAGCCAATCTACAAATGAAAACCTGAAGAATAACAGGTACATGATGGTGCCGTAATAGGGTGTCATACAGATGGGGCAGCCGTATATCGGTTTGTAGAGATGGCCCTCCGGCCTTATTAGTTTTTTTATCCCTTCAAATATCATCCCCTGCCAGCTGCATGCGTGGATGAATAATACGATCATGGCTATAATGAATGCGTGCTCTATCATGGGTAGCGGCTTGTTATGTATTGTTGTTCAATAGGACAATGATTTTTTTGGGAAAAGGTTTGGAGGTGGTTGAAGATTGTATGACCGGGATTGTCTGAACCTTGATTTATAGGATTTATTGATTTTCATGATTATTATTTTATTTAGGCGCAGATGTGACTCACCCGGTCGTTGCTTCGCTCGACCACCCTCTCTTCGCCTGCGGCGGAAAGAGGGGATTGGATATTAGCGATAAGATCAATCTTAAATTTTCTTTCGCGCTCTTTCCGTCAAAGGCGAAGAGAGGGCCGACAAGCGGCTAAGCGATGTCGGGGTGAGTTTCGCGTTAGGGATTGAAATGGGTACCGGCCCGTGACTAACGCCCGTGTAGTATAAGTGGAAAGCCCGACCGGAGGGAACGCCCAAATACCCCACCCGGCCTCCCCCTAAATTTAGGGGGAGGTGTCGACGAAGGAGGCCGGGTGGGGGTAAAATAAAGTGCTTGGTAAAAAGCGAGCTATTTTT
>JABDDX010000184.1 GCA_013287375.1 Bacteroidota bacterium | reverse complement strand
ATTATGTCAAATATCAATCTCATCATTGAAGAAAGAGCAGCCAGTATTGGTAATTTTATGGTAGGCCGCTTGCTGCCATTCCGGGAGAAAAGAATGATTGGTCCTTTTATTTTTATTGACCACATGGGGCCGGTAAAACTAACCGAGCGGCAAAGCTTTGATGTGCTGCCGCATCCGCACATCGGCCTTTCTACACTTACCTTTTTATTTGAAGGCAGCATAATGCACCGGGATACATTGGGCAATGTTGTTGAGATAAAACCGGGTGCTGTAAATTGGATGACCGCTGGTAAAGGAATAGTCCATTCTGAACGAATACCTGAATATATACACCATGCCGATCAGATGATGCACGGTTTGCAGATATGGGTTGCACTACCAAAAGAACTGGAACAAATGGAACCTGAGTTTTTTCATATTGATGGCGCACAGTTACCAGTGTGGGCATCCGGTGATCTGCAATTTAGGCTGATAGCAGGCGAAGCATTTGGCCATAAATCGCCTGTTCCGATTTATAGTAAATTGTTTATGGTTGAGATTAAAAGCAAAACCAAACAAACCGTTAATATTGGTCATGAGCTTTATGGAGAAGTAGGATTGTACATACTCCAGGGCAGTATTGAAAGTGAAGGGAATACCTATCACCCCAAACAATTATTAGTAGCCAAAGAAAGCGCCCTGTGCGAGTTTACGATAGAAGCCAACAGTACCATCTACCTATTCGGCGGCGAACCATTTGCTGAAGAGCGTTTTATTGATTGGAATTTTGTTGCTACCGATAAAGAGCTCATCAACGCAGCTAAACAAAAATGGATCGCGCAAACATTTGATAAAATAAAAGGAGATGAAACGGAATTTGTACCTTATCCAATATTTAATAAAAAATAATTATGGCAGCAATTAAAGCAAGTATCGGAACAGAACTTTATAAGATTGAGATTGAATCTCCAACCGGCAATGTGGTTATCGCTGATGAACCGATTGGCAAAGGCGGACAAGACAAAGGCTTTTCGCCTAAAGAACTGCTGGCATCGGCCCTGGGGGCATGCACCTGCGCTACAGTGCGCATGTATGCCGATCACAAAGCCTGGGATCTGGAAAAAGTAGAAGCATCAGTTGAGCTTATCGACGAAGAGGGGCAAACTAAATTGATCAGGAAACTGCAGATAACAGGCAATCTTGACGAAGAACAACGTACCCGCTTATTAGCCGTTGCTAATGCATGCCCTATTCATAAAATATTAACCCATCCCATTGTTATTGAAACGGTATTGGTGTAAATAAGATCAGCGTCAAATCACATCCGAAAGATGCTTGTAGTTGGATTTGATGATATCTAACACCTCATCCATCCTGCCACCCAATATTAATTTGCCCATGGTTATGGCATATCCCTTTGCTTGTTCCCATTCTATTTTAGGCGGCATTGCCAGGGCATTTGGGTTGGTTAGTATATTTACCAGTACCGGCCCGTCTTCTTTTATCGCCTGTGCTATAGCATCTTTAACCTGTTCCTGATAATGAACAGTAATACCTGTAAATCCCATTGCCTGAGCTACAAGAGCGAAATCAGGGTTAACCATATCCGTTTCATTATCAGGTAATCCATCAACTTCCATTTCCAGTTTTACCATACCCAGGGCACGGTTATTAAATACAATTAGCTTTATTGGTAAGTTATATTGTTTGATGGTTGCCAGATCACCAAGTAGCATAGAGATGCCCCCATCACCGCACAATGCAATTACCTGTCTGCCTGGATAACATAATGCGGCACCAATGGCCATAGGCATAGCATTAGCCATTGAGCCATGATTAAATGACCCGAGGAATTTTCGCTGCCCTGTAGCATGTATATACCGGGCGCCCCATACGCAGCTCATGCCCGTATCAAGGGTGAAGATGGCATCTTTTGCGGCCAATTCATTTATTACGGAGGCAACATACTCTGGCTGTATCATATCTTCTGCGCCAACATTATCCACGTAGGTCTGTAAGTGACCTTTTACCTTATCATACAAGCTCAGTTGCGCTTTCAAAAAGCTATCGTCTTCTTTCTTGGTGATCAACGGCAATAACACCTTAACTGTATCTGTAATTTTACCGCATAGCCCCAGCTCCAGCTTTGCCCGCCTGCCCAGTCTTTCGGGTTTTTCATCAATTTGGATGATCTTGTTGTTAGTCGGCATAAAAGGCGCATAAGGAAAATCGGTACCCAACAATAAAACAACATCAGATTCATGCATGCTGTGGTATGCAGAAGGTAAGCCTAACAATCCGGTCATACCCACTTCATACGGATTATCGTATTGCATACCCATTTTACCACGGAAAGAGTAACCTATAGGGGCTTGCAGCACAGCAGCAAGCTCTACTATTTCATCGTGCGCCTCACGGGCACCGTAGCCACAAAATATGGTAACCTTTGAATGTTTGTTAAGTATATCAGCCAGGCCTTGCAATTCATGATCAGCAGGCCTTAAAACCGTCTCACAACTGAAATTTTGCCGGGAAGCAATGCTTTCTTCTGCCGGCATGGCCGATACATCGCCCGGCAGGCCAAATACAGCTACCCCTTTATGATGAATAGCATGTTGAATAGCAGCCTGGAACATGCGCGGAGCCTGCGCAGCGGTAGTGGCCACCTGGTTGTAGCAACTGCAATCGTCAAACAACTTTATAGTATTGGTACTCTGGAAATAATCCTGACCGAACTCGGGAGTATTTATAGTTG
>JABDDX010000183.1 GCA_013287375.1 Bacteroidota bacterium | reverse complement strand
ATGCGGGTATCAGTGTAAAGCAAATTTCATCGGTATCTGATGATCGTGAACATATTTTAACGGCATTGGCTGAAGCAGCGGATCGTGCCGATATTATCCTGATAACCGGTGGCCTTGGGCCAACAAAAGATGATATCACCAAGAAAACCCTTGCTACCTTTTTTGGTGTTGGGTTGATTGAAAATAAAGAAGCTCTTGAAAATGTTCAGCGCATCTTTAGACGGATCAGAGGTGAAGATGCTATTATGCTTGATATTAACAAACAACAGGCCCTGGTACCCGAAAATTGCGAGGTTATCCTCAATAAAAATGGCACCGCGCCAGGCATGTGGTTTAATCACAAAGGCAAAATTTATGTATCGATGCCGGGTGTACCTTTCGAAATGATGTATATGATAGAGGAGGAGGTAATACCCAAATTAAAAGCTTCTTTAAAACTGCCTTTCATCATTCATAAAACTATTTTAACCGCTGGTGAGGGCGAATCATATTTAGCCACCAGGATTGCTGATATTGAGGATGATCTGCCATCTGATGTTAAATTAGCTTATCTGCCTAAACCGGGGCAGGTGCGTTTAAGGTTAAGTGCCTACGGTGAGGATCAGGCTTTGCTGCAAAAAAAGGTAGATGAATTTTCTGCGCGGATAATTGAACGTGTTAAAAATGTTGTAATTGCCGAAGAAGATATACCTTGAAAAAGTTATACTGAATACTCTGGCCGAAAAAAGTCAAACCCTGTCAATTGCCGAAAGCTGTACCGGGGGGTATATATCGCATTTGTTTACCCAGCATCCGGGGGCATCAAAAGTTTTTTTAGGCGGCGCGATAAGTTATTCTTATGAGCTGAAAGAAAGCATGCTCGGTGTTAAAAGCGAAACTTTAGCACAATATGGTGCTGTTAGCGAACAAACTGTTACCGAGATGGTTGAAGGGGCACTACATACCTTTAAGTCTGATTATGCCTTAGCGGTTACAGGTATCGCGGGCCCGGATGGTGGCACCGAAGATAAGCCTGTAGGTACGGTTTGGATAGGGGTGGCAAAGCCCGGCAAAACGCAGGTAAAGAAATTCACATTTGGTAACAAGCGAGCGCAAAACATCGAAAGAAGCGCTATTTCAGCATTATTTATGTTGAATAATTTAATAAAAGATAGTGGAAAGTAAGCTATTCTTTGATTAATTTTGACCAGACTAAGTATATAATTTTTGTATGGCCAAATATCAGCTATTGTTACCAAAAATGGGCGAAAGTGTTGCCGAAGCAACAATAATCAAATGGTTAAAGCAACCAGGCGATTATATTGAAGCCGATGAATCGGTAATGGATATTGCAACCGATAAAGTTGACTCTGAAGTTCCATCTCCTGTATCAGGTACATTGGTAGAGCAACTTTACAAAGTAGATGACGTTGTACAGGTAGGTGCTGTTATTGCTGTAATAGAAACTAAGGAAGCCGGTGAACCGGTTACAACTAATAATGTTGAGACTCCAGCACAAGTAATTGCGGAACCTGCACCCATTGCAGCTGCACCTGAAGTTATAGAACAAGAACCAGTAATAGCAACCCTGGATTCTATACCTGGTACAGAACAATTAACTCAAAACTCAACCCCGGTAAATCATTCACCGATTAACGATAATGTAAGGTTTTATTCACCTTTGGTTAGAAGTATTGCTTCACAAGAAGGTATTGGTGCTTCCGAGCTTGATGGTATACCTGGTACAGGTGCCGAAGGCCGTTTAACCAAAGATGACTTATTGCTTTATATACAAAAGAGGTCAGGAAATGGGACTATAAGTCAACCTGCTTCTGCGACCGTAATTACCCCACAGGCACCAGTATTCAGTTCGCCAAAACCACAACTTGTTACTGAGCAAAAAGTTGCTGCTCCTGAAAGTAAACCCCAACCGGAGCCTCAGTCCAAAACTGAGAGCAAACCGACTCCAGCCCCTGAGCCAAAAGCGACCTCGGTGTCTGGTGGAGTAGAAATTATAGAGATGGACCGTATGCGTAAACTGATTGCTGAGCACATGGTTTACAGTAAGCACACATCTCCGCACGTTACATCTTTTGTTGAAGCAGATGTTACATCACTTGTTAAATGGCGTGACAGGGTTAAGGATAAATTTGAAGCCAGGGAAGGTGAAAAAATCACCTTTACGCCAATATTTATTGAAGCTGTTGTAAAAGCCATTAAAGATTTCCCGATGATAAATGTATCGGTTAATGGCACACAGATCATTAAAAAGAAGGATATTAACATCAGTATGGCTACCGCCTTACCAAACGGAAACCTGATAGTGCCTGTTATTAAAAAGGCCGATGAACTTAACCTGGTTGGCATAACCAAAGCGGTTAATGATTTGGCTAACCGTGCACGTACCAGCAAACTACTGCCTGATGATGTAAAAGAAGGTACTTTTACCATCACAAATGTCGGTTCATTTGGTAACGTAATGGGTACGCCAATAATCAACCAACCGCAGGTGGCTATATTAGCCGTAGGCGCTATCAAAAAGAAACCTGCCGTAATTGAAACCAAGCAGGGTGATATGATCGGTATCCGCCATATGATGTTCTTGTCATTGTCGTATGATCACCGTGTGGTTGATGGAGCGCTGGGTGGGATGTTCGTTAAGAAAGTAGCCGATTACCTGGAAAACTGGGATATAAACAGAGAAATATAACTTCTTCATAAACAAAAAAGGATTTCTTATAGAAATCTTTTTTTGTTTAAACTAATTATAGAAAGGCATATAGCCCAATAGGCTAAATTATATAGCATCGGATTTAACAGTTAAATTATCGTTTACAAATTAGAATTTTCTAATATAGATTAGAAAGTTCTAATTTGTAATACTGGCATAGATA
>JABDDX010000182.1 GCA_013287375.1 Bacteroidota bacterium | reverse complement strand
ATTTAGCACGCCGCTTTTCTGGTAGTCGCCAACACGTTTTTCAAAGAAGTTGGTTTTGCCTTGCAGCGATATCATCTCCATAAAATCAAACGGATTGCTAGCGCCATATACTTTGTCGTAACCAAGCTCGCCTAACCATCTGTCGGCAACAAACTCAATGTACTGGCTCATTAGTTTGGCATTCATACCGATCAGGTTTACAGGTAAGGCATCGGTAACAAATTCTTTTTCGATCTCAACCGCATCAGTAATGATTTTAGTAGCCTGATCTTTCGGTAATTTGTGTTCCAGCATGCGGTATAGCAAGCAAGCGAATTCGCAGTGCATGCCTTCATCACGAGAAATTAACTCATTACTGAACGTTAAGCCCGGCATTAAACCGCGTTTCTTTAACCAAAATATAGAACAGAAGCTACCTGAGAAGAAAATACCTTCTACAGCAGCAAAAGCGATCAGACGTTCAGCAAATGTTCCGTTGTTGATCCAACGTAAAGCCCACTCGGCTTTTTTATTTACACATGGTACCGTATCGATGGCATGAAACAGGCGATCTTTCTCAATCGGATCTTTGATGTACGTATCAATCAGCAAAGCATAGGTTTCTGAGTGGATGTTCTCCATCATGATCTGAAAACCGTAGAAACAGCGTGCCTCGGGTAGCTGAACTTCACTCATAAAGTTGATGGCCAAATTCTCATTCACAATACCATCGCTGGCAGCAAAAAATGCCAGGATGTGTGAGATGAAATGCTTCTCGCCGGAGTTCATTGTTTCCCAATGCTTCATATCATCAGAAAGATCGATCTCTTCAGCAGTCCAAAAGCTGGCTTCGCATTTTTTGTACATCTCCCAAATAGCGGGATACTTGATGGGCAGGATCACAAACCTGTCCTTGTTCTCTCTGAGTAATAATTCGTCTTCCTGTTTCATTTGTGCCTTGTAGTTTTGGTGTTGACAAAAGACAATTAACCGCCTGCGTTCCAGATGAAGCAGTGATAAAAAAAGACTTTTGGCAAAACCTTATTCGTGAAAGTTTTGACAGGCTATGCAGGCAGGTGTCTGGCTTAATTGCAGTTTAAAGTTGAAGGTTTAAAGTTGAAAGACCAGTTGTGAAACTTTACACTTTAAACTTTCTACTTTTAACTGATTGTACAGTTGCACGTCAGCCCATGATTTTAACATGGTTCCCTTTTAATGCCGGAAATAACCGGCTAACCCGTATAGCTTTTGTAAGAACTTATTAATCCAAATATAAGGGTCGGAAGAGGTAAAATTGTAATGATAGTTTTAAACAAGAGGTCGAGTTGTTAACAAAATGACACCTTAATTTGGTTGCTTTGAGAACGTTAAGTGCCTTGAATTAGCTCGGTAAGAATTTTGTCATTTTGAAATGACGGTGGATATTTTTGTGTCGCCTTGTCCGTCCGTTTTTTTACGGACAAGGCGACACAACCTGTAGTTTTAATTTTCTAGTGGTACAAATTTCATTGATACCGAGTTTACACAATGCCTGGTGTTTTTAGGTGTTAAGTATTCTCCCTCGAAAACGTGGCCCAAGTGAGCGCCGCAATTAGCGCATACAATCTCCACACGGCGACCGTCGGCATCCGGTACCCGTTTAACTGCTCCGGGTATCTCATCATCAAAACTCGGCCAGCCACAGTGCGATTCAAACTTGGTAGCCGAATCATACAAAGGCGCATCGCATCTTTTACACACGTATAAGCCTTGTGCTTTATTATTTAGTAACG
Source organism: Bacteroidota bacterium (assembly GCA_013287375.1). Lineage (GTDB taxonomy): Bacteria > Bacteroidota > Bacteroidia > Sphingobacteriales > Sphingobacteriaceae > Mucilaginibacter. The sequence goes on along the minus strand of JABDDX010000182.1, from coordinate 1,130 downwards.
AGCCTGTAAATGGGCGCTCGTTTCCTTTATGTAGGATGATATATTCTTCTTCGGGCGTTAATTTATTGTATTCCATTATTATTATTGAATTAGCGATTGAGTGAATTAATGATTTCCACTTGATACAATATACGACAAATTTGGGAAGATTTTTGTTTGTGGAATGGATGTTTACACAGCTTTGACCAACAAAAAATCCCGGCCATAAGCCAGGATTTTCAATATATCTTGATACTCGATACTAACTACTTGATACTATTTCAAAAGTTCAGCCATTGCAGCACCAATTTCAGCTGGTGATTCAACAACTTTAATACCACATTCGGTCATGATCTTCATTTTTGCAGCTGCAGTATCATCGGCACCGCCAACAATTGCACCCGCGTGGCCCATACGGCGTCCCGGAGGCGCAGTTTGACCTGCGATGAAACCTACAACCGGTTTAGTACCATTTGCTTTAATCCAACGGGCAGCTTCAGCTTCCATGCCGCCACCAATTTCGCCAATCATAATGATGCCATGAGTTTCAGGGTCATTCATTAATAATTCAACAGCTTCTTTAGTAGTAGTACCGATGATCGGGTCGCCACCAATACCTATTGCGGTAGTGATGCCCAATCCGGCTTTAACAACCTGGTCAACCGCCTCATAAGTAAGCGTACCTGATTTTGATACCACACCAACGTTACCTTTTTTGAAGATAAAGCCCGGCATAATACCAATTTTAGCTTCATCGGCAGTGATAATGCCCGGGCAGTTTGGCCCGATAAGGCGTGTATCCCTGTCGCTGATATATTCTTTTACCTGGATCATATCCTTTGTAGGGATACCTTCGGTAATACAAACAATAACTTTAATACCGGCTTCGGCAGCTTCCATAATAGCATCTGCAGCGAAAGCAGGAGGTACAAATATGATAGATACATCGGCGCCTGTTTTGTCAACAGCGTCTTTTACAGTGTTAAAAATTGGCCTGTCAAGGTGCGTTTGGCCACCTTTACCCGGTGTAACACCACCAACAACCTGCGTACCGTAGGCTATCATTTGCTCAGCATGATAGGTACCTTCTTTACCGGTAAAACCCTGAACAATAATTTTTGAATCTTTGTTTACAAGAACACTCATTGCTG
>JABDDX010000181.1:1908-2981 GCA_013287375.1 Bacteroidota bacterium | reverse complement strand
ACAACCGCTTTATTATTTTAATTGTGGATGAAAGCCAGGCAGGCGCCAGCGGTTGCTCAATTGATAAATCGGTGCGTTTTATGAAAGATATTGAACAAGAGTTTGGCATCAATTTATTCGACCGGTTTAATTTGGCTTATCGTAGCGGTGAAGAGATATTATCTGTGCCACGCCATACTTTTGAGGGGTTAATTTCAAACAAGACGATTGGTACAGATACCATCGTATTTAATAACATGGTGCAAAATTTAACTGAGCTGGAAACTAAATGGGAAGTACCTTTTAAAGATAGCTGGCACATTCAATTATTCAGCTCATTACTTGCCCAATAATCCTATCTGTAATGGATTACGCCGAAACTTTACAATACCTGTATACACAGCTGCCCATGTTTACCCGCGTGGGGGCATCAGCATATAAAGAAGATTTGACCAATACCATCGAGTTATGCAAAAGGCTTGATAACCCACAGGATAAATTTAAAAGTATCCATATTGGTGGTACTAATGGTAAAGGTTCAACCTCGCATATGCTGGCGGCAGTTCTGCAAACAGCGGGCTATAAAACAGGCTTATATACCTCGCCGCACCTGCGCGATTTCAGGGAGCGGGTTCGCATCAATGGGGAGATGATCAGCGAACAGCAGGTAATTGATTTTGTGACCGATCATCAAAAAGATTTTGAAACTATCAGTCCCTCCTTTTTTGAAATGACGGTTGGATTAGCCTTTGATATTTTCGCGAAGGAAAAAGTTGATATAGCTGTTATTGAAGTTGGATTGGGTGGAAGGCTGGATTCTACCAATATCATTACCCCGCTCCTATCGGTTATTACCAATATTGGTTGGGATCACATGAATATTTTGGGTGATACTTTGCAACTTATTGCGGGTGAGAAAGCCGGAATTATTAAACATGGCGTACCTGTTATTATAGGCGAATATCAGCCGGATATCGCTAACATATTCTTACAAAAAGCAGCTAAAGAAGAAGCGGATATTTCTTTTGCTTCGGACGATTTTGAGGTGGAGTTAAAAGTTGAAAGTGAAAAGTTTAAAGTAAAAAGCCGGGATT
>JABDDX010000181.1:0-1898 GCA_013287375.1 Bacteroidota bacterium | reverse complement strand
TTTAATAGATCTGCAAATTCAAAGTAACAACTCACAACTTACAACCTACAATCTGCAACTCGACCTAACCGGGAGTTATCAACTTAAAAATATAAAAACGGTTCTTTCCGCTGTTGAGCAATTGCGCGAACAGGGATTTGTGATTACTGATGAGCATTTACAAATAGCCTTACGCCAGGTTAAAACCCTTACAGGTTTACACGGCCGCTGGGAAGTTTTAAGTACCGATCCACTCACTATTTGCGATACCGGGCACAATCCTGAGGGAATACAGGAAGTTTTAAAGAACATTGCCGCTACGCCTTACCAACACCTGCATTTTGTGATTGGCATGGTGAATGATAAGGACATCAGCAAAGTGTTAAGCATGCTGCCTACAGATGCTACCTACTATTTTTGCAAACCTGATATCCCGAGAGGTTTAGAGGCTGAAAGTTTGAAACATCAGGCCGAAAGTTTTGGGCTACTTGGCGAGATCTATCCCAACGTAAAAGCAGCCTATCAATCGGCACAAAAGAATGCGCAAAAGGGTGATTTAGTGTTTGTCGGCGGCAGTACGTTTGTGGTAGCTGAGGTAGTGTAATATTATATCCATTGCTTGTGTCCTCACAAGCAATTTGCACAATAGTTGCCTGTGAGGACATAGGCAACGGGAAAACCTTTCATACCCTTTTTGTCATTCTTCACTGCGTTCAGAATGACAATGTATGAGTAAAATAATTTATTGACAAGAAGCTGTACCCTCTTTTTGCCCTCTCTTCATTAAAACAATTCCTGCTATTTCAAATACAAATCCAGCGCCGCCTAAAAATCCACGAAAAAAATCAGGTATATGTATATAATCGTTAATTAGCAAAGGCGTGGTTGCCATTAATAAACCGCCGGCCACCAGTAATCTGGCGTAAAATGGTTGCTTTTTCATATTATTCATTTATTTGTTTTGATATAGATTCCAATTTCTCTATTTGTGCATTTATTTTTTTTTCTTCCTTTTTAAACACCCGCGGCCGTACTACAAACCATAATATTAAAAGATATAGAACTGTTCCCGTATACGCGCTGATGAATAACATGGTATTTTCGTAAACCCCTTCATACAAATACGCCAGCAAGCCTGTGGCGCAAAATGCCATTGCTATTACTTGTGTTCGTTGGTAATAAAATTGCTGTCTTAAGCGCGTTTGCTCCAGGAATTGAAGAAATTCCTTATTGCTACACTCCTTGAGTTTGTAAAACCTCAGTAACGAATTTAGATTAGTAGACACCAGTATGATTCCGGCGATGATCATAAATGCTTCGCCAAAGCGGGTGCTTAGCATGGTTGATTTATAAATGAATACCACCCAAAGCATTATGGCTACCAGTAATATGGCTGTAATAACAAGCGCTGTTATCTTCAGTAATTTTTTGTTACGGAATTTCCGGATGATATGCACCATTTCGTGCGAATCGGGCAGGCTATCGGTTTTCGCGGTTAGCCATATCGCTTTTAAATCATTCAAATTGTCCATGATCCTTAAATTTAGTGGCCAGTTTATCTTTTATGCGGTGAACCTTTGTCCTGATATTACCATGGCTTAAACCCACAATCGAGGCAATCTCCGCCTGCGGCAAATCTTCCAACACTAAAGAAATGATGATTCTATCAATCTCTTCTAACTCGGCAATACAGTTGTACAAAAAGGTTAGTTTATCTTCCTGCGTTTCTTCCGGCACATCGGGCAAATGAAAAGGTAGTTCCACTTTGATTATGCGGCTATTCTTTTCTAAAGCCCTTAGGCAATTATTGGTAGCTATGCGAAATATCCAGGTACTAATTTTGGATTCATTTCTGAACGTTGATAAATTCCGCCATACCGAGATAAATGTTTCCTGCGTTAGGTCCTTTGCCTGCTCAT
>JABDDX010000180.1 GCA_013287375.1 Bacteroidota bacterium | reverse complement strand
TATTTGGCTTTAATACGGCGCATTTATCAAAGGTATAGTGCCGCCCTGTTTATTCCTAGGCTATTGATGCTATCGCAACGATTTTGCATACGAACAGGTGATTTTTGAGATCCGTGCTTATAGCTTCCGCCGGTTTGCTGACAGCAAAACCCTGATAACAAATATCCGGTTTTGGCTGGTAGGAAGGTGGCGTTGGTAACAAAGTTTTTGACGGGTTGAAGCGGCGAAATAGTATTGCTTAAAAATATCCGAAATATGAAGAAGCAATTTTTATTAAGTGCAGCATTGTTCATGCTGGTGCTTTTGGCATCGGCACAAAGGCCTGATACCGCTCAAGTATTGGTGCATTACAAATTTACCCATATCAGGGATACGATTAACAGGGCGAACCCATATACCGAGAACATGGTTTTGATTGTGGGAAAAAACGCAAGCGCCTACCGGAGTTATGACAAGCAGATGGAGGATGCCCTGTTTAAAAAACAAATGCAGGAGCAACTGGCAAACTCACCTGATGGGCGGGTAAACATCTCGCGTAAATCTTCAGGCTCAGCGACGGAATATTACCAATACCCGAACGAGCATAAATTAGTGAGAAAGGAGCCACTGTTTATGAACAGTTACCTGATGACGGATGTATTGCCGACCATCGACTGGAAAATAAGTGGCGACACGGCGACTTTCGGCGGGTTGCATTGTCAAAAGGCGACGACGCATTTTAAGGGCAGGGACTATATAGCCTGGTTTTGTCCCGATCTGCCGCTGCATGTAGGCCCTTGGAAGCTGAACGGTCTGCCCGGTGTAATCATAGAGGCATATGACCTGAAAAAGGAAGTCGACTTTAAGTTTGATGGGGTTGAAAAAGCAGTGATTATGCCCAAAAAAGATAATGGGTCAGCAAATGCAGCGCCGGATAACCCCGGCCGCGTAACTTTAACGATCGGTATAGATGACACGGACAATGATCCGAATATCATCCAGCCGCCGGCAAAGGCCATCAAAACTACCGAAAAGGAATTTGCTCACTTGCAGGAGGCCATGCGTAAAGATCCGGATGCCTTTGTACAATCCATGATGGCGGCACAGGCGGGCAATATGCCGGGAAACGGGCCAAAACCACATATCAATATAAAGCTGGGGCCCCAGGCCGTGATCAATAACCCGATAGAGTTACCCGAAAAGAAATGAGCCGGATGATGAGATATGCGGGTCTACTGGTTATTGCGCTACTGTTTTCAGCCGCTGGCTTTGCCCAGAATATCAAGGGCACGGTGAAAGACAGCACCGGCAAGGTTGTACCCTTTGCGAGCGTCAACCTTAAGAACAGTGCAACAAATGGTATTATAAAATATACCATTACCGATGTTAAAGGCACCTATGTTTTGCAACTGCCTGCTACTATGCCCGTAAACGGACTGACGATTGAAGTGCGCTGTGTGGGTTATAAGACCGAAACCAAAGGAATTACAGACACGCAGGCTCCGGTCGATTTTATTTTGGCTACATCGATCAACCAACTACAGTCGGTCGTGATCAAAAGTAGTCGGCCGGTATTGCGCACGAGTGGTGATACGTTGAGCTATAAGGTGTCTGATTTTGCCAGTGTGCAGAATAGGGTTATTGGCGACGTAATCAAAAAACTACCGGGCATAACGGTTGCTGCGGATGGTAAGATTAGTTATAACAACAAACCCATCTCCAACCTGTACATCGGCGGCGATAATCTGCTGGATGATAAGTATAATATTGCTACTGCCACTATCCCGCAGGGCGTTGTGGACCAGGTGCAAGTAATACAAAACGATCAGCCGGTTAAAGTACTGCAAAATAAGGTAATGAGCGATGATGTGGCGCTGAACCTCAGCATTAAGAAGGACGCGAAATTGCAGTTGATTGGCCAGGAGAGTATCGGCGCGGGTTTGCCGGGTAATTACGATGTAGACCTTAACGCGATGATGTTCAAAGACAATTACAAAGCCATTAATTACTTAAAGGGCAACAATACAGAGGATGACCTACAGGAGGAACTAGTATCGCACAATTTTGCCGAGGCCACGCAGCGCATTGATAATGATGTACCGGCCACCCTGCTTTCGCTGGGGGCAGTGAATGACCCGGCTTTATCACGCGACCGATATTTGTTTGACCAATCGGGGCTCATCAACCTTAATAATCTCGTAAACTTGCAAAAGAATGTGCAACTCAAGATAAACGCTTATTATTTTCACGATAACGAGCGACAGGATTACAGCCAGCGTACAACCATTTTTTTACCCGGTGATACGGTACAATATAATGAGACACAACACAACCACTTCAGCCCGGATATATTACATACCCAATTTACGCTGAACATTAACCGGCCTCAATATTACCTAAATGACGCCCTGCTGCTAGATGATAACAGGTCGGCCAATTATTCCACCTTGAATACTAATGGAACTTTGGTAAACCAGGTACTCAACGATAATGCACTGAGCTTTTCCAATGAATTTAACCTGATTAGATCCTTGAAATCAAACAACATTATCCATGCATATTCCTATGTCAGTCATTCAGTTGAGCCGGAGACCAGGAGAATCGGGCCAGACTTTGACACTGCTATATTTAATAACAACAGTCCCTACGCGCAACTGCTTCAAAATGTAAATGTGCCAACCTGGTATACCAATAATTACCTGTCGTTCAAAATACCATCGGACTTTATCACGCAGAGTTTCAGAGCGGGTTTTAGCGTACAATCGCAAACATTAACATCAAACCTGGACGTTGTGCAAGCTAATAACATGATTAGCCAGGAGCCTGACAGCTCCATGAACCACTTGAACTGGACCAGGAAGAAACTGTATGCCGAAGCTGCTTATGATTTGCCGGGAAGTATTCTTAAAGTGAACCTGACATTGCCGCTAAGCCTGCAGCAGATCAATTATTCGGATAGCTTATACAAGTTGAACAGGGGTTTGACGCGCTTTTATTTCAACCCGCAGTTAAAAGTGAAATACCAAACCGGGATAGAAAACTATATAACTTTTTTGT
>JABDDX010000179.1:1233-3126 GCA_013287375.1 Bacteroidota bacterium | reverse complement strand
GTTGCGGTTGTAGGAAGCTATAACCATGAAACAGGAAAAGATGAAATAGTTGCTTTTGTATTTCACCGCGGCAGCCTGAATGATTTTGCTACTACGGCCAACCGCTTAAAAGAGATCGTAAATTTAAACATTGGCCTCGAGGTGGATAAGGTTATACCTGTAAAGGATATCCCGCGTACCACAAGCGGAAAACTTCAACGCTTTAAATTATCAGAGCGTTACCAGGCCGGGGAGTTCAGGCAAATAGAAGAGGAATTAAACAATATTGAGGCAGCAAATTTTGTGAATGATAATATATTTGAATTACCGCAAAATGATACAGAACAACGCTTGCTTAACTTATGGAAAAAGGCTCTTAAAACTGATAGGGTAGGCACTACAGACAATTTTTTCAGCACAGGCGGCAATTCGCTTAAAGCCGCAGAGCTAACAATGTATATCCAAAAGGAATTCCGTGTGGAGTTACCTGTGGCGGCATTATACCAAACACCTACTGTACGTCAGCTTGCCGATAGCATCAGCTCATTTAAGGAGCAAGCCTATGCACTTATCCCTAATGCTGATAAACAGAAGTATTATGCTTTATCTCCCAGCCAAAAGGCAATATATTATCAATGGGAGGTCGATCAGCAATCAGTTGCCTATAACATGCCAACTGCATTGCAACTTTCCGGGAAACTGGATGTGACACGTTTGGAGGGTTGTATACGAATTTTACTGCAACAGCATGAAGCTTTCAGATCCGTGTTTTTGATGAGGGATGAACCTGTTTTCAGTGTGAAGGAAGATGTTGCTTTTACATTAAAAACTGAGTACATTGATGATAGTGAACTTGATGAAAGACTAAGAGCGCAAATACACCCCTTTGATTTAAAAGCTGCACCACTGTTTAAAAGCACAGTGTTTGTTACAAACTCAGGAAAAACTTTCCTGTTTATCGATTTTCATCATATTATTTCTGATGGTGTTTCGGTTCACAATTTCTTATATGAATTGCAGCTTATATATACCGGAAAAACTAATGAACTGGCACCTATACAATACAGCGATTATGCGTGCTGGGCAAATCAGAATGCCAAGCCCGAAAATTTAAAAGATCAGGAACTTTACTGGGCAAGTAAGCTTAAGGATAATGTGCCTGTTTTAGAGTTACCTGCAGATTTTAAACGCCCTGCGGTATTTAACACTAAAGGCAGTAAAATAAACTTTATTATCAATGAAACGATAACCCAAAACTTACAACAGCTTGCCCGCCAGAATAATGTTTCGATGCATGTGCTCCTGCTTAGCATTTACAATTTGTTTTTGTTAAAATCTACAGGCCATAAACGAGTAGTTACAGGAATACCGGTTGCCGGCAGGCAACATCCTGATCTGTTCCAGCTGCAAGGAATGTTTGTAAACAATCTTCCTGTTATAGCCGACTTTGATGCGGAAAACAGCTTCGTTTCATTCCTTCAGGCTGCACAGGCCGACTTGGATCTTTCGCTTCAAAATCAGCAATATCCATTTGATAATATGCTGTCATTGTTAGGGAAACAGCGTGATGTAAGCAGAAACCCATTATTTGATACCATGTTTGTCTATCAAAATATGGGCATTCCGGAGGTTGAAGGTTGTGAGTTTGGATTTACCAAACATTTTTTCGATCCGGGAAGTGCTAAGTACGATCTCTCAATGGAAGTTTTTGAGCATCCAAAGTCTATAGAGTATAACTTTGAATATGCTACCTCGTTATTTAACGAACAAACAATTATAAAGCTGTCTTCACAACTTCATAATTTAGTGCAAAATATCATTGCAAATCCGCATGCAAAACTAAAAAACCTGTCATGCCTTAATGCAGAGGATTATAAAAATTATATCGAAGAATTTAATGACAGCAAACTCAGC
>JABDDX010000179.1:0-1223 GCA_013287375.1 Bacteroidota bacterium | reverse complement strand
ATTCATGAGCTTTTTGAAGAGCAGGTAGCCAGGAGCCCGTTAAATATTGCACTTGAATATGGTGACATACAAATTACCTATAAAGAGCTTGACGACAAAGCTAACGAGTTGGCAAAACTGCTTTCATCGCAAGGTGTTAGGCCGGATAATACAGTTGGTATATTACTGCCTCATTCTCCTGAATTACTGGTAGCGATATTAGGGGTACTTAAAGCAGGTGGTGCATATTTACCCATAGATGTAAGCTTGCCAGAGGAAAGAATAAATTACCTACTTACAGATAGCAGGACCCAAATTGTAATAACAGATGTTAATCATCAGCAATTGCTTGCAACCGCACAAAATGCAGCGCGTGAGTGGCCATTGCTAATTATTGATGTTGATAATTACGAGCCTTTAAATACCCAAAATGATCATTTGGTAATTAAACCTACGGCCCGCAATTTGGCCTATGTAATTTATACATCAGGCACAACAGGTACACCTAAGGGCGTAATGATTGAGCATCGCTCATTAATAAACTACATCTGCTGGGCTGCCCACACTTATTTAAAAGATAACGCCGGCGCATTTGCTTTATACAGTTCTGTTTCATTTGATTTAACAGTTACTTCCATTTTTACACCGCTTATTACCGGTAATAAAATTGTGATTTACCAGGATAACAATAAAGAAATATTAATTGAAAGGGTAATTACCGACAATAAAACAGATGTGGTAAAACTTACACCATCCCATCTTAAAATTATAAACGAGAGCAAAGTGATCGCTTCTGGTAACCAATATAAAGTAAGAACATTTATAGTTGGTGGCGAACAATTAGAAACATTACTGGCAGAAGAAATCTGCGATAAATTTAATCATAACGTAACCATATATAATGAATATGGGCCTACGGAAGCAACAGTTGGATGTATGATCTATGAATTTAAACCGGGCGAAACTTCGGTTCATGTTCCTATAGGTGTTCCGGCTGCCAATATGCAGATTTATGTGCTTGATAAGTATATGAACCCGGTACCAATTAACGTAACCGGTGAAATGTTTATCTCGGGCGATGGTTTGGCAAGGGGCTATTTATATAAAGAGGATATAACAAATGAAAAATTCATTCCCAATCCTTTTATTGAAGGAACAAGAATGTATAAAACAGGGGATATTGCCAAACGCCTGTTATGTGAACAATTGCAATACGTTGGTCGCTTTGATCAGCAGGTAAAGCT
>JABDDX010000178.1 GCA_013287375.1 Bacteroidota bacterium | reverse complement strand
AATATCATTATTAGCCATGCGACTTAGTTGAACAGTAACCTCGTTAATACCGGGATAGATCGCCAAATGGCTTTCAATCTCAGCAGGTTCAACCCTATAACCTCTTATTTTAATCTGATGATCGGTTCGGCCTAAAAATTCAAGTACGGCTGTTTCTCTATTCCAACGGGCTAAATCCCCGGTACGATAAAGCAACTGGCCATTTCTATTAATATGAGCAATAAAACGCTCAGCACTAAGCAAGGCGTTACCAATGTAACCGCGGGCAACACCTTTGCCACCTATATACATTTCCCCGGTTACTCCATCGGGCAATAATTCTCCGCCTTTGCCTAAAATGAATACATCTGTATTCCATATGGGTGAACCTATGGTAGTATTGTTTTCAGTTGTTAGTTTATGACTTTGAGTTGCTCCAATGGTAGCTTCTGTAGGGCCATACTGGTTTTGTAACCATAGACCGGGCAGGGTTGTATAACTTTTTTCAATTAATTTTTTGCCTGCAAGTTCACCCGCTAATATTACAAAACGTAATTGCAGGTTTTGTTTTAATGGTTCAAGCTCATCAAGCAATTCGCCATATAAACCCGGTACCATGGCAAAGTTTGTTACTTTATTTTGCTCAATAGTATTGGCAATGTAAGCTGTATTAAGTTTGCATTCATCAGGTATTAATACTATCGCCGCGCCGGATACCAACGCTGGATAAATATTAGCGCCAAAGCCATCAAAATGGAAGGCTACCAATTGTAAAGCAACATCATCAGGCGTAATTGAGTGATGGGCAGCACTCCAAAGTGCATAGTTCACTAAGCCCTTGTGCATTACATCTACACCTTTAGGGTTACCTGTTGTTCCGGAAGTATAGATTATATATACTGAATCTTCCGGTTTAACAATTGTCGCCTCATCTGCTAGCGTTTCTGGTATTAATGTACCTGATGGTATTTGTACTGTTTTAGCCTCGTCAATAAGTAACTTATCGGGGTATTGTTTTTCATATAAGTCTTCCTGCATTAGCAATAGCTCAGCTTCGCTATTTTCCAGGATATACCTATTTCGTTCAGCAGGTGCTTCTGCAGATAGCGGGATGTAAGCACAACCTGCTTTTAATACTGCCAGCAAACTGATAATCATCTCTGTAGAGGATTTGAAAAGTAGCCCTACACGTGATTTTTGATTATTGGTATACTGCCGTATAATCTGAGCTATTGTATTGGCTTTGTTGTTAAGCTGTGCATACGTTAGTTTTTCATCAGTAAATGAAACTGCCAAACTTTGGGGCTGTAGTTTTACCTGATTTAAAAATAGTGACAGAACCGTATCTTCCTCATTATAATCTACACGTGTTTGGTTACAACGTTCTAACAGCAGATTCTTTTCTTCTGCTGAAAGCACATCAATCACGGCTATTCTTACCTTGCTGTTATTTACAACAGCGGTAATTATATTCTCAAAATAGGCGGCAAAACGCCTGATTAATTCTTCGCTGAATAATGCCCGGGCATACACAAATTCTAAATTTAGTTTACCCTGCAATTCAACAGCTGACAAAGTAAGATCTAGCTTGGTGGTAAGGTGCTGGCTGCGATCCAATGTTATGGATAAACCCGGCACTTCCTTACTAACGCCATCAGCTTTGTGATACACAAAGAACACATCAAAAAGCGGGTTCCTGTCCATGTCACGCTCCAGGTTCAGTGCATCTACCAGCTCGTCAAAAGGGTATGCCTGGTTTTCAAAACAAGCCAGGTTTTTTGAGCTGACAGCTGCAACAAATTCATTAAATGATAGTTCTGGATTTGGAGTATTTCTTAAGGGCAATGTCTTTACAAACATCCCCACTACCTGCTCCAGATCGGTGTTCATCCTGCCCGAAACCGGGGTGCCGACTACGATATCGTCCTGGTTGCTTATTTTATTTAGAAAAATGTAATAGGCCGCAAGCAAAACAGTGTACAGTGTAGTGCCACCGGTAATAGCAATGGCTTTTAAAGCAGCTGTTGTTTCAGGCGATAAATCGAACCGAAAAGAAGCCCCTTTGTAATCCGGGTTTGCCGTTCTGGGGTAATCGGTAAGCAGATCAAGCTTTTGAGGCTCATCTGCAAACTCATTCATCCAAAAACTTTTTTGTTTTTCAATTACTGAGCGCTGCTCTGGCCCCTGCTGCCATTCCGCATAATCCTTATATTGAACCGGTTGTTCCGGCAATGTTTCATTATTATACAGCGCTTTAAATTGCTCTGTAATTAAGTGCTTTGATGTCCCATCCACCACAATATGGTGTGAATCCATTATAATCGTATAGCTTCCCGGCTCCCTTTCAATTACGCCGACCCTGTATAAAGGGCCATTACTTAAATCAAATGGTTTAACAAACTGTAAAACAGTCTCGTGCCAGTCGCTATTACCTGTTAATGTCAAATACTGGATATCAAGATTAAAGGATTGAACTATTTTTTGTCTCGGAATACCATTTTCCAATATAAATTCAGTCCGTAAACTTTCGTTCTTATCTAAAATCTGTGTAAAAAGCTGTTTTATTTTTTCGAAATTGATGTTGCCGCTTACATGTACTATCTCTGTCTCATTGTACGCGGTGCTTTCCGGACTGTACATCTGCAGGAAAAACATGCGTTTTTGTTCAGAAGAGATTTCGTATAGGTCTTTTTCCGGTGCTGTCGGGATAATATTGTTTTCAGGACGACCTTCCTGTTTGTTGAGTTTTTTAGCTAAAGAACCAATAGCGGGATTTTTATACAGATCGCGGATCGAGATGTTTGTACCAAGCGCCTGGTTAATCCGGCCTACAAGCGTCATCGCTTTTAATGAATCGCCTACGAGCTCAAAAAAGTTGATATCTTCGTTACTAAAAAACTTGCGGAAGATTTGCAGCAATGATTGCTCTACGCTTTCACCTGTTTTTATCTCACCTGCCGCACTATCGATAGTTACCTTAGTATTGTTGCGTAAATCTTTTAACCGTTTACGGTTTCTTTTGATTTCCTGAAGGATATTGCCTTTATGAATACTATAAGCAGGGATCTTATTTTCAAGACAGTTATAAAATATTTTTATTCCCTCATCCGGATAAATGCCGTCATGAATTTTTGAATTAATAGCATCCAGATCAACATCGGCTGCGCCTGAGGTTAAGGTTTTTACAGTCATCCCAACGTTATACCA
>JABDDX010000177.1 GCA_013287375.1 Bacteroidota bacterium | reverse complement strand
GAAGTTGGGAACAACCTTTTTGCAAGAGGTATACCAGCAGCAGGCGGTTATCAGTTTGTAACTATAGAGGAAGATGGAATGCCGGTTTTTGAAGATGGAGAGCTACAATTTGGCAATGCCGATAACTGGATAAGGGTGGATGAAACAACAGCGCGCCTTGAAGCAGTAAGAGGTGGATCAGGTTCCATATTTGCATCAAATGCTCCCGGGGGTTTAATTAACTTTATATCTAAAACAGGTACTAATAATTTTGCCGGCACTTTTAAACTAAGCACAGGTACCGATGGCCTTTTCAGAACTGATGTAAACCTTGGCGGTCCGCTGGTTGAGAACAAATTGTTTTATGATATAGGTGGTTTCTACAGATCAGAGAACGGCGTGCGTAACCCTGGTTACAAAGGAAATGATGGGGGCCAGGTTAAAATGAATCTGAAATATGTACTTGATACCACTGGTTATGTCAAATTGAGCTATAAGCATTTAGATGATAAGGATCTGTTCTTATTGCCAATTCCGTTAACTGGTAGTACTAACCCTAAAGGTGTAAATGGGTTCAATCCAAATACATCAACATTTGCTTCATCAGATTATAGCCAGATAAGTGTACCACAATTAGGTGGCGGTTATTTTACAAGAAACCTTGAAGATGGTATACACCCTATTGTTAACGCTTACGGTGTTGAGTTCAAAAAAGATCTGGGTGGTGGTTTTTCAATAAATAACAACACTAAGTATACCAATATCAATATGCAATACACAGCTATCTTTCCGGGTGATGCACCGGTAACCGGAGCTGCTTTTGCAGCCAGTAATTCAATTGTAGATCCGCAGTACACAGATGTTAATACAGGAGCAGTTGTTAACCCTGCATATGTAGCTAAAGTTGGATTCTGGGCTATAAACAAGCAAATGCAGAACTTTGCGAATAACCTGAGATTTGATTATAAGAATAATTGGTTAACACTGTCGGCAGGATACTACTACTCAAACTTTACATCAAACCAATACTGGAACTGGAGCAATATTTTAGTTAGTGTACAACAACACCCTGAATTATTGAATTTGGTTGATAAATCGCTTCCGGCAGGTTCACCTAATTCTTCGTTAACTTATAACGGCATAACTGATATGTCATTCCTAACCAGGCAATCACAATTTGCAGGTACCTTAAACGACTTTTTTGGTGATGCACAGATAAAGGCTACCGAAAACTTAACGTTTGACTTAGGATTGCGCTACAATTCAGACAGGTATAATGGTTATGATGCAACCGAAAGCGCTGCACACAGCCTTGATAATAATACATCATTCGGCTATGATTTTACCCAAACAACTGCTGATAACTCAAGCACAACTGTAGGTGGCCCGTACTATTACTGGAAATATAAAGTAAGCCGTTTATCAACCAGTCTTGCTGCTAACTATAAAATTGCTGATGATATGTCAATGTATGCAAGATACAGTAATGGTTTTCGCTCTCCTGACGAAGCGACTTATTATGATAATGCAAGAGATCTTTCTGATATCAAATCAACCGGTGTTAAACAATACGAATTGGGTTACAAGTACGAAAGCAAAAATTTCGCGGTATTCACCAACGCTTTCTATATGACCATGGATAACATTCCTTTTAATGATGTATTGGCCGATGGTACATCAACCAATCAATTTGCGGGCGCTAAAAACATAGGTTTAGAAATTGAAGGTGAGTATAATGCAGGTCCTTTTAACTTAACCGTTAACGCGACTATTCAAAATCCGACTTTAACTAATTTCGCAGGCACAATTGCTGCACCTACAGCTACAGATCCAAATGCTACAGCACCATTTGATTATAATGGAAATTCGGTAGAAAGGATACCTAAATTTTATGGTACCATCCGCCCTGGTTATAATATTACCAAAAACTTAATGATGTATGTTGAACTGGATCACTTCGGCCAAAAATATGCAGATAATGCCAATCTTGATATCCTGCCTAAATTTGATGTGTTGAATGCGGGGCTGGCATTAAAAGTAAAACAAATGCGTTTTGCACTGGATCTGTCTAATATAACTAATACTGTTGGTTTAACTGAAGGTAACCCAAGAATAACTACAGCTTCTGGTCCAATTTACTATGCACGCCCTATTGAAGGTAGATTTGGTAAGTTATCAGCAGTTTTCAATTTTTAAAGGATAATAAATAAACGAAACATTATAGAATGACTGGAGCTTCATCTCCAGTCATTTTTGGTTATGTATACTAAATATAGTGGGAGTGGTGCCGGGATATGATTATCTATCATTTGACATTGTAATCAGTGGAGTGGGGGAGTCTGGTCGAACATTTTATTCCTCTTTTTTATTGATTATTAGTGAATTGTAAACCAATAAGCTATTCATTTTCATGTGTTAAACCAAAGCTTCAGTTTACTTCATGGATTGGTCATTGTAAAAGTCACATTTCCCGCCTGCCCATCAGAGCCATCAAAACCGGATCTGCCATCCTGTCCATTTAAACCACTATTCCCATTCGGGTTGCCGATGCCTCCGCTTCCACCCATGCCTCCTTTGCCAGCCCTGCCACCGGATCCACCTTTACCGGGTATACTAATTGCTTTAATCAGGTTTAGAAATGGTTTAGCAGCTGGCGAATAATTAATAGTAATATTTCCGCCATTACCCCCTGTATCACCTTCCTGGCCGTTTCCGCCATCCTGACCGTTGCTGCCATCTCCACCCGGACCGGTTACCATATTGGTAGTAGTGGTAGTTGTTCCATCGCTATTAGTGGTGGTTTCCACATCAACCGAAACTGTTCCGGGCGACCCTGGTGTACCGGCAAAACCATCCATGCCATTTATACCATCACTGCCATCTGCACCTCTACTTGAAATAGCAAGCGAACCTCCATTTGTATTGATCCAATAATTATAGGTTTTTTGTGTAACATCATTTACTATCTTAATTTTTAGCAATTGAGCGTTGATAATCGAATCGTGATAAATATCTGCGGTTACGTTTAAACCGTACCCGGCTCCGCTAGATTGTATGTTGCACTGATAGTTTGCAACATAATCGAGTAAAACATTAAGGGTATCGGTTATAGCGGTGTTTTTAGCTAACAGAGCTATCAACTGTATTTTATCATTTTTAATTTTGGTTGGGTCTTTATCAATTTCTAAATCGTCTTTTGATTTCGAAATATGAACACCGTTAAACAGGAAAGCAAAACCTTTTAAATTCTTCTTCACCGGGGCC
>JABDDX010000176.1 GCA_013287375.1 Bacteroidota bacterium | reverse complement strand
CAGTAATGATGTTTCTGTGCAAATTATTGCGCCGGTTGTACTGGCTGTTTTTACAGTGCTATCGTGGTATTTGAGGCCAGCGGATAGAAAGATTATATGAGTTAATACAAATCCTGCCCAGGCGCTCTGCTGCGATACCTAACTACAATAGGAGGCTACGTGTTTTCAACAAATGCGGAACTTCAGGTGATCAATTAATATATTGCGAGCCAAATGACAGCACTCAACCCGGTATTGCAGTTGGCCCATGATTACCTGGAATCGACCAACACGATTGTTTTTCTGACAGGTAAGGCGGGTACGGGAAAGACCACTTTTTTACAACGTATAAGGCAGGAAACCGGGAAGCGACTAGCGGTTGTGGCACCTACCGGGGTGGCTGCGATCAATGCAGGAGGGATGACTATTCATTCGTTTTTTCAGTTGCCTTTCGGTCCGTTGGTGCCGGGCGGAACTGAACGGCCGGAAGTACATTATAGCGCGGAAAAAAAAGACTTGTTAAGTAATCTCGAGCTGCTGATCATTGACGAAATTAGTATGGTACGGCCCGATGTACTCGACCAAATCGACCTGATCCTGAGAAATGTCAAAGGTTCGGCTTATCCTTTTGGGGGTGTGCAATTGTTATTGATCGGGGATTTGGCGCAGCTTAGTCCCATTATCCGGGAAGACGAATGGGGCATCTTGCGTCCCTATTATGCCACACCTTATTTTTTCAGCAGCCTGGTAATGCAAAAAGCGACTTATGTACGCATTGAGCTTAGCCATGTTTACCGGCAAAAGGATCAGGCGTTTGTAGATCTGCTGAACGAAGTACGCAATCAGCAAATTAGTGTAAAGAGCCTGGAATTATTAAATGCGCGGTATGTGCCTGATTTTAAGCCAACACCCCAAGATCCTTATATCACGCTTACCACGCATAATAGTATAGCGCAGCAAATCAATACGGAATTTTTGGATGCGTTGGCTGGAAACGAGTTTGAGTTTACGGCGACGATCCGTGGCGAGTTCCCGAAGGATGCTTATCCGACAGAAACGAATTTAAAGCTGAAGATTGGCGCGCAGGTAATGTTTGTGAAGAATGACAGCTCGGCAGAAAAGCTGTTTTATAATGGCAAGATTGGGACGGTGACGAATATATCCGGGAATACAGTTTTTGTACAATGCGGCCGGGATGAAAAGGAACTGGCGGTAGAAGCGCTTGAATGGACTAATGTGAAATATGCTTTGGATGGCGAAGCTATTAAGGAAGACAATGCGGGTAGCTTTGCACAGATACCATTGAAACTGGCTTGGGCAATTACGATCCATAAAAGCCAGGGCTTGAGTTTTGACAGAGCTATTATTGATGTTTCCGAGGCTTTCGCGCATGGACAGGCCTATGTGGCCTTGAGCCGCTGCCGGAGTTTGGCGGGAATGGTACTCAGAAACCCGGTCGCGGCTCATAATATTATTGGTGACCCGGCAGTAGTACGTTTTAATGCGCAGGCAATGGCTTTGCAGCCTGATAATGAGCGATTGGAAAATGACCGGGAACTATACCGGTTATTCCTGCTTTCGGAGTTGTTTAATTTTATGCCGCTACAAGGCAAGCTTTCAGGATTTGAAAACCTGCTACGCGAACTGAAAAAGGAGGTGCTGGACGTAGCTGGGAAATTGGTAAAACAACTCAAAAACATAGACACCGTGCGGGTACAAGGCGCGGCGGTTTATTTCCTGGATAAACTGCGGGCCGTTGTTGAAGCCCTGCATGTACAGTTACCGGCGTTGATCGGGGAGTCGAAGGATAAAGCGGGTAAGGCTGATCAATTAATCAACTGGCTGATGAACCGTATCCATTTATTAGAGCATTTCGCGGTGCATTCTTTTACAACCGATAGTTACCTGGCGCTGGTTAAAAATAAACTAATAGGGCAGGGGCATTCCTACCTGAAGGCACTGAATGCGATACCTAATGAATTGCTTTATGAGCGACTGCTGGACTGGCGGGAGGTTAGAGCCACGGCGGATCAGGTGATGCCTAATATGGTGCTATCGGAAAAAACAGCGGCGGCTATTGCAGAAAAATTACCAGAGACACTCAAAGCATTAAGCGGCATCAAGGGTGTAGGAGCACATAAAGCTGGTCAATACGGTGCAGAACTGATCGCCTTGATTCGGAGTTACCAGCGTGAACTATCAGGCGATGGAACGGAGCAGGTTAGTTTATTTTAGTTTTAGGCCAATCTGAATTAAGTTAATATCTTCTTTTGTTTAAGGTTAGAGTAGGCTTGATCAACGTGTTACAGAACTAACAGTTCGCTATTTCGGAACCCGCTGATCAATGTCTCCGAAATGTCCAGACTCTTATCACAGTATCTGAATAAAGCATTACAATAGCTTAGGCTTCCCGGCCCCTTTGCCAAATCGATAGCTGAGGGTAATTTCGTGAGTAGGCATATTAAAACCGCCCAGGTTATCGGATGCTACACCAAATTGGTAACTATAGCCAATGTGGAAATTGTCAACATTGATGGTTAAAATGCCTGCCATCTCATTATTGGTACGATAGTTTACTCCTAAACCAAGTGTTTGTTTTAGAATGAAAGTGCCCGAAAAGTCGGCGATCAAGGGTACACCCTGCACATAGGAAACCAATGTTGCCGGTTTAAAAATCACATCATCGTCAAGATCAGTAATTAAAGCGCCCGAGAAATAATAGTGGTTTTTAAAATTATTGTTATCCTGTACCGATGCAGTTCCTAAACTGGTTATCGTTAGTTCTGGCACAGATATGCCAACGTAGTACCAATCGGTGTAAAACATCACACCAAAACCTAAATTAGGCTTGGTTTCCCTCACATCATTGGCAAATACCGGGTCCGTCGCATCCAGGCTTGAATAATTGGCTACATAGTTGCGTATACCCGCGTTTAGGGATACCGATAAAAAGTTTTTAGAGCTCAGTTGAATAGCTTTTGCAAAATAAGCGTTCACTTCTGTTTGGTGCTCAATAGCAAACTTGTCATTCATTACAATTAAGCCTGCTGCCCCGTCAATTGATTCCAGCGGAATATTAACATTAGCGAGGAAGGTGGTAGGCGAACCATCTACCCCGAGCCATTGCCTGCGGGCCAATGTATTGATTGAAGCGGCTTTATCCAGCAATGAATATGCAGGGTTAAAAGGCGTGAGGTTATCCATATATTGCGTATAGCTAAACTGGCTATTTTGCGCATTTACCTTGGTAGCTAGCGTTAAAAAGAATTTAATGCTTACCAGCGTAGCGGCAATTACATTGT
>JABDDX010000175.1:625-3322 GCA_013287375.1 Bacteroidota bacterium | reverse complement strand
TATAATCAGCATCAATAACCATATCATCGCAGCAATGCTCGCGTTCTAACCTGATGGTTTTGGAGATCAACCAAACAAATGGGTTAAAGCAAAGGATGGTTTCCATAATGCACTGCAAAATGTTCAGCAGGTAGTCGTGGCGTTTTATGTGCGATAATTCATGCATTAATATGGCTTCAACCTGGTTACTATCGAGGTTGTTTATAAGCGACAGCGGGAATATAATGATAGGTTTTAGATAGCCGATAGTTAAAGGAATGGATATATGTTCAGAGAAATACAACGATACCGTTTTAACGATTTTTAGATTCTTGCATATTTCCTGCGCCTTGTTGGTCCACGATGCATCTGTTTGCAGGTTTTTTTGTTTGCGGATGTAATGGATATGTACAAAACCGCCGGTTAACTTTATGGCTTGCAGTATCAAACCTATCATGTACAAACCTGCTATGTATTTGGCATATTGTGTAATTAAGCCTTCAACCTGCTGTAATAAAGAGGGTGTGTGCGTTACGCCCAAAATCAGGTTATTGCCTGTGGAGAGTATCGAGTAATTGGCCATGGCCACATTGTGCAGGTATATTTTGAGCAGATTAGCCATAAACCAGCAGCAAATAATAGTTAGGCCAAGGTAGTTAGCATCGTACTTGTATTTTGAGGTGATACCGGGGAAAAGTTGCACCAATACCTGTAATGCAACATAAACTAATAGTGCCTGCCCAACAGACTCAAATATGGCCTGGCCAAGGGCGTTGATAAGGATGCTCGTTGTCATAACTCTAATTGTTTTTTTCTAAGTTATCCAGATAGTTTTTTATCATGTCCAGTTCTTCTTTGGATGCCTGCTTATTGCTAAGCACCTGCATTACCAATTGCGAAGAAGAACCATTAAATACGGTTGATATGATCTTATCTAATGCGGTATTCTGTGCCTGTTCACGGGTGATCAGCGCTTTGTATAAATGTGTTTTGGCAGTTGTGTCGCGTTCAACTAAACCTTTGTCGTGCATAATCTGCATTAATTTAAGGGTGGTAGTATAACCGGCGTCTTTTGTTTTTTCCAAAACCTCATGTACCTCACGCACCGAGCACTGGCCCTTTTCCCAAATGATCTGTAATATTTCCAGCTCGCTTTCTGTCGGTTTCATTTCCATCTTTTTGTATTACGAATTCTTTCGTACAAATATGTACGATATTTTTCGTACATGCAAATTATTTCACATTATTTAACAAAAGAGACGTGAGAAATTATGGGATGTTGCATGGCGGGGATAACTCACCCCGACTACGCTTCGCTGGTCGACCCTCTCTTCGCCTGCGGTGGAAAGAGGGTGGGAAAGTTTTTGCCCTCTTTCCCGCTTACGAAAGAGAGGGCAGGTGAGCGGCTGAGCGAAACCGGGTGAGTCGACACGTCAATGCATTTACTCACAGACTACGCTTCGCTCGTCGACTCTCGCTCCGCCTATGGCGCATAGAGGGTGAAGGCAATTTCGCGTTAAGGATTGAAATGGATACCGGCTATGTGACTAAGGCCTGTGCAGTATGAATGGAAAGCCTGCCCGCTGAATAGCGGGAGCGCCCAAAGCTTGTCGCGCTTTGTTGACTAACTCCGACGAGTAAAGAGGTAAGGACAAAAGTGAAATTAGCTATGCCGATGAAAATCCTACAAATCAAAAAGAAATCCCTTAAATCCAGGTTCCTATTATTTATTGCCTTGCAACGTGGCATATTTATTTCCATCGCCGGGATCGGCTTGGGTAAGTATGTTCATCGCTGCTATTCTGTCCTGCGGATCAGCTTTGGTAAAAATGGAGACTAACTCATCACTTTTAGCGGTATAAAATACCAGCGGGTACATAGCGCCTGAACGGGTTCGGTCAATTTGTTGCAGATCGGGTAAAAGGTTGGCAATTACTTTAATGCCTTTGCCGGTATTATCGGCCATTATATCAAGCCCGTTGCGATGATAATCATACATAAAGCTACGCAGTGGTGCATAGGCTTTATTATTAAGGTTTTCGGCTAACCAGTAACGGCTTACATTGTTATTATCAAAGGCTTTCCAGCCGGTATAGCTTGATGTTTGCGCCAGGTTAACTACGTTTTGTGCAAGCGTAAAGTATTGCGTACCACCATATCGCGAAAACGTATCATAATCCATACCTATAACTATGTAGGCGTAAAATGCCATTATCGAGCTTAAATTACTAGTAAAGCTTTGGTCGGAATAATCAATGGTTTGGCCCTGCTGGTAGGTAAAATCAATGTTCTTATCATTTAACAACATTACGGGGCTGTTGTAGGCCGAATTAAAAACCGGCCGTGACGATTGTACCTGTAATTCGCCGCTAAAGCTGCTGCTGCCATCCCAACTGGTTACATTCAGTACAAATGTACAATCAAATCTTTCCTGCGACTCAATCTGATCGGCGCACCATTTGTGGCCGTTTAAAAAGGTCTTCATAGCTGTTTCCAGCTCGGTAAATATGCGTTTGTTGGTAGTTTGTATTTTGGGGGATAAAACCGATACCCTTGCATTTAAATCCTGACCGAAAGCGGTGAAGCTTAAACAAATAAACAAAAGGTAAAGGCTAATTTTTTTCATTGTTTTATTAATTCAGCAACTTTTTGGCAAATATCCCGGGCGACTTCATCTTTAGTTTTCAAATCGAAAGTTGTTTTGTTAAGGTTATGGTC
>JABDDX010000175.1:0-615 GCA_013287375.1 Bacteroidota bacterium | reverse complement strand
GCGTCGTTAAGCGAATTTAATACAATAAAATCAAGATTCTTCTTTTTTAGTTTTAAAATGGCGTTTTGCTCCTCATCATTAGTTTCAAGCGCAAAGCCAACTAATAACTGGCCATCCCGTTTTTTCTCGCCCAGCGTTTTTAATATATCAACTGTGCTTTTCAGTTCTATGTTAAGGGTGCTGTTTTGTTTCTTTATTTTTTGGGGTGATGGATCAACGGGCGTATAATCGGCAATGGCGGCGCTCATTACGCAAACATCAGCATTAATATAATTTGCTTCGCAAGCCTGCAGCATTTCGGCAGCAGTAGTAACATCAATGCGGCTTACTTGCTGTTTACTAGTTTGGGCAGTTGGGCCGGTAATAAGCGTAACATCGGCACCCATAGTAGCAAATTCATCAGCAATAGCAAAGCCCATTTTACCCGACGAATGATTGCCAATAAACCTTACCGGATCAATAGCCTCATAAGTAGGGCCGGCGGTAACCAATATTTTTTTACCGCTTAACGGGAGTTTTTTTTTTAACTGCGCGGATATAAACGCAATAATCTCTTCCGGTTCTGCCATTCTTCCTTCACCGTGCAGGCCGCTGGCAAGTTCGCCCGTACCGGGA
>JABDDX010000174.1 GCA_013287375.1 Bacteroidota bacterium | reverse complement strand
ATTGGATAAAGTAAAAGTTTTAGAAAAGTATCTTCCACCCGAAGCGGCACCGCTTATCGGCCGCTGGATCGACTATTTTAAGTGCGAATTTAAAATATCGCGCAACCGCAATACAAAGTTTGGCGACTACCGTTCACCGCATGGCGACAAAGGACACCGCATTTCCGTTAATTTCGATTTGAATCCCTATGCGTTTTTGGTGACTACCGTACACGAGTTTGCACACCTGTATACCTGGAACGAACACAAGCACAAAGCCAAACCGCACGGCACCGAATGGAAAAACAACTTCAAAAAGATGATGCAGCCTTTTTTTGAAAAAGATATTTTCCCGGCGGATATTAAGCATACTATCGTTAATTATTTAAACAACCCCGCAGCTTCCAGCTGTTCCGACCTGAGTTTGTATCGTGCCCTCCGCAGTTATGATGCGCACCATGAATCAATCACGACAGTTGAAAAAATACCCTTAAAAGCATTGTTTAAACTAAAGGACGGCAGGATTTTCCGGAAGGATGAGAAACTGCGTAAACGCTTCAAATGCACCGAGATCAAGAGTAAAAGAATTTATTTATTTAGTCCGGTTGCAGAGGTGGAAATAGTGGAAGATTAAGCCCCTAAAAAACTCGAAATTGCTGTAACACAACATTTTTTATTAACTTGCCTACTTCATCTTACAGATACAAGTGACTTTTCAAGATTTCAATTTCAACGAACATTTATTAGAAGGCGTACTGAGCATGGGCTACACCAGCCCAACCCCCATACAGGAAATGGCCATCCCGGCTATTTTACAGGGCGACGACCTTATAGCCTGCGCGCAAACAGGTACAGGTAAAACTGGTGCATTTTTGCTTCCCGTTTTAAACCTGATCACCCAAAACCACGAGGAAAAAACCAGCACGCTTATCCTAACCCCAACCCGCGAACTCGCCCAACAAATCGATCAGCAGGTAGAAGGATTAGCCTACTTTACCGGCATCAGCTCTATAGCTGTTTTTGGCGGTGGTGATGGAATTGTTTACGAGCAGCAGCGCCGTGGCATACAGAATAACGTCAATATCATCATAGCTACACCGGGCAGGCTGATAGCCCACCTTACATCAGGTGTATTAAAGCTGAACCATATCAAATATTTGATACTGGATGAGGCCGACCGTATGCTGGATATGGGTTTCTCGGATGATATTATGCGTATCATCAGCTATCTACCCAAACAAAGGCAAACCATGCTGTTTTCAGCTACCATGCCGGGTCGGATTCGTAACATGGCCAAGACCGTATTACATAACCCACAGCAGATTAATATAGCTATATCACAACCGGCAGTTGGTATCGATCAGCAGGTTTATTTGGTTAATGATCATCAAAAATCGGGTCTGCTGCAGTTGATCTTAAAAGAAGGTGGCTTTGTAAGCATCATCATTTTTGCATCAACAAAGGATAAGGTCAAAGAAGTCCATAAGCAATTAAAGGCAGCGCATTTAAAAATCAATGCCTTTCACTCCGATCTGGAGCAGAATGAGCGTGAAGAGATCCTGCTGAAATTCAAAAATAAGCAAGTGCCTATTATTATTGGTACCGATGCGCTTTCACGTGGTATTGATGTGGAAGGGATTGATTTAGTAGTGAACTACGACGCTCCATCCGACCCTGAAGATTATATTCACCGTATTGGCCGTACTGCGCGTGCCGAAACTACCGGTACCGCTATCACTTTTGTTAACGACCGAGATCAGCGCAAGCTAAAAAACATCGAAGAAATGATGGACCGCCAGATCAGGCGCATCGTACTACCTGAAGTTCTAGGCGACCCTACGCTGATAAAAATGGCACCCCTAAAAAGAGACGGTGGCGGTAGAGGCGGCAATAACAGGGGTAACAACAGAAGGCAAGGCGGCCCTAAAAAAAGATAGTGATCTTAATTGCAATCTAATTTTCAAATTACTTCCTCGTGACCATTTTAAATGTTGCAACATCTAAATTTGTGTTGTAAAACGAAAAAAAGAAAAACAACATGTCATTAATAGAAAAATTACAAAAGCGCGCGGCTATTAAAAACTTCGACGCTACAAAAAAATTAACCAAGGCACAATTAGATCAGTTATTGGATTCTGTTCGCTTAGCTCCATCATCAATGGGTTTGCAGGCTTACCGTATTTTGGTGGTTGAAGATCCTGAGATCCGCGAAAAATTGCGTGAAGCAGCACATGGTCAGGCGCAGTTAACACAAAGCTCACAAGTGATCATATTTGCTATCGAGAAAGAAATAGATAAGGATTATGGTAACTATTACCTTGATCTGATCGCTAAAACACGTGGTATCGGTCGTGAGCATTTAGCTGGTTTTGAGCAAATGGTACAAGGCACTCTTGCCAGCCTGAGTGAAGAGCAAAAAATTAACTGGGCAACCAAACAAACTTATATTGCTTTGGGTGTATTGTTAACAGCCGCTGCCGAAATGGATATTGATGCCTGCCCAATGGAAGGTTTTGATGCCGGTAAGTTCGATGAGATATTAGGTTTGAAAGCATTAGGCTTATCTGCCGTAGTTATCGCACCGGTAGGTTATCGCTCTGACGAAGATGTTTACAGCAAAATGGAAAAAGTAAGAAGACCTAAAGAAGAGTTGTTCATCCACATCTAATAATTAAAGGCTTCAAATAAGAGGTTAAAAGACCAATTTTCTTAGTGAAAATTGGTCTTTTTTGTTTTTTAAGTTGAAGCTTTTTGTAACTGTCCCATTGTCATTCTGAGGTACGAAGAAACTGTAGGGCAGTTTACAATGTACAGATTCTTCGTACCTCAGAATGACAAATTATACGCTCCATGACGATGGTTTTTACTCTTGCTCCATCAATTTAAATTCCTGC
Source organism: Bacteroidota bacterium (assembly GCA_013287375.1). GTDB lineage: Bacteria > Bacteroidota > Bacteroidia > Sphingobacteriales > Sphingobacteriaceae > Mucilaginibacter. The sequence goes on along the minus strand of JABDDX010000174.1, from coordinate 470 downwards.
TCATCAGCGCTTGGGCCGTAACTGCCGGGGATTGGGATATTTAATAATCTTAAAAACACCCCTAATTGTGCACGGTGATGCGAGGTTTGGCTAAAAGATACCCGTATCACTTCTGCTTTTGTTCTTACCATGTATATTTGGTCGCCGTTGCGCATGGTCCAGGTTTCCGCTAATACATCTTCATTAGTTGCTTCAAGCTGGGTGCGCGCTTCTGCTACATTTTTCTCTAAAAGCGCCAATACCTCTTCAATGGTATTCAGGCTATCAGTATTGTAAGGCACGGTGGCAAAGTCAAGCTCGTTAGTAGTAAGGGCTATTGTTATCCACGTCGGTAGTTCGGCAATATGATTTACCAATTTGCTAATGGTCATGCTTTTGGGGTGTGGCTGCCAGCTGAATTTATCATTTGGTACACGTTGCAGCATGTTACGGGTGGCCTGGGCTTCCTGCTCAAGTTCCTTTAAAAACAT
>JABDDX010000173.1 GCA_013287375.1 Bacteroidota bacterium | reverse complement strand
ATACCATTGGCGGTCCCATCGATATTAAAAAGTTTTAACTCGCTGTTGGCCTGGTCAAGCCTGAATATTTCACCTGCACTTGTGCCGGCCCAAATAATATGATTAGCATCTTCCGTTATTGCCGAGATATACCACTCACCCGGTTTACGTGCATGTTGGTAATTGAGAAACTTATTAGTGGAATAATTATACCGGCTGAGTCCCTGATCACCACCTATCCATAGTTGGCCATTGTGGTCGAGATAGAGCGCCTTAATATAGTTTGAACGCAGGCTGTTCGGATCATTATCAACCGGGCGATAAACCATAAAACTCTCCCCGTCATACCGGTTCAGCCCGTCTTGGGTAGCCATCCACATAAAACCCAACTTGTCTTGAATAACCGCGTATACCGTACTTTGCGACAAGCCTTTATCTACCGAAATTGTTCTGAAGTTACGCGGTGGGGTTTGAGCAAACACATCGCCGATGATCACAAACAATAACGTTGCTGCAAAAAATGACCGTAATGCTTTACTCATAATACTTTTACTTAGGCTCTCCCCCGCCTTTTAATGTAAGTTATCAATCTTTTTTAATAATTCCAATCCAACGGATCAAAGCAATTATGTTCAATTGACTACGCCTGTTAAAGCAAGCAATATAAAGCCTCTTGCACGAATACTATTTAGAAATAGTTTTTTTTAGTTTAAATTTTGATGAATAAGCTATCCCGGGTAACATTGCCGCATATCTTTATTTGATTTAAACATCATCAAAACACAAAAGGTGATTTTTGAAATCCCGTTTGCTGTTACAGGGATAGTTTTGCCTAAACTTTAATACAAACAATTACTGCAAATCCATGGCAAGACTAAATTTACTGGAGGAAACCCGTTATGAAAAACTGGCGGTTACGGTTTATCCCGATCAGTGTACCGCATCAAAAAAAGTGGCTCAACGCATAGCCTCTGTAATCAAGAACAAACAGAAAAAAGGCGAAAAAGCTGTTCTGGGTTTGGCTACTGGTGTAACTCCAATTGGTGTTTACAATGAATTGGTGCGTCTGCACCGTGAAGAGGGCCTATCCTTTAAAAATGTTATCACTTTTAATTTGGATGAATACTATCCAATGAAACATGATGCTGCACAGAGCTATGTAAGTTTCATGAATGAAAATTTATTTAACCATGTTGATATCAACAAAAGCAACATCCACATACCTGATGGCGATTTAAAAGAGGAATACGTACAGGCTTATTGTTACGACTACGAACAAAAAATAAATGATCTTGGCGGCCTCGATTTGCAAATACTAGGTATTGGTCGTACCGGCCATATTGGGTTTAACGAGCCCGGTTCGGCCCCCAACAGTGGCACCCGCCTGGTTACGCTTGCCGATTTGACACGCAGCGATGCCGCCCGCGATTTTGGCGGAAAAGCCAACGTACCCACTAAAGCTATTACTATGGGTGTAGGTACAATCTTTAAAGCACGCAAAATTATTTTGATGGCATGGAGCAAAAAGAAAGCGCCTATTATTAAAAAAGCTATTGAAGGTGAAATATCAGGTGATGTGCCGGCCACTTATCTGCAATTGAGCGATAATGTAGAATTTGTGCTGGATGCAGATGCCGCAAGTGACCTGACCCGCTTTAATACACCATGGCTGGTAAAGGATTGTGTGTGGGACAATCAACTAAAAAAGAAAGCCATAATATGGCTGGCGAACGAACTTAAAAAGCCCATACTAAAACTAACCGAGGAGGATTATAATACTCACGGTATGGCCCAGCTGGCCATAGAGCAAGGCCCTGTATACAATATAAATATTGATATTTTCAACCAGATACAACATACCATTACCGGCTGGCCCGGCGGCAAACCAAATGCCGACGACAGTCAGCGCCCTGAGCGGGCGCAACCGGCTAAAAAACGCTCCATTATTTTCTCGCCGCATCCGGATGATGATGTGATCTCGATGGGCGGCACTTTCATTCGTTTGGTTGATCAGGGGCATGATGTACATGTAGCCTATCAAACATCAGGCAATACTGCGGTTTGGGATGATGATGTGCTGCGCTTTGTGGAGTTCGCTATTGATTTTAACAACAACCAAGATATTGATGCCGTTAAGCTTCGTAAAACTTATGAGGACATGCGTGCTTTTATTAAAGCCAAGCAACCCAATCAGCTGGATACGCAGGCAATACGCGATGTAAAAGGCTTCATCCGCAAAACCGAGGCGATCAGCGGCGCACGTTATGCCGGTTTAGTCGATGACCATATTCATTTTATGGCACTACCATTTTATGAAACGGGAAAGACCCAAAAAAATCCAGTAAGTGAAGACGATGTAAAACTCACCATGGAGCTACTGCGGCAAGTTAAGCCACACCAGGTATTCGCCGCCGGCGACTTTGCTGATCCGCATGGCACACACCTAGTTTGTTTCAATATCATTATTACCGCACTACAGCGGCTTAAAGCCACCGAAGATTGGGTAAAAGACTGTTGGGTATGGATGTACCGTGGTGCCTGGCATGAGTTTGAAACACACGAAATAGAAATGGCCGTCCCGCTGTCGCCGAAAGAAGTGATGCGAAAGCGTGAAGCCATATTTAAACACCAATCGCAAAAAGACCGGCCGGTATTCCCGGGAGACGATGCCCGCGAGTTTTGGGTACGCGCCGAAGACCGCAACTGGGAAACTGCCTGCCAATACGATTTTTTAGGCATGGCTGAATATGAAGCAATGGAAGCCTTTGTCAGGTTTTATTATTGAGCAGATGTGATTGTTTTAAACCAGGAGGATACAGCTTCTTAATTTTAAAATAAATATACTAAAATGGGCAAGTACGTTAAACCAGTAACTTGCCCATTTAAATTGTCCGTTGTAGTATGCCAATATTTAATCGGCATACTACAATATGTCAATGATCAAAATCATCTATTTTAAAACGGTTTCGCCATTCGATATATTTGACCATTCCATTGCAAAAAATATCATGATCATTTAAGGCGATGGCAACACCTGACCATATACCTGGAAATCGTTAACTCCAACAAGCATGGTGCCGCTGGTTGCCGTAGCCCCATAGGGATATAACCTGAAGGTAACGCCAGTAGTAATGTTGACAAGTGCCGATGCGTTGAATGATATAGCAGTAGGGGTAGTGGTACCGGTGATGCTGACCGGGGTTGAAATATTGGTGGCAAAATTATCAACGCTGGAGCGCAACACAAATGTATTGGGCTGTGTACTACTACCGCGAAGCACTGTAAAATTAATATTGCTAAAGTTAAAATAGCAGCCGCTTTTAGGATCTAAATGGAACTGGTAGTATCTTGTAGAATCGAAAGCGGATGGCACGCTTGACGATGGCGCATTTGCCCAACCAGCCAGCAAA
>JABDDX010000172.1:2703-3397 GCA_013287375.1 Bacteroidota bacterium | reverse complement strand
AAATTTAAACTCGATAAATCGGGTATTGAAGACCCTCACTTTATACACCCAACCGCCAAAATTGGTAAAGATGTATATATAGGCGCTTTTAGTTATATCGGGCCGAATGTAAAAGTTGGTGATAATTGCAAAATATATCCTAACAGTTATATAGGTGACGATGCTGTATTGGGCGATAACGTTACACTATTTTCTGGCGTAAAAGTTTACTTCGACTCCAAATTGGGTAACAACGTAATCATACACTCAGGAGCGGTAATTGGGAGCGATGGGTTTGGTTTTGCACCTACCGCCGACGGATCTTACAAAAAAATTAGCCAGATAGGCAATGTTGTGATAGAAGACGACGTTGAAGTAGGCTCGAATACAACAATAGATAGAGCAACCATGGGCTCAACCATTATACGTAAGGGTGTAAAGTTGGACAACCTGGTACAGATAGCCCATAATGTTGAAATTGGTATCAATACCGTTATTGCCGCGCAAACAGGCGTATCGGGCAGTACCAAAATAGGCGAGCGTGTTATTTTAGGTGGTCAGGTTGGTGTTGTTGGGCATATTAATGTACCAAATGGCACACAGATGCAGGCACAATCAGGCTTAAGCCGATCTATAAAAGAGGAAAACCAAAAATGGGCTGGTTCGCCAGCCTCAACGTATAGTTCGCACATGCGATCTCAGGTGGCATTAACCC
>JABDDX010000172.1:0-2693 GCA_013287375.1 Bacteroidota bacterium | reverse complement strand
ACATTAATATGCCCAACAACACCAACCTGACCACCTAAAATAACACGCTTACCTGAATTGGAAAAAAGAGTTTTAGAATTAGAAAAGATTATTGCAGAACTGCAAAAAGCAAAGACTGATTAACCTTGCAGTTAATATTTAAGTTATGAACGTAAAACAAAGGACTATTAAAGCGCCTGTTTCAGTTTCGGGCACAGGTTTACATACCGGCGAAAAAGTAACCATGACCTTCAATCCCGCTGAGGAGAATCATGGCTATAAATTCAGGAGAGTAGATTTGCCGGGCTCACCAGTTATTGATGCCGACGTAGATAATGTTACTGATACTTCACGCGGAACAACCATTACCGAAAATGGCGCCAGCGTAAGTACTGTTGAACACGTATTAGCTGCCCTGGTTGGGTTAGAGATAGACAACGTGATGATTGATCTGGACGGACCGGAAACGCCTATTATGGATGGTAGTTCTATCAAATTTATTGATGCCATAAATGCTACCGGCTTTATTGAGCAGGATGCAGACCGTGAATATTATCATATCCCTTACAACATACACTATACCGAAGCGGACCGCAAAGTTGAAATGGTTGCCATGCCTTTAGATGATGATTACCGTTTTACTTGTATGGTTGATTATAACTCGCATGTATTGGGTAGCCAGCATGCCAGTATATCTACTATATCGGAGTTTGTGAAAGAGATTGCTTCATGCCGTACATTTTGCTTTTTGCATGAGTTGGAGATGCTGCTTAAGCATGATCTGATAAAAGGTGGCGACCTGAACAATGCGATTGTAGTGGTTGATAAAGAGGTAGATGAAGCTGAATTAGCACACCTTGCCAAAATATTTAACCGCAAGGATATAAAAGTAGCACCACAAGGTATACTTAACAATATCGATCTGCGTTATCAGAACGAACCTGCCCGCCATAAGTTACTGGATATGATTGGCGATCTTGCTTTGGTGGGCACACCTTTAAAGGGTCACATCATGGCGGCAAGACCAGGCCATGCGGCAAACGTTGCCTTCGCTAAAAAAATTAAGGCGTTGATAAAAAAAGAAAAAAGCAAAAAACGCTTTAAAGCATATGACCCTAATGCTAAACCCGTATACGATACGGTAGACATTATGGCCAAACTGCCACACAGACAACCATTTTTGATGATCGATAAAATAATGGAGATCTCGAAAACACATGTGGTTGGTGTAAAGAATGTTACCATGAATGAGGATCTGTTCCGTGGGCATTTCCCGGGCGCACCCATATTTCCGGGTGTATTACAGATAGAAGGAATGGTACAAACAGGTGGCATCATGGTATTAAATACCGTTCCTGATCCGGAAAATTATCTTACCTTGTTTTTGAAGATTGAGAACGCCCGGTTTAAAAGTAAGGTAGTACCCGGCGATACTATAATTTATTATTGCGATCTTACCTCGCCAATACGCCGTGGAATAGCGCAAATGAAAGGTGTAGGTATGGTTGGCGACAGAATTGTTGTAGAGGCCGAGCTAATGGCACAAATAGTTAAAGTAAAAGAAACAGAAGCATAGCATGATACAACCGTTAGCATACATACATCCTCAGGCTAAAATAGCCGATAATGTAGTGATTGAGCCATTTGTTACTATACATAAGGATGTAGAAATTGGCGAGGGTACCTGGGTCGGCTCAAATTCTGTTATTATGGATGGGGCCAGGATAGGCAAGAACTGTCGTATTTTCCCGGGAGCTGTAGTATCTGCACCACCACAGGACTTAAAATATCGGGGCGAGCCAAGCACTGTTACCATAGGCGATAATACCGTTATCCGTGAGTGCGTTACCCTAAACCGCGGTACTGCGCTTGATAAAAACACGACCACCATCGGCAATAACTGCCTGTTAATGGCTTATGTACACGTTGCGCATGATTGCGTTATTGGCGATAACGTTATTATAGCCAACTCTGTACAGCTTGCAGGGCACATCAATGTGTACGACCATGCTTTTATCGGCGGCACATCTGCTGTACACCAATTTGTTGAAATTGGCGCGCATTGTATGGTATCCGGCGGATCATTGGTTCGTAAGGATGTTCCTCCGTTTACAAAAGCTGGTCGTGAGCCATTGTCTTACATCGGCATAAACTCTGTTGGCTTGCGCCGCAGGGGATACTCAGCAGAAACCATTAACGAAATACAGGAGATTTACCGTATCATCTTCCTGAAAAAATACAACATCACCAAGGCATTGGATATTATTGAAGCCGAATTTAACCCAACCGTAGAGCGCGACGAAATCATCAATTTCGTATCAAACTCACAAAGGGGTATTATGAAGGGCTTTGGGAATTCTTAATTCAGTTCATGGTTCATAGATGATGGTTCTTGGTAGAAATATCAACCGCCATCTACTTTCTATGAACTATGAACCATCAACTATCAACTAGTGAACATCACCCTCCAAAACATAGGTCGCCGTTTTAACCGGGAGTGGATATTCAGAGGAGTGGAATATACCTTTAGGGCGGGCGAAAGTTACGCCATTTTAGGTTCGAATGGTTCAGGTAAATCAACGCTATTACAGGTTTTGAATGGCAGCTTGTCACCATCCGCGGGGACCATAAGCTATGAACTTGACGGAAAGGAAGTCGCTGTTGAAGATGTCTTCCAACACCTGAGCCTTGCCGCGCCATATATGGAAATGATC
>JABDDX010000171.1:3128-3446 GCA_013287375.1 Bacteroidota bacterium | reverse complement strand
TTTAGGCGGTGTGTTGATCCCGTTCATCGGCATCAAATTAATTGACCTTGCAGTAGGCGTATTTTTATAACAGAATATTAAAATCAAAATAAAATGAAAGCGTTTTTCTTACCAGCCATAAAATTAACTATCATACTGATAGTGTTATTAGCAGGCATATACCCATTAGCGATAGCCGGAATAGGCAAATTTGCCCCAGGCAACGGTGATGGTGAAACCGTTACCTACAAGGGCCGTGTAGTTGGTTTTGCCAACATCGGTCAAAAGTTTACTAAGGATAAATATTTCTCGTCACGCCCATCGGCTGCTAACTACCAG
>JABDDX010000171.1:0-3118 GCA_013287375.1 Bacteroidota bacterium | reverse complement strand
ACTACCAGGCCGATGCATCTGCCGGAACAAACAAAGGCCCAACTAACCCTGACTACTTAAAAACCGTAGACGCGGCTATTGATACTTTTTTAAAGCACAACCCAACAGTAACCCGCTCGCAAATACCTGCCGAGTTGGTTACCTCATCAGGTAGTGGCTTAGACCCCGACTTGTCACCCGCCGGGGCACAAATTCAGGTTGCCCGTATTGCTAAGGTCAGAAATATATCAGCAGATAAAATAAATAGCCTGATAGCAGCGAATACTGAAAAACCATTGTTAGGTTTATTTGGCCCGGCCAAGGTTAATGTTTTAAAATTGAACGTAGCTTTGGATGAAATGAAATAAGTTTTGCCTGATTGTCATTTCGAACGAGGTACGAGAGAGAAATCTTCTACAACATGCAAAGCGGCAATGCAAGTCGCAGAAGATTTCTCCCTACGGTCGAAATGACAATAAGTATTAGACATGTACTAAGGTAAAAGCAAAGGGCAGTGCGGTTCTCCTCTCAAGAGGGGAACTAAGAATAAAAATACTCCGGCTGTGGCTAAGAACTGCAGCCGGTTAGTTCGTTAAATTATGAGTGAAGAAGAAATTAAAGAACAATCCGTTGAGCACTTTCTTGATCTGGTAAAACGATCAAGGCGCGGAAAGTTTAAGATTTATATTGGTATGAGCGCTGGTGTAGGTAAAACTTACCGGATGTTGCAGGAAGCACATGCCCTGCAACGTAATGGCATTGATGTGCAGATAGGCTATATCGAAACTCATAATCGTGCGGAAACTCATGCTTTGCTGGATGGGCTAAAACTTATCCCACGCAGAAAAATATTCTACAAAGGCAAAGAGCTGGAGGAAATGGACCCTCAGCAGATCATGAACCGCCACCCCGAGGTGGTTATTGTTGATGAACTAGCACATAGTAACATCGAGGGCAGCAAGAACAGTAAACGCTGGCAGGATGTATTAGATATTTTAGAGTCGGGTATCAGCGTAATATCCGCGGTAAATATCCAGCATTTAGAAAGCCTGAATGAAGAGATCGAATCCATTACAGGCATCGCCATTACAGAACGTATACCTGATAAGGTGCTTGAACTTGCCGACGAGATAGTAAATATAGACTTAACTGCTGATGAATTGATCGATCGGCTAAAAGATGGCAAAATCTACGAAAAAACGAAAGTAGAACGTGCGCTTCAGAATTTTTTCAGAAGCGATAAGATATTGCAGTTGCGGGAGATAGCACTCAAAGAAGTGGCACATCATTTGGAGCGTAAGATAGATATTGAGATCCCTAAACAAATAAAATTAAGGCCGGAAAGATTTTTAGCCTGTATATCATCTAACGCTGAAACGTCCAAGATTGTGATACGAAAAACTGCCCGACTGGCATCCTATTTCCACGCACCCTGGATAGTGCTTTATGTACAAAGCAGCAGCGAAAGTTTGGACAGGATAAAGCTGGATAAGCAAAGGCATTTAATAAATAATTTTAAACTGGCCACCGAACTGGGCGCAGAACTATTGAAAGTAAAGAGCGATAAGATAACCGCTTCTATTATGAAGGTTGCCGCTGAAAGGGAAATAACTACCATTTGTATTGGCAAACCACATTCAAACCTGTTCCAGGTAATTTTGAGAACAACCGTATTTAACCAGCTGCTTAAAAATTTAGCAGCTACAGAAACTGATTTAGTGATACTATCATGAAAGTAAAAAATAAACTCCGTTTAGGCTTCGGCTTTTTGTTTATTGTGGTGCTGTTTTTTGGCGCTGTTTCTTTATTCTACATCAATCAAATAGCGAATAGCGCTAAGGTTATTTTAAAAGATAACTACGAATCCCTTAACTATAGCAGGGAGATGCGAACCGTTTTGGATGATCAGGAACTTCCGCTTAGTGCTGCATCTGCGAATAGCTTTAATAAGCAATTAGTACTGGAAGAACATAATATTACTGAGCCGGGAGAGGGAGAAATGGCAAGCAACTTGCGTAAGGCCTTTACAGCGTTGCAAAATACAACAGATGCTGCCACGCTTAAACAAACCGAAAAAAGTATCAGGAAATATCTTCGGGATATAGAGGTGGTAAATATGCACGCCATAGTTATTAAAAATGAAAAGGCACACAAGAATGTTGAGGATGCGGTAGTTTTTTTAGGTTTAGCGGGGGCGTTTACTTTCCTTGTTCTATTCAGCTTTAGCGTGAATTTCCCAGGAATTATATCCAATCCTTTAAATGCGCTTTTAGAGGGTATAAGAGAGATCAGTCAAAAAAATTATGGGCAGCGAATCCACTTTGATAAGAGTGATGAATTTGCCGAAGTTGCCAATGCCTTTAATGATATGGCATCAAAGCTAAACGAATGGGAGAACAGCAATTTGTCGAAAATAATGTCGGAAAAATCGCGTATTGAAACCATTATTGAGCAAATGCACGATGCTATTATCGGGGTTAATGAAAAACACGAAATCCTCTTCATCAACACAGCTGCAAAAGCTATTTTGAATTTGGGCGAGGATAAACTGACAGGGAAACTGGTTGGGGACGTCAGTAAAAATAATGATCTGTTTAAATCGATTATCAATGGTGAAAAAGCAGATAGGGCATTTAAAATTTTTGCCGAGGGGAAAGATTCATACTTCCAGCTAGAAACCCGTGAAATTTTAGTGCCAAACCTATCACCTACAGAGGGGCCGGTAAACATTGCCAAAAAATCGGTTGGTATAGTATATATCCTTCGTAATATAACTGAATTTAAAGAGCGTGACGAAGCTAAAAGTAATTTTATAGCTACTATATCGCACGAGCTTAAAACCCCGATATCTGCCATTAAAATGAGTGCAGGACTATTAGCTGATAGCCGTGTTGGTGCATTAAATTCTGAACAGAATCAATTGGTAAAACATATCAGCGGCGACGCCGAACGTTTGCTTAAAATAACATACGAATTATTGGATTTGTCGCAGGTAGAAACAGGCAACATCCAGTTAAATTTTGTACCGGCCAAACCTGAAAAAATAATAGACTATGCTATTAAAGCCATAAAGTTTGAGGCTGACCAAAAAGGTATCGTCATAGAGCAGAGCGTAGCTGCCCATATCCCGGATGTTAAT
>JABDDX010000170.1 GCA_013287375.1 Bacteroidota bacterium | reverse complement strand
GATGCAACGTGGTATTGGGAGATCCTTTGCTGCAGGTCGGCGTGGTTTTTTAAAAACCTTTCGTACCGGACTTCGGGTGTTTCGGTATAAAAGGAGCTGAGATCCTGCAGTACTTGTAAAAAGACGTACTCAATGGCTATCCGGCCAAAACGCTCCCCTTCGCGAACATTTTTATAAAAGGATTGCAGGTCGTTATGAGAGATCACGAAAACCACACTATCCTCTAAAGCCTGGATGTTTTTGGAAGACGGTTTTTGGGGCAGAAAACTCTCGTAATTACATACATATTCGTTCTCCTGGGAGAAGTCGTATATCTTTTCCTCTCCATCGTGATTAATATAAAAACGCATCAATCCCTTCGCAACAAAGCCAACGTGTTTGCAGATCCGTCCCTCTTCCAAAAAGAATTCGCCCTTTTTGTAGGTTTTTTCTTTAAATAAAGATGTTACGATATCAACCTCTTCCGGGCTTAGCGTGATTATATTTTGGATGCTGTTGAGTAAGCTGTTTATCATTACTAGGTTATCGCGCTAAATCTTCGTAGCTAAACAAAAATAAAAAATAATACCCTTTGCAGCGTATCAGCAATCATTAAAGACGGGTTAATAATAAAACTGTAACAAATTGGCTATTTGGTATAAATATTCTCAGCAAAGCAAACACATTTTTTAAATTATGTGTTTGCTTATTGAGTTAAATGTTTCCTAACTTATGCCATTATTTATACCTGTATGAGAATCTACCATCTTGCCGCTGAATGTTACCCTATTGCTAAAGTTGGTGGCCTTGCTGATGTGGTGGGCGCATTGCCTAAATACCAGAACCTTGCCGGCATGGATGCCGCGGTTGTTATCCCTTTTTACGACCGTAAGTTTACCCGCGAAAATGAATTTGATATTGTTTTTAAGGCAGCAACGCTATTAGGTAACCGCAGGTTATATTTTGAGGTATGGAAGGAGAAAACCAACAAGCTTGGTTTTGAATTATACCTGATAAAAATCCCCGGATTATTAGACCGCGAAGAGGTTTATATGTATCCTGATGAGCGGGAGCAGTTTATCGCGTTTCAGTTGGCGTTTTTAGATTGGATAAGCTACTCGCAGCAAAGTCCGGATATTATACATTGTCACGACCATCATGTTGGGCTGATCCCATTTTTGATGTATCATTCAAAACTGTATACCCGCCTTGCTCAAATACCAACCGTATTTACTATTCATAACGGGCAATACCATGGTGTGTTAAGCTGGGATAGATTTTATTATTTGCCGGAGATAGACCCCGCCAAAGGTGGTTTGTTAGATTGGGCCGGTACTATTAATCCACTGGCAGCGGCGGTAAAATGTTGTAATAAATATACCACGGTATCACCAAGTTACCTGGAAGAGTTAACAATAAGCTCCAACGGCTTAGAATATCTGTTTTACCTGGAGCAAGCAAAAGGATCGGGAATTATCAATGGTATTGATACCGAGGTTTGGAATGCCAAAACTGACACCATGATCCCGGCGAATTATACCGTGACCAAAGTGGCACAGGGAAAACAAAAAAACAAAGAAGAATTATGTGCCAGGTTTAACCTATCGCCAGAGTTGCCTTTGGTATCATTTATTGGCCGGTTGGTATTGGAAAAAGGCGCTGATTTGCTGGCAGAGTCCATAGCAAGAACCATCGCCAGCCATCCGGGTAAAGTTAACTTCCTGATACTGGGTGCTGGCGACCCGCTAATGGAGCAGGGTTTAAAAGAATTAAAAGAGCTGCTGCCTGAGCAATGCAATATATTTATTGGATACGATGAAGCACTGGCGCATGTGGTATATGCTGGGTCGGACTTTTTGCTGATGCCATCGCGCGTTGAGCCATGCGGGCTTAATCAGTTATATGCATTGCGCTATGGTACCGTGCCAATAGTTCGCAGTACAGGTGGATTAAAAGATACTGTTATTGATTTTGGCGACGAAGGTGGCTATGGTATACGATTTAACAACATATCGGTAGAGGATATTTGTAATGCAGTTGACAGGGCATTAGTATTGTATGAAAACACGCAACACCTTAACCAATTGCGTAAAAGAATGATGGCGCTTGATTTTTCGTGGGACAGATCGGCCAAAGAGTACATTAACCTTTATGAAAGTTTAAAACCTAATATATGACCTCAAAAGTAATCTGCATTGTACTTGGCGGTGGCCAGGGCAGTCGCCTGTCGCCCCTTACCGCAACCCGTTCTAAACCAGCCGTTCCAATTGCCGGTAAATACCGTTTGGTTGATATTCCTATCTCTAATTGCTTGCATTCGGGCATTACGCGTATTTATGTGTTAACGCAGTTTAACTCGGCGTCGTTAAATAAACACATCAAAAACACCTATCATTTCAGCAGCTTTAGTGAGGCTTTTGTAGATATTTTGGCCGCAGAGCAAACACCAACCAGTGGAGGCTGGTTCCAGGGAACGGCTGACGCGGTTAGACAAAGTTTGCACCATTTGGCCGTTCACGAGTTTGATTATGTGCTGATACTTTCCGGCGACCAGCTATACCAGATGGATTTTGAAGAGATGATAGAGAATCACATCCAGGCAGATGCGGAAATATCTATCGCGACAATTCCGGTGCACGCTAATGATGTTCCGGGCTTTGGTATCTTGAAAACGAATGAGGAAAGCCTGGTTACTGCTTTTATCGAAAAACCTAAAACCAATTTTGAAAGCTGGGCATCAGAGGTTAGTGATGAGATGAAAGCACAAGGCCGCCTGTACCTGGCATCAATGGGTATTTATATATTTAACCGCGATTTGCTATATGAGCTTTTGCAAGGTAATGAGCGTACCGATTTCGGTAAAGAGATCATCCCGCAGTCGATTGATAACCATAAGGTTTTAAGCTATCAGTACGAAGGTTATTGGACTGATATTGGTACTATCCCATCATTTTTTGATGCTAACTTAGGGCTTACAGATGACATCCCGCAGTTTAACTTGTTCGACAAGAACTACATATTTACCCGTGCACGTATGTTGCCCCCATCAAAAATGAGCGGTACGCAAGTTGATAAAGCTATCATTGCAGATGGTTGTATTATAAATGCGAGCCATATTACACGATCGATTATTGGCATACGCAGCCGCATAGGTTTTGATACAACTATTGAAAACTGCTATGTGATGGGTAGCGATAACTATCAAACACTTGAGCAAATAGAAGAATCAAAAGTGAGTAATTCACCAATAATGGGTATTGGCGACAGGTGTACCATCAAAAACGCTATCATAGATAAAAACACTTATATTGGTAATGATGTGAGCATTAATTGCGGCGAAAAACTGGAAGATGGCGACTACGGTACGCATACTGTGCAGGATGGGATTGTAGTTGTTAAAAAGCGGGCAATGATTCCGCACGGTACTGTTATTTAATTTAAAAGAAATAAAAAACAATTTTTGGTTAATTTTTGTGTTATAGTATAATACAAATTGAAAACTAAAAATTAATACCATGAGAAAACTATTTTGT
>JABDDX010000169.1 GCA_013287375.1 Bacteroidota bacterium | reverse complement strand
ACGCAAATACATTCAACCACACCGTATCAGCATGGTTAAATTTTCAAAATGAAATGAAATGATATAGGTTAAAATGGCAATCGCCTAAAGCAACCATACTTTACAAAGCAAAACAGCCACAAGGTTTACCTTGTGGCTGTTTTGAACTTACCGGCAAGCCGATATTATTGAAGTAACGTCAGTTCAAGGCTGATCCTATTTTTCTTCAATTAATGGCGGGGCAATAAAGGGATAATCCTCATTATTGATGATCGGTACAATACCAAAGAAATCATTTAATACCGATTCTGCGGTACAATAAGCACCCTCAACCCAAGCCTGATCATTTGAATAAGCCTCTCCCACTATAAAAATATTGGCATCAGCACCGGGTATCAGCTGTGATGGCTTGCGTATCTTACGTTGTACGTCGCACACATCATAATGGGCCGCGTAGGCATGGTATCCCGCGTTAAACGGTGGTAACGACCAATCCATATACTTTGTTTCTAACGGTTCCGGTACGGTATGATAATCGGCGTTAGGGCCAAAATGCAATGAGGCTAGTTGTTGTCTTAACATATTCACCATAACAGGTTTAGCTTTTGCAGGCCCATCCAATGGCTGATAGTTTGATGAAAAAGGTATTTTCTCTGTTGAATCATCGCCATATTCCAATTCTTCCCAAAAACTGGTGTATTGTTCATCATCATAACTGGCTAAAATTCCATAAACAGGCTCACTACTCTGATCGAGTGCGTTATTGCCAAAATAAACTACCTGGCGTATCGGCATATCGGTTACACTTGGGCCAATGGTGTTTCGCCTGCTGGTTTCTACCAAATCCAACTCCTGCACTAAGGTAAGTTTGCTTTTTACGCATTTCTCAACTGCAGCAAACATTAAAGCAGTGGTTGTAAATGGAACTTCCATCACCTTATTGTCCTTACTCATTGCTACCAGGTATTCTTTAGGAAAACCTTTTGCTTCTAAAGCTTTTAATACGCTGCTAATAATTTCAAAACCCAAAATAGGTGCTGGATATTTTGCTTTATCAAGCCACCATGGTTCGCTAAAAAACATACCTACTTTATACGATGGCTGCAACACTGCCGATCCGAGATATAACTGCACACTACCATGATTCAGCACATCCAAACACCCCTCATGCTCCTGATACTGTGTTGCCTGGGCAACCAAATCAATCGAACCGCGGGGCATAGCCATCCATGCAGCATCACAAATTTTTGATCCTGATTTTTTGTTTGGATTTTCTCGTGTTGCAATAGTAAAATGCACTTTTCCATCAATGTTTAAAATAGAGTGCAAGCGGGTATTTGGGCGATAGTCAAATTGTACACCTTTTTCTTTAGCTAACTTTACAATGGCATCAAACAAAGCGTTGAACATGCTCGAATAACCATGTGTTAAGGTTTTATATTCGTTACCCGGCGTAAACTCGTTATTAGTCTGAAAAGCAACGGCGGAATTCCAGTTGATCACATTTGAAGTATAACCATTCCCATCGGCAGTATAATTATAACCCTCAGAACCTAACTGATCGTACATCAAATTCCAATAGCCGATATTTTTAACCAGATCGCCTTTTTTAAATACTGACGATGCCGGCATATCCGCTAATATTTTGCCGTTGCGGTAAAAGTCGTACCAATCATTACGGGTCACGGGGTATTGGGGGGTTACCGCTAAATTACCAACTATCGCAAACCCGTTATCAGGTGCCGAATATTCTCCCTGATTTTTAACATTATAGGGTGCCGGATTAGTTGATGATATTTGATTAAGATACAAATGTTTGGTCCGCAGGTAAAATAAAGGATCTATAGACTCATTAAATGGTACTGAATACTGGTCGAGGTCCAGATCTTTAATTACCGTTGTTACTAAACGGTGGCCTTGCCCTTCAGCTGTGCCATCCCATTCGGAGTAACGCATTCCGCCCAACTCCAGGTATGATTTTGATGGATCATTTTTATAATGCCAGGTGCAAACGCGTGCACCTGCAGGTCGCGTATCTTTAGTTTCACCTAAAAAGTCATAGTTTCCCCAGTCGTACAGTTCAAGCACATCGCCCGCTGTTAGTTGCTTTACTTTATCTTTTTCGTTTTTAACTTCGCCGTTAAGCAATCGCCAGGCGGTGTAAAGTCCGGATGCACCGGCTCCAAAAATAGAATAGGTCTTTTTCATGATATTGTTTTATAGTAGATTAAGGTTTAAGGCATAGTTCCAAGTCGATACATTTGGCCGGGTAGGTCTTTTTGCGGGATCACCACTTCAACCAGCGTAGGTTTATCTACTGTATGCGCAAGAGTCTTAAGTAAATTATTCAGTTCATCAATTGTCGTAACACGATGCCCATCGGCATTAAATGCTTTTGCAAGGGCCATATAATCCCATTTGGGCAAAATGTCGAAAGTATCGAAAGTATGTTGAGGCCCAGGTTCGAAGGATGTTATATCTACATATACCTGTTCAATGGCATACACCTGGTTGCTCATTACAAATATTACCGCATTAAGCTTGTTACGGGCAAGTGTCGACAGCGATTGGCATATCATCATAAAACCACCATCACCGGCCACAGTCCAGGCTCGTTTACCGCTACCCATCTGGGCACCCATTGCGGCACCCGTTTCAAAACCAATACATTGCCACGCAGCCGATGATATAAAACTATTTTGTTTTAAACCATAAGCATTCGTAGCCACATATAAGGAGCTGCTTACGCCATAGGTCATTACAATTTCGCTTAGTAACTTGTTATCAGTTAAAAACTTCATTGTATGCTGAAAAAAGCGATTGTAGGTAATAACTTCGGGCTGATCAGCCCATTGCTTATCAGAGTTTGCAAGCCATGGCTCCGGATAAACCGGTTGTGCCGGCGCTATTGATGTAAGCGGATAGGTGGGCACCGTGCTGCTTGGTTTTGATGTTTTAAACAAATGCAACAGCCCTTCCATAAAATCAGTCATTGTAACACCATCGTATAAGTAATAACCTGCCCGCACCTGCTCTGTATTCGCCAACACTACATTCGGGTATTGATTCTCGATAAAAAACAAGTAATCATCCGTCATTATGGTACCAAGCGTTAAAAAGCAATCAGATTCCGCAACAGTTTTTACCACACTATCTATCGAAGCTACATCAGCATAAGTACCAATAAACTTGTCGCCACCTTCATCAAGCACTGTTTTGCCAAGCGTTGTGGTGGTATATAAAAAACCGCTCGCATCAATAATTTTTTGTAATAGCGGAGCAAGGCCATAACGTAGAATTTCAACCCCGGCAAATATCAATGGCTTTTTAGCCGCGGTAATTTGCATCCAGGCTTGTGTTAAAGCATTTTGAAGAGCCAGCGGTTCGCTTTTAGTAACCAAAGCTTTTAATGGCGTTGCCGATGGCTGCGGGCAAGGTTCTGCCCAAACTTCTTTATAACAGGCAATATAAACCGGCCTTTGGTGTGTAAGCGCCTGCACAATAAGGTCATCAATTTTTTCAGCCGCGCCAACCGA
>JABDDX010000168.1 GCA_013287375.1 Bacteroidota bacterium | reverse complement strand
GTAGTTTTCTTTCTGACACTCTGCATTTTTCATCCTTTACAATGGCTAGCTTATAAATTGGGGGGGCTACTCGGCACATAAAAAAGTAGTTGATGTTTTAAACCTCTGTTTAATGCGCAGCCTGTACTTATCAGGTAATACTACAAAGTTCACCAATAATCAGCATTTGCCGGAGGGGCGCCCGATTATCTTTATATCTAATCATCAGAGTATGTTTGATATTCCGCCGCTGATTTGGTACCTGCGTAAATATCATGCAAAATTTATCTCGAAAATTGAATTAACCCATGGTATCCCATCCATATCCTTCAATTTAAAATATGGCGGCGCGGCAAATATCGACCGTAAAGATCAGCGTCAATCCATTATGGAGATAGTGAAGCTTGGCCAACGGATGAAAGAGAATAAATGGTCGGCGGTGATATTTCCTGAGGGTACGAGATCAAAGAATGGTAAGGTTAAACCGTTTCGGGCTGCCGGTATTGCTACTCTTTTGAAAAAATGCCCCGATGCTTTGTTAGTGCCCATTGTGATTAAAAACTCGTGGGCGGTTATAAAATATGGTTATTACCCGGTTAATGCTTTTACCCAAATGCAGGTTGAAGTTTTAACACCTATTGAGCCAGGTAAAACTCCTGCCGAAGAATTGGTATTAACCGCTGAAAACAACATACGTGCTGCTTTAGGGCAGGCTGCTGCAAAGCCTTACGAGGTGAAATAATTAATACATCATTCACGCTTCGACGAAGTAGATTTACGAAGTTTTAAAAACTTCGTAAATCTTAAATGTGTAATAATTAACTAACCCCAGCAGGGTTCAATGTCGGTAACATAAAGAAAATAAATAAGCCATACCGTGCCGTTAGGTACGGAACCTCGCCTATCTTGCGTACCTAACGGCACGCTGAATAACATTTATCCCTTATTCTTCTACCGACATTTTGCACCTATGGCGCATCATTGGAATAATTTATTAACGATATAGCACGTTGTTACGTTCACAACAACGGCAATTGGTGATTACTTTACACTTTTCTTCAGCACGATAAAATATCCGGCAATAAATACTAGCGCGGCTATAATCAGGCTTATATAAATTTCCCGGGTGAATATATCAACACTGATTGGGTTATTACCTGGGGTATGATTATGGTGTTGAGGCAAGGCACTTAATGCCAGCATTGGGTGCGAATACGGGAACAGGTAATCGTATGTCCACTGGTTTGCAACCAGGATTACACCAGTTATGGTAGCCACAAAACCAATCCCCATCGGCTTCAAAAAATCGCGGAATAACAGGCTCAATAAGAACTGTATGGATAATATACCTAATGATGAAAGAAAGAGTTTAAAATATAGCTGCGATAGAACTCCCGACATATTATAGTCGTGAAATTTTAACCCGGGTTTTACCGTACCTAATAAATTGCCAAAACCAACGGTAAATAATACAAATAATGCCAGGCACAAAAACACCAGGAACATGGCATAAAAATATTTAGCGCTGTAAACAGCAAATTTGGATATCGGCAGCGAGAATAATGTTTTCCAGGTATCTGCTTTATGCTCGATGCTATTTACAGAATAACCTATAAAAACAATAAGCATTGGCAATAACAGCGACCCCATCACCCCTAGAATAGCACCCGAAAACTGCACCCAAAGGATCATGCCGGGCTCCATTGCCATTTTATCACTCCGGCTGTAAAAGCCGGCAAATATCAATAAACAAAGCAGCAACGGCAATATAACAGCACTCCAGAAACCGGCTGTTTTACGGCTCTTATAAAACTCCGAGCGGAATGAGAGTATAAATCCTTTCATAGTTTTACGCGTTTTGGGTGATGTCTAAAAATAATTTTTCCAGATCCTTGTGTTGCTTGGTGATACTGTATACGTTATAGCCCATATCATTAAGCAGCTTATTGATGTTGCCCATTTGTTGTTTGGTAGTGTAGGGTACAAATAGGTGCGTGTCGGTGACTTCGGCAACGGTATAATTATTACGGCTTAAATAGTTTGCTGCATCAACAGTGTTATCGGTTTCGATTTGTACCGCAGGTTTACTCATCGCTTCAAGATCATGTATACTACCCTGAAATAATAATTCGCCATGGTTTATGATGCCTACATGCGTAGCCATCCGCTCAATCTCGGCCAATAAATGGCTTGATATAAAAACTGTTTTTTTGTGCTCACTCACCAGTTTTATCAATAGCTCACGTACCTCAATAATTCCGTTAGGATCAAGACCGTTGGTGGGCTCATCCAATATCAGCAATTTAGGATCGGATAACAAAGCCAATGCGATACCCAGACGTTGCTTCATCCCTAACGAATATTGCCCGGCTTTTTTATGAGCGGCATCAGTTAAATGAACAATTTTTAAAACTTCGTTAACCCTGGCTTCGCCTATTTGCAGAAGTAATGCACGATTGAGCAGATTTTCTTTCCCGCTTAGATGTAGATAAATGGCGGGCTGCTCTATAAGTGAACCTATTTGCGCCAATATTTCTAATCGGTTGCTTTTAAGCTCCTTGCCGAAAATTTGGATACTGCCCTGCTGGGTTTGCAATAAATTGAGCAGTAATTTTATGGTAGTGGTTTTACCGGCACCATTGGGGCCTAAAAAACCATAGATGCTTCCCTCAGGTACCTGGAGCGATAATGATTTAACAACAGTTTGGCTGCCAAAATCAAAGGTTAACCCATCGGTGTTGATTACCACACGTTTTCTTTACTAACAGAACAAGCCATTTTTACCAAGCTTACTCCTTTAAAAAAAAGTGATGTGGCGTGCTTAGTGGTACCGGCTATTTCGCTTCTTTTTTGCTGAAACTGATAACTTACCCCCATAACAAGCGCAAACAGCACCGGCACCAGTAATAAGATGAATGGGTTTGAATTGTTAATTAATTTTTTCATTGTGAGTGATTTGTTGAACAAAGGTTTAATTTTTATTTTATCATATATAAAGATTTATACCAAGCACCACTTATTATAGACGAACGCTCATTTAAACCGATAAACCTGTTGATAGGCTAAAAATGCCCGTTCATCGGTAAATCGCATATCTATATATAATTTGTAGCTATAAACACTGCCAAAATATTACATTTGGTTATGAAGAAAAGCTGGCAAATATTTTGGCATGTATTTTTTTGGCTAAGCATAATTTCAGTGTTTTTGCTGCTGGCACAAGGCGAGATGCGCCTGGGGCCGGAGGGCATATTTGTGACGTTTTTTTTATACCCGGCTATTAACATTGGCCTGTTTTACCTCAATTATTTAGTTTACATCCCCCGGTTTCTCGATAAAAAAAAATATACCGCTTATGCTATCATAATAGTTATAACCCTTATACTTTTTGGCTTAGGAAAATATGGCATTGGCTTATTATTTAAACCATATGTGCTTGTAAGGATGCACGAAACGATTGGTTTTTGGCAATATTTTATTAGCACCATATTCGCCAGCTTAACATTCGTTTTTTTAAGTACAGTACTTAAGTTTACTACCGATTGGTTTTTGAATGAACGCATACAACGCGATTTGGAAAATCAGCGCCTGAGCGCGGAGCTATCCTTTTTAAAATCACAAATAAACCCGCACTTCTTATTTAATTCTCTTAACAGCATCTACTCATTAGCTTATCAG
>JABDDX010000167.1 GCA_013287375.1 Bacteroidota bacterium | reverse complement strand
TCGCGCAAGCGGATAAATAACAGACGTATCCCCGGTCAAAAATAAGCGACGCGTACTATCTGCATTAAACTTATTGCTGTATCGTTTTAAAACCGCAATGTTATCACGCTGCGGATCTACGGTAATCGAAATAAACTTAGTAATCTTATTATGCGCGTACTGCGCCGCCAGCTTACTAATGTTTTGATTCACCTGGCCACAAATGTTCGGGCAATTGCTGTAAAAAAAGTTAACGATCAGTATCTTGTTGGTCAGCGTTTTTAATGACACCGGATGGCCATTCTGATCTTGCAAATTAAAATCAGAAATGTTATGGTAGATGGTATCCGGGATTGATTTCCCTTTAACCATGTGGCTGGTTGTAGCCAGTTCCTTTGGGCCGAAGTACGGTAACGGATCGTACCTGTTTTTGCCCTTAGCGGTAAGTAAATAATATAAAAATCCCGGCAATGCTAATATCAAAGCCAGGATTACTATTTTTTTTAGAATGTTGCTTTTGCTCATTACCCCCTCAAGGTAATCCAATGGTGGCTCTCGTTAGTAAGTACCATGATCAAACCGATAATAAACAAAACAGGAACAACTATTGATATGATAAGCCCTGTTTTTTCAAACTTCAAGTGCATAAAATATGCAATAATGTAAAACGCCTTAAATAATGTTAAAACGATGTATAAAGGATTTGCTATGTGCCCAGGGATAATTCCTTTAGGTACTAAAATAAGCGCTATAATAAATTCAACACATGTAATGCCCAGCAATATGAAAAACACTTTCCATATTTTGCCTTTGGTCATTGATTCATGTTCTTCGCCATGCTCTGCATGCGTGTCTGTAGCGTGTGATGACATATGATTTGTGATTAAAAGATCAAACTAAATAAAAGAATGTAAATACGAATACCCATACCAAATCTACAAAGTGCCAGTAAAGGCCAACTTTTTCGATCATTAAATAGCTACCGCGTTTTTCATAAGTACCTAATAATACGTTAACGGTGATGATGATATTGATCACTACGCCTGTAAATACGTGAAAACCGTGGAAACCTGTAATGGTAAAAAATAAGTTAGCAAATTGGTGAGCAGAAGCTGCCTGTGCCGCATAAGGTACCCCTACCGCAAAAAACTCTTGTAGTTTTTCAGGACTCGTCGGGATACTGCTCCACCAAAAGCCTTCGCTATGCAAGTGATTCCACTCCAATGCCTGGCATCCTAGGAACATTAAACCACCAATTACTGTGGCTATCATCCAGCCTATAACCTCTTTACGAGCGTTACGATGACCGGCCTCAACAGCCAATACCATGGTAACAGAGCTCATGATGAGAATAAATGTCATTAAACCTACGAACACTAATGGTGCGCCATGCTCAATTAAGCCCGGTACTGATTGGAAAACCAATGCAGCTGATGGCCAAGCATATGCGCTGAAACGCAAAGCACCGTAAGCAATTAATAATGATGAAAATGTGAATGCATCTGATAGGAGGAAAAACCACATCATCATTTTTCCGTATTCAACGTTGAACGGAGATCTTCCCCCCCGACCATGGTGTTGATTTTACCTCATCAATTTGTGATACTGCTGCTGTACTCATCTGTACTTATTATGGGTTGTTAATATTGGTTCAAAAGTAAAAAAACATACAGATATATCCATATAATATCGACAAAATGCCAAAAAATACCGGACATCTCCATTCCAAACAAATTCTTTGCCTGTGGCACGTTTTTGTAACTGCGCCATAGGGTATTAATTATCAGTAATAAACCTGCAAAAATGTGTATCAGGTGCATACCGGTAAACACATATATGAACGATTGGGATGCATTTGGGTTTATAAAATATACGCCCATTTTAATTAAAATGCTCCAACCGTAAATCTGTATCACAAAAAAACAACACGCCTAATGCCAATGTAAGCCATAAAAACAGGCGTTGTTTACCAAATTCCAGTCGCTTTGCTGCCCTTGAGGCAATAAACATGGTAATGCTGCTTATAATAATTACCGTAGTGCTATACATAAACGCCTTTGGCAGTATAATGTTAATAGCATGCTCGCGGCCACCGGTATAAACTATAAAGCCGCTGGTAAGCGCCGCGAAAAACATAAATGATGTGAATATGAATATCCACATATTGAATTTTTTGGGGGCGAGGTTATATTTATCTTCCTGAATCTGTGCCATCATTTCGCTTTTCCTATAAAATCAAATAAAAACATAAGCTGCACTATAGGCAGGTATAAAAACGACCCATACATGAGTTGTTTTGCCGATTTAATTGTGCGTGTACGCAACAACGTGAAAGCCTGGTACAAAAATACTAAACTGCAAATTAATGATACTACACCTACATAGTAACCACCAAAATGGTAATAAGTTGGCAGCCAGCTTACTGGTATTAAAAATATGGTGATCACAAACACGATTAGTGCGCTTGTAAAATCGCGGTTACCGGTAGGCAATAGCCTAAAACCGGCCAATTTGTAGTCATCATCCAAAACCCAGGCAATAGCCCAAAAATGTGTAAACTGCCAAACGAATTGTATGCCGAATAATATTAAAGCTACCTGGTCAATAGTTCCATAACCTGCAACATAGCCAATAAGCGGTGGCAATGCACCCGGTATAGCACCTACAAAAACCGCAATAGGCGATTTACGTTTTAACGGTGTATACGCAAAAGCATAAAGTATTATGGAGAATACAGATAGTAACCCTGTAGTTAAATTCAAACTTCCTAGCAAGTAGGTGCCTGCTATCGCCATAAACAAACCTAATACCAGCGCCTGCCCGGTTGTCATACGTCCGGTAGGGATTGGGCGGTCCATAGTGCGCTTCATCAATTTGTCGTAGTCCTTTTCAATGATTTCGTTAAAGCAGTTTGCTGCTGCTGTAACTAAAAACCCACCAACAATCAGTATTACCCAGTTTTTCCAATTGATAACGCCATGAGTTTTAGGATTTGCCATCCCCCCGATCAAAAATGATATAGAGGCGGAAAAAACCACCAAAAATGTAAGCCTGGTTTTAATCAGTTTTGAAAAATCGCTCAACTTCATTTGCTTGCTCCCTGTAAACTAACTGATTTGTGAAAATTGAGCAACAAATAAAACTGTGCTCCAAATATTAAACTCGCCAACACAATGTGTAATGCCTGCGCATACGGCGGTAATGATAAATATGATAACAATATACCGGTAACTATTTGCAGCATGATCATTAAAAAGGTAAAGCTCATTAATTGCTGTTGGATAGAATGCCGGGTAAAGGTACGCCTGATTAAGGCATATAATATTATGTTCACTATTAATACCAACATGGCTAAAGACCGGTGATCAATAAAGATACTGCCGGCATCGGCTATCCAGTCTTCGCGATAACCACCTTGTAAATGGCTTGATACTTCATCAATCTTCTCGCGAACTTCAGTTCCAAAAATAATCTGTATTACGCTTACCACCAAGGCAATAAGTGTAATAACATATACCAATGGACTGGTTTTAATGCGGTTCTTATCATAAACCTTCGCCATAAAGTAAGTACTAATGGCTATGGCTAGTATGGCTAACGCTAACAGCATGTGTACTGTTACAATACCCGCAACCAAATTGGTAGAAACCACAATACCGCCTAACCAGGCTTGAAAGCCTACC
>JABDDX010000166.1 GCA_013287375.1 Bacteroidota bacterium | reverse complement strand
CTCCAGCCAATTAGCGCCAGTACCGATTTCAACCATAATAGGTACAGTTGTTTTTATGGCGTTTTTCATATTATGCAAAATGATCGGTTTAACGATCTCCACTTCGTGGTGCGGAACATCAAAAACCAACTCATCATGCACCTGCATGGTCATGCGGGCATCCAGTTTTTGGGCGAGGAATTCTTTATGGATATTGATCATCGCGATCTTGATCATATCTGCCGCCGAACCTTGTATCGGCGCGTTTATGGCATTTCGCTCCGCAAAACCACGCACCGTTTGATTGGCTGAATTTATATCCCTTAAATACCTGCGCCTGCCCATCAACGTAGTTACATAACCATTCTCTCGGGCGAAATTCATGGTATCGCTCATATAGGTTTTTATGCCGGGGTATTGGGTAAAGTAGTTTTCTATGATCTCGGCGGCCTCTTTACGTGGGATACCCAAATTCTGCGATAATCCAAAAGCCGACTGCCCGTAAATAATACCAAAGTTTACAGCCTTGGCATTACGGCGCTGCGTACCAGTTACCTCATCCAGCCCGATACCGTAAACATTGGCCGCCGTTGCGGTATGAATATCCAGGTTCTGCACAAAGGCTTCCATCATATTGGCATCCTTGCTTATTTCGGCTATGATACGAAGTTCTATTTGTGAATAATCCGCAGATACAATGGTGTGTCCGCTATCTCTCGGGATAAATGCCTTACGCACTTCACGCCCGCGTTCGGTGCGGATAGGAATGTTCTGTAAATTTGGATTGGTCGAGCTTAAACGCCCGGTGGCTGCTACCGCCTGGTTGTAGGAGGTATGTACCCGCCCTGTTTTAGGGTTTACCAGCTGCGGTAACGCATCTACATAAGTCGACTTTAGTTTTTGCAGTTGGCGGTAATCCAAAATATCCCTTACTATGTCGCTTTTCGCGGCAAGTCCCACCAAAACATCTTCACCGGTTTGGTACTGGCCGGTTTTGGTTTTTTTAGCTTTAGGATCGAGCATTAGTTTTTCAAACAACACCTCCCCTAATTGTTTGGGCGATGCGATATTGAAACGTACACCAGCTTTTTCAAAAACAACTTTCTCCAACTTGGCTACATCTGTTTCCAATTCTTTCGAAAACTCTTTTAACGTATCGTGGTCTATTTTTACCCCTTCATATTCAATATCAGCCAAAACATAAATTAACGGATGCTCAATTTCATTGATCAGTTTTTCAGCCTCCGCTTCTTTAATTTTGGGCTCGAAAACATTTCTTAGCTGAAGCGTAATGTCTGCATCCTCAGCAGCGTATTCTTTTATTTTTTCGATCTCCACATCGCGCATATTGCCCTGGTTTTTGCCCTTGGCGCCAATGAGTGATGTGATTGAAACCGGTTTATAGCCTAAGTAATTTTCCGACAGTATGTCCATCCCATGGCGGGTATCGGGGTCAAGCACGTAGTGCGCCATCATGGTATCAAACAGGTTACCTCTTACTTCGATGCCATACCATTTCAGGATCAGGATATCAAATTTTAGATTTTGGCCTGTTTTGCCGATAGAAACATCTTCAAGCAACCCCTTAAATTCATCTACAATCTTTTTTGTTTCCCCCTGATCGGCAGGTACAGGTACATACCAGGCTTCATTAGCTTTTATGGCGAATGATAAGCCCACCAGCTCACAAAAATTAGCATCAGTACCGGTAGTTTCCGTATCGAAGCAAATATCTTTTTGTTGTTTTAGTAATTTGATCAATTCAGCACGCTTTTCGAAAGTATCGGCCAAATGATATTCATGCGCAACAGTATCGATACTTTTTGAAGGCGCGACCGAAGTTTCAGGCTCACCGATATCTGCAATATCAACGGTCATCGTAGTTCGTCCGGTAGCCACTTCATTACCAAACAGGTCAGTTTGGATAGATACCGATTTCATTTCGGTAACACTGAAATCATCGCCAAACACGCGACGGCCCAATGTCCTGAATTCCAGTTCCGCAAAAAGCGGCTCTAACAAATCTTTGCTTGGGGCACACATTTCCAGTCCGGCTTCATCCAGTTCAACCGGAACATTCAGGTTGATGGTAGCTAACCTCTTCGACATTAAGCCTTGCTCGGCAAAGGCCTCCACATTTTCGCGCATTTTTCCCTTTAGCTCATCACTATGAGCAATGATCTCCTCAACTGATCCATATTGTTTGATCAGCGTTTTAGCGGTTTTCTCACCAATCCCTGGGATACCGGGGATACCATCCACCGCATCACCCCATAAACCTAAAATATCTATAACCTGGTCAACACGTTCAATTTCCCATTTGGCTAAAATTTCCTTCACACCCAAAATTTCCATCTCGTTACCCATACGGGCAGGCTTGTAGATGTGGATATTAGGCGATACCAATTGACCGAAATCCTTATCCGGTGTCATACAATAAACCTGGTAGCCTTTCTGTTCTGCTTTTTTGGCAAGGGTGCCGATGATATCATCAGCCTCGTAACCATCCGACGTGATCAGTGGGATATTAAAACCAAGGACCACCTTAAAAATATAAGGTAATGCCTTAGATAGATCCTCCGGCATAGTTTCGCGATGTGCCTTGTATTTTTCGTATTCAATGTGGCGATCTGTAGGCGCTTCGGTATCAAATACCACGGCCATATGGGTTGGCTTTTCTTTTTTCAGCACATCCAGCAGGGTATTGGTAAAGCCCATAACTGCCGACGTATTTAACCCGCCCGACGTAAACCGCGGGCTCTTACTCAACGCAAAATGAGCCCGGTATATCAGGGCCATGCCATCCAAAAGAAATAGTTTTTTCATGATTATTTTATCACTAATTGCACGAATATATTTCACTAATTGCACGGATGCATAGCCAAATCATGCTATTACAAAAATAGAATTAATGCTGATAAACAGCCCGACTAATTAAAGAGTTGCCAACAATTAATATTCGTGCCATTCGATCAAATTCGCGCTATTGGTGCACAATTTATTTAAAGCCACATTCCGGTATATGGTCATTCACTATACCAACGGCTTGCATAAAAGCATAACAAATTACGGTGCCAAAAAACTTGAAGCCCCGTTTTTTCATATCCTTGCTAATAGCATCCGATATTTCGGTGCTTACCGGTGTTGCGCCCGAGGTATTATTAATCGGTTTTCCCTCCGGCATAAAGCCATACAGGTATTTATCAAACGAGCCAAACTCCTTTTGCACCTCCATAAACAACTTAGCACTGCTGATAGCCGCGCCAATTTTCAATCGGTTACGAATGATCCCGGCATCGTTCAATAAGCGATGCACATCTTCATTATTAAATTTGGCTATCTTTTTATAATCAAAATCAGCAAAAGCCTTACGATAATTTTCGCGGCGACGTAATATGGTTATCCAGCTTAAACCCGCTTGGGCTGCTTCGAGTATTAAAAACTCAAACAAGATTTTATCATCGTGAACAGGCTTACCCCATTCTTCATCGTGATATTTGATGTAAAGTTCATCAACTCCCGGCCAGCGACAGCGTTTTATTTCACCCATTTTATTTAGATTTAGTAGTTACTTTATATTTATAAACGCCAAATTTTAACTGTTTAAAATCAATGGCAACCGCGTTATTCAGGAAAAAAGCATTACCTGTTAAACCTACAATCTTCTCCTGTTTATAAAAATCATCCCAATCGTTTCCCGGCATCATGTAAACATAATTATTAGGCAGGGTTGTATTGCCCAGTTTCACGGGCTTATTAATTTGCTTTCCATAAACCATTTTAATTTGTCCCCAGGAGCTAATCCCCAAAGAATCAACCTGCGTATTCCCGGTAAATGTGTTATAATGTTGCCGATCTGTCATTATTGCAAAAATGCTTGAACCGGTATCAAACAT
>JABDDX010000165.1 GCA_013287375.1 Bacteroidota bacterium | reverse complement strand
ATCGGCAAAATTTGCCCAGCTCTCCCAGGTAAAGTAGTCGGTTTGGATGGTTTTTATACAACTGGCCAACGCGTAAATATTTTTAGCGGTATCATCAGGCGAATTGATAATTAGCCCCGCTATATGATCTAAATGGGCATGAGAAATAAAATAACCCTTAATATATTGTCTCAGTACCTGTTCGGCAGAAATATTAAATACGCCGTTGCTTATGGCTTTTTCGATGCCATAGTGTAATGTACCCGCATCCAGGCAAATGTAATTATTAGTACCCGCCGCGGCTACCATATAGGCTGATAAATTACTTTCATCAATACCACCTTTTACACCTAGCGGAACAATTTTGAATGATGTTGTGAATTTGATTTGTGCGTGAGCGGTAATTGCAAATACAATTGAAAGCAGGGTGACAATAAGGGCGCGGTTGCGAAACATATCTGGATAAATATTTTTTATTTAATTTAGGCCGATCATGAAAATCAGTCAAATTGCGGCAAAAGCTGTTGTACGTGTATTTCTTTTGCTGCTACTTATTTCTACCATTCCTTTTTTAGAGGGGAATAATCCAAAGTTACAAAACTTCCAGTTTGTTATCCATCAAAAATGGACACTGGTATTCCCATCTATATTAATAGTAGGCTTTGTTACGCTACTGGTTTTGTGCACCATAAAAAAATATAAACAGGTTGATCTTAACTGGCTACTGGTAGTAAATACGCTGGTATTACTGGCTTATTTTTTAACAATAGCTTTGGCGGTATACCGGCAGATAAGTTAAGATTTTACTCAGTTTTCATGTCTTTTTCTGCTGATGGCTTATACTCGTAGCTGCCACCCATCAAAAAGCCCCAAGGTTTAAGAGTCTCAACGCGGTCGAATATGATTTTGAAAATAGCAATGGTCGGGATTGATAAAAACATGCCCGATAACCCCCATATCATCTCACCAAAAACAATCCCTAAAAAGGTAATTAACGCGTTAAGGCGCACTTTTGAACCTACTATAGTCGGTAGTAACAGGTTTGAATCGATGGCGTGTATAGCCACAACGCTTACAGCCACTTCTATCGCGTCTTTAACAGATCCTGTTGCAAATGTGATGATAGAACTTAATAATAAGGCCGAAAAAATACCCAGGTAAGGTATAATGTTAAACAAGCCCACAAGTAGCCCCAGCAGTACCGCGTATTTTATGCCGATGATCCAGAAAATAGTACAGGCAACTGTGGCGACAATACCCATTTCCAGGAATAAGCCCAATATATATTGCCTTAAAATGCTTTGTATATTTTCGGCAATATCCATCACAATTGATTTGTTGGTTTCATCAAATACCCATACAATAAATCGGAAAAGTAACCTGCGATAAAACAGGATAAAGAACGTGAATATCATCATGAATACGTAAAACAACATAAGCGATGATATTGCCCCAAAAGTAGTACCCAAAACAGTAGTGCCCGATTCTATGATCTTTTTGGTTGTATTGTTTACATAAGTCATTTGTTTGGCGGCGTTTATATGGAACGCGCTCGATACCCAGCTCTGCAAATTGATAACCGAATCAGAAACCTGGCTTTTTAACTGTGGCCAGTCATCCGCTAAATTTGATATTTGCGAACCTACCAGGTAGCCAATGCCAAAAACAAAACCGATAAGTAACAGGATAGATAACAATGAGGATGCACTACGGGGCAAACGGCATTTTCTTTCAAAGAAATTAGATACAGGCAATAAAAGTATAGCAAACAAAAAGCCAAACATCAGCGGGTCAAGTACATCCTTAGCCTGGATTACCAGGTACCCCAACGCGATGAGCCCTACAAGTACTAATGAAAGTTTTTCGTAAAAAGGATGAGTAGCTTTTTTTACTGCCATATTTGTAATTTATCAGTTAGGGTAACATGGTTGGATGGTATATGTTTTGAAGATACTACAATTACACGGCAAATGAATTCCTCTTTGGTAATTTTTGTTATTTAGTAGTAAAGCTATCCATAATTTTCATCAAAGTAACAGCCTCCTCTATAGTGCATGGGTTAGGCCCTTCGCCTTTAAAGTAAGCCACAATTTTGGTGATCATTGGCTGCTGTATATGCTCCGGATGAACAAACTCAACAGTTTTTTCTTCGCTATCAGTTTTCAAGGTGACAAAATTCCCAAAGAAAGGAAACGTTATTTTTCCTTTTGTGCCGATGATCTCGCAACTATCTATCGTTTCGCTTTCCGCCACATTAAAACACCAGGAGCCATTAACCACTACTTTGTTTTTAAACAATATTTGTCCGCATACATGGTCATCTGCCGGAGTTGCTTCCGATTGATTGACTGAGAATCCATTATAAAGCTCAGGCTCGCCAAAATAATACAACATCAAATCTAGCTGGTGAGGAGCCAGATCATGAAAATAGCCACCGCCCGAAACATCAGGTTGTACCCGCCAGTTAGTTGCCACATCGGCCACCAATTTTGGTTTGCGCGCTTGCCACATACGTATTTGTACGGTACGTACATCGCCAATAGCATCGCTATCAAGCAAAGCCTTTACATGTAAAAACATAGGCACCGCCCTGCGATAATGTGCTACAGTAAGTTTTAAGCCGCTTTTTTTAACAGCTTCGGCTATTTGTTCTGCCTCGGCAGCATTACGGGTCACGGGTTTTTCTACATAAACATTAAAACCTTTATTTAATGCTGATGCCGCGTAGCCCAAATGTGATGATGGGGGAGTAGCGATATACACAGCGTTTATACCAGCTTCTGCCATCATTTTATCCGCATCGCTATACCATTTGCTTATTTGATGTCTTTGGGCATAATCTTCGGCTTTGGCTGCATCACGGCGCATAACAGCAATAAGCTTGCTGCCCGGCACTTTGTTAAATGCAGGTCCGCTTTTTTTTTCGGTTACATCGCCGCAGCCGATTATTCCCCAGTTAATATTGCTCATGATTTTTTAATGCTCTATTACGATGTCATTTCGACCGGAGGGAGAAATTTTCTTCGCCAAGCAAGTTCGCTTTGCATTTAACAGAAGATTTCTCCCTCCGATCGAAATGACAATAGGTTTTTATTTTAAAATAGTTTCAATCTTCGCTAACTCCTCTTTCGAGAAAACAATATTATCCAAACATTTCAGCGAATCCGCCAATTGCTCAGGCTTACTGGCGCCGATCAATACTGATGTAACACGAGGGTCTTTCAATATCCACGATAATGCCATTTGCGCCAGTGATTGCCCACGTTGTTTAGCAAGATCGTTCAGTTGTTTAATTTCTTCCAAACGCTCAGGTGTAATCTGACTGGTTTGCAGAAAGCCGCTTGCTTTTGCAGCGCGCGAATCTTCGGGAATACCATGCAGATATTTATTAGTCAGCATGCCCTGTGCCAATGGCGAAAATGGTATACATCCAACACCTTCAGCTTCCAATACATCCAATAAACCACCTTCAACCCAACGTTCAAACATGGAGTATTTGGGCTGATGGATCAGGCATGGTGTGCCTAATTGCTTTAATATTTTTATAGCCTTAGCGGCTTCTTCTGCCTGATAGTTGGATATACCCACATACAAAGCCTTACCCTGGCGAACGATCAAATCTAAAGCGCCCATTGTCTCCTCAAGTGGAGTATTCGGGTCAGGCCTGTGATGATAGAAAATATCTACATAATCCAGCCCCATGCGTTTAAGGCTCTGGTCTAAACTGGATACCAAATATTTTTTTGATCCCCAGTCGCCATAAGGGCCTTCCCACATATGATAGCCGGCTTTTGTTGAGATGATCAACTCATCGCGGTAAGCGCTGAAATCTTCTTTTAATAACTTGCCAAAATTAGTCTCAGCAGATCCCGGAGGCGGCCCGTAATTATTAGCCAAATCAAAGTGGGTGATGCCGCTGTCGAATGCTAAGTGCAAAATTTTGCGGTAATTTTCCATCACA
>JABDDX010000164.1 GCA_013287375.1 Bacteroidota bacterium | reverse complement strand
GGATATCTCCAACAGAGTTTTCAAGGCAGTACGTTCAAAATCGTAACAACAAATCGCTGCAAGGCGGAAAAATGTCACGCCACATTCAGTTTGAAAGTGGAATGAGCAATACCGGTTCAAATGCCGATGTGCGCATCCCAATCAAACCTTCTGAAGAAGGTATTGCATTAATTAACTTATATAACGCAATAGCTGGTACAACTTTACCTGGTTCTAAAAAATTAGATAATGTTCCTGCTGAAAACGCTATAGCATTAGCAGCTCAGGAACTAAAAGCCGCTAAAGGAAAAGCTTTAGTAGTTGCAGGTTCAAATGATGTTGCTGTTCAAACCTTAGTTAACAGCATTAACAGTTTATTAGGCGCTTACGGCACTATTATTGATTTGGACAACGCTTCAAATCAATATGCGGGTAATGATGCAGAGTTTGTTTCTTTAATTAGCGATATGAACAACGGCGCTGTTGATGCTGTGTTCTTTTTAGATGCTAACCCTGCTTTTGATTACCACAACCCGAATGCTGTTAAAGCTGCTTTGAAAAAAGTGCGTTTAAAAGTATCATTTGCAAGCTATAAAGAAGAAACCGCTGCACTTTGTAACATCGTTGCACCAAACCATTACTACTTAGAGTCATGGGGGGATAGCAATGCATTGGCAGGTTACTACACTGTAGTACAGCCAACCATTAACCCGGTTTACAATACCCGCCAGGCTGAAACCAGCTTATTGGCATGGAGCAATGGTACATTTAAAGAATATTACGCTTACGTTAGAGATAACTGGGATAAAAAGTTACTTGCTTTAGGCGGCCTATCAGGCTTAAAAGGTTGGGAAACTTTATTGCAAACAGGTTATGTTAAAGTTGCTGATAAAACAGCTACTGCTTATACAACCAATCATGATCTTACTGCTGCTGCTCAAACTATTTTAGCACATAGTAACGATTTGACTACTGGTAAGATTGAATTACAACTTTACCAATCAATCGCGATGGGCGATGGTAAACGTGCTAACAACCCATGGTTACAGGAGTTGCCTGATCCGGTTTCTAAAGTTACCTGGGATAACTTCGCAGCACTTTCTCCAGCCTATGCTAAAAGCTTAGGACTTGAGCAAGGTGATATCATCAAAATAACTGCAAATGGTTACACTATTGCTTTACCTGTGTTATTACAACCAGGCCAGGCACAAGGTTCTGTATCGGTTGCAGTAGGTTACGGCCGTACATTAGCAGGCCCGGTAGGTGAAAATGTTGGACAGAATGCATTTCCGTTCAATACTTTCCGCAACGGTGCTTTCATTGGTACAGCAGCAGCTACCATCGAAAAAACAGGTGACCAATCTGAATTAGCACAAACACAAACACACCATTCATACGAAGGTCGTAACAGCATCATCCGCGAAACTACTTTCACTGAATACAAAAAGAATCCATACGCAGCCAGCGGCCACTTTGATGAGCATAAAACCTACTCTATGTGGGATGAATATGATCATCCTACCTATAACTGGGTTATGGCTATCGACCTTAATGCTTGTACCGGTTGCGGTGCCTGCGTTGTAGCTTGTAGCGCTGAAAATAACGTTCCGGTTGTTGGTAAAGACGAAGTTCGCCGCCGCCGCGAAATGCATTGGATTCGTATTGACCGTTACTACAGCTTTAATAAAGGTGGTGATTTGATAACTAAGGAAAGCGAAATCAACCAGTTATCAGATGCTAATCTGGACAATGTATCGGTTGTTTATCAACCAATGCTTTGCCAACACTGTGACCATGCGCCTTGCGAAACTGTTTGCCCGGTATTAGCTACCGTTCACTCATCAGAAGGTTTGAACCACATGGCTTACAACCGTTGCATTGGTACACGCTACTGCGCTAACAACTGCCCTTACAAAGTACGTCGCTTTAACTGGTTTAACTACTGGAATGATGCACGTTTTGATAACTACCTGCAAGGTGAGCATACACAATTAGTACTTAACCCGGATGTGGTAACACGTTTCCGTGGTGTTATGGAAAAATGTTCAATGTGTATACAACGTATACAAGCAGGCAAGCTGAAAGCTAAAATGGAAAGACGTTCTGTAAAAGACGGTGATATTAAAGTTGCTTGTCAGCAAACATGTGCTACTAATGCTATTGTATTTGGTAACGTAAATGATCCAAACTCTGAAGTTGCTAAAGCATTGAAGAGCGAACGTACCTACTACGTATTGGAAGAACTAAACGTACAGCCAGGTATTGGTTACCAGGTAAAAGTTAGAAACAGAACTGAATTAGAGGCTTAATTTAAAATAGAGATTTAATATATGTCATCTCATAATGAATCAATAATCAGGGAACCGTTAATTACGGGTAACAACATCACGTATGCTCAGATCACTGAGGATATATTGCGCCCTGTTGAAAAATTGCCCGGAAGAGCCTGGTGGATAGGATTTAGTGTTGCATCAATGGGTGCTACCCTATGGTTATTCGCGGTAAGTTATACTTTTTGGTATGGTATCGGATCATGGGGATTAAATAAAACAGTAGGCTGGGCCTGGGATATCACTGGTTTCGTGTGGTGGGTAGGTATTGGTCACGCTGGTACATTGATCTCTGCAATCTTGTTGCTGTTCCGTCAAAAATGGCGTAACTCCATCAACCGATCTGCCGAAGCGATGACGATCTTCGCTGTAATTTGCGCCGCCAGTTATATCGTGGCTCACATGGGCCGCCCTTGGATGGCAGTTTACTCATTACCATTACCAAACCAGTATGGTTCACTTTGGGTTAACTTTAACTCACCGTTGATCTGGGACGTATTCGCGATCTCAACATACTTTACTGTATCATTAGTATTCTGGTACACAGGTTTATTGCCTGATATCGCTACTATTCGTGACCGTGCTACGGGTCTTCGTCGTAAAATATATTCATTTATGTCTTTCGGCTGGACAGGTTCAGTAAAAACCTGGCAGCGTTTCGAAACGGTATCTTTGATATTAGCAGGTATATCTACACCGCTGGTACTTTCGGTTCACTCCATCGTATCAATGGACTTTGCCACATCCCTTGAACCGGGATGGCATACAACCATTTTCCCTCCATACTTCGTTGCGGGTGCGATCTTCTCGGGTTTCGCCATGGTGCAAACGCTGTTATTAATAGCACGTAAAGTATTAGGGTTAGAGAACTACATCACCATGTTCCACATTGAGGCGATGAATAAGATCATCATCTTAACAGGATCAATAGTAATGGTGGCTTACTGTACTGAGTTCTTCATCGCTTACTATTCGCAAGTAGAGTATGAGCAATATGCCTTTATTAACCGTTACTTCGGTCCGTATTGGTGGGCTAGCTGGTCAATGTTTTGCTGTAACTGTATTATCCCGCAAGTATTGTGGTTTAAAAAGGTTAGAACCAGCATCGCAGCAACATGGTTCCTATCAATCATTATTAATATAGGTATGTGGTTTGAGCGTTTCGTAATTATCGTAACCTCATTACACCGCGACTTCCTGCCATCAAGCTGGGCAATGTTCTATCCAACATGGATCGACGTGAGCGTGTTTGTTGGATCGATAGGTGTATTCTTTACCTTGTTCCTTTTATTCCTGCGTGTATTGCCTTCAATAGCAATCGCCGAAGTTAAATTGTTACTGAAAGGTTCAAGCGAGCAAGAGAAGAAGAAAATATTACAGAGCGGTCATATAGACGCCACACAAGGCGCATTCTATAAAGACGCGTTAACGAAGTTTGATGCAATTGATATTGCTGAATACGAAAAAGTATAAGTAAATGAGCAGCACTAAATTTATACTGGGACTTTTCGAAGATCCCGATGAAATGATGGACGGAATAACTGCACTTCAACAGAACAGTGTTCCTATTTACGACGTGTACACTCCAATGCCTATCCACGGTATTGAAGCAAAATTGGGTATAAAAGATTCGCGCCTGGGTTATGCAGCCTTTATGTTCGGTTGCCTTGGCGGAACTGTTATCTTCAGCATAATTTATTT
>JABDDX010000163.1 GCA_013287375.1 Bacteroidota bacterium | reverse complement strand
CAGCTCGTACTGCGCTAATAAAATGGTGCAATAATGGCATAATTCTTCGGTGATGTTTTTATCTTGCAGAAAAACATCGCTATGAAAAAGCTATCTGCTCTTTTGCTACTTTGTTTCGCGGTATTAATTAGTAACGCGCAGCAAATTGACACTACTACCCGCACTAAAGTAGGTGACCTATCGCCAAACTTTAGTTTTAACCTTAGTAAGGACAAAGTTGCAAGCCTTTCGGATTACAAAGGCAAAATTGTTGTCCTCGATTTCTTTGCCACCTGGTGCCCGCCATGTCGCATGGAACTACCACGGGTTCAAAAAGAGATATGGGAGAAATATAATGCCAACCCCAAGTTTGCCTTATTTGCGTTCGACCGCGAAGAAAACTGGGATAAAGTATTACCTTTCAAACAAAAAAACCAGTTCACCTTCCCAATGGTGCCTGACATGGGCCGGGCAATATTCAAACTGTACGCTTCTCAATCTATTCCACGATTAATTGTACTTGATGAAAATGGGATAATTATCTACCAATCCATTGGCTACACAGAAAAAGATTTCGGTGAGCTACTTGCCTTACTATCATCAAAACTAAAATAGTTATATAAATAAGGCAACTGCCAAGTCCGTTACTAAGGCTTATTTAAAAGACTGATTTTAGTAAATTGCCAGTAGAAGTGCGGATAAGATTAATCGAAATTAAACTAAAAAATCAAAACAATTAAGCCAGCCACGGCTTATCATATATGTGAAGACATACCAATTAAAATTTGAGCAGTATCTCCCAATACCTTTAGCTGAAGCCTGGGATTTCTTTTCATCGCCCTTTAATTTAGCAAAAATCACCCCACCCGAAATGAAATTTGTGGTGATCAGTGATTACGATGAAAGCACGAAAATGTATCCCGGTATGATCATTACATACAAAATCACCCCAATATTCAATATAAAGATGAATTGGGTGACGGAGATAACCCATGTAAAGGATAATGAATATTTTGTGGATGAGCAACGCATCGGTCCATACACGCTATGGCACCACCAACACCATTTTAAAGAAGTTAAAAGCGGTGTGCTAATGACTGATGTTTTAAACTATGCCATCCCCTATGGCATTATTGGCAGGGCTGCTAATGAAATAGTAGTAGCTAAACAGATATATAAAATATTTGATTACCGTAATAAAGAGGTTAACAAGCTATTTGGTACTTATCGGGGGTAGTTTAATGGTGAGTGGTTGATTGGGTTGAATAAGTTGATTAGCAATTTTAACAATCCAACCACCAATTAGTAAACCAGATCAACTTAATCAACCAATTAACCCGATCAACTAATCAACCTACTTCGGATGATATTTCGAGTCGGTTAAAATTTGTTGCGGATCAGTATTGGCCATTAATTGCGGCAAGGTAATATCCGGGTGTTTATCCATATAGCTTTTTACAATTTGCCAACCTTCATATAAGCCTAAGCGTGGTGCGGCTTCATTATTTTCGCCGATACCCGAGGTAAACGGCGCTACATCAATAAACTTCTTGATCTTGTTATAATCTGTTTCATACAACAAATTCTCGTCCAATAAATATCCCCAAATGCTCGGTTCGTATTTCTTACACCAATCCAATTGTTTGGCGGTGTAACCTATTTTGGTTGAGTCGGGTACATCAGGCAATACCTGATCCATAAAGTACAATATCTTGCCATTATATATCATTTTTGTAAGCAACGACTGATCTACATCCTTTTCAGGGAACATCTCATTACGGGCAAAGCCTTCAATAACACGTGGAGTAATATTATCAGGTGTAAAAAATTGCGACAGATAATGCGGAAAAGCCTTGGTTAATGATGGATAAAACCTTGAATTAGCCCCCAGGAACAAATCCAAACCAATACCAAAATAGCCATCGCCAATAGAAGTTTGCGCTTCGAAACCAGAGAAATAGGCATAGACTTTTGGTATACGTTGCTGCGGATAGTAATATTTAACCCGGCGAAATGCATCGGTTAATTCAGCATTCTGCTTATCCATATTGGGGTACACCGAATCAACATCGTGCTCCAGATCTTTATAGGGTTGGGCATTCACAATTTGGCGGATCACATTATAATAAGCAGTATCAGTAATGGTTCCGGCCTGTAATATCTGCTCAATAAAATCTTTATAAAAAACGCCGTATTTATTTTGCAGGATGGCCGCCTCTTGCGCGGTTGGTTTTGTGCGGATGGCATCAAAATCCTTATCAAAGCGTTCAACAGTGATATTAACATCAATGTTGCTTACATCAACTTTTTTACTGTGGCTACAGGCAGTTAATAGCAGGCTGATGAAAAAAAATAAATAAATTTGCTTTGTTTTGTTCGGAGTAGCCATCATTTTTATACTTTGAGCAAAATTAGTTTTTTTCTTCATATCTGTTCATACTATGAAAATTGCATTAGCGCAACTCAACTATCATATCGGGAATTTTGAATCGAATACTGCTAAAATCATCGATAACATTAATAAAGCACGCCAAAACGGCGCCGATCTGGTAGTTTTTGCCGAACTATGTGTATGTGGTTATCCATCCCGCGATTTTTTGGAGTTCGACGAGTTTATTGAATTATGCGAAGCATCGGCACAACAAATTGCCGCTGCCTGTACCGATATGGCCTGCATCATCGGCATCCCAACCTTTAACAAAGGCACCGAAGGCAAGGACCTGAATAACTCTGCTTATTTTATTGAGAACGGAAAAGTTAAAGCGGTAGTGAACAAAGCGTTACTACCCAATTATGATATTTTTGATGAGTATCGCTACTTTGAACCTTCAACCGTATTTAATTGCATTGAATTTAAAGGCCACCGCATAGCGCTAACCATTTGCGAAGATTTATGGAATAATATTGAAAATCCATTGTATGTTACCCGGCCAATGGATATCCTCATCAAACAAAAACCTGATGTGATGATTAACATCGCGGCATCGCCGTTTGCGGTAAAACATGATGATGAACGTATTGATATTTTGCGAGATAACGCCAATCGCTATAATCTACCTTTATTTTATGTAAATCAGGTTGGCGCCCAAACGGAATTGATTTTTGATGGTGGATCATTAGTTTATGATAAAACCGGCCAATTGGTTGATGAGCTGCCTTATTTTGAGGAATGCCTTACGTATTACACGTTGAAGGATGATTCTTCCATTACATTAGAACAACCGGCAACTTTAAAGTCCGAACGCCCAGCAGATATTGAGCAGATTCACCAGGCGGTGATATTAGGTATTAAAGATTATTTTCATAAATCAGGTTTCAGCAAAGCGATATTAGGCTTATCCGGCGGGATTGATTCTGCCGTGGTTTGTGCGTTGGCTGCCGAAGCTTTAGGGCCTGAAAATGTGATGGCTGTTTTATTGCCGTCGCGTTTCTCTTCTGATCATTCCTTAAAAGATGCGGAAGACTTGGTAACTAATTTAGGTTGCAAAAGCGAGGTTATTCCCATCAAGAATGTGACTGAAGCTTTTGAAACCGCTTTATCACCACAGTTCCAAAACCTGCCATTTAATATTGCCGAGGAAAATATCCAATCGCGCAGCAGGGCTATTTTATTAATGGCGATGTGCAATAAATTCGGATACATCTTACTAAACACTTCAAACAAAAGCGAAGCTGCAGTAGGTTATGGCACTTTATATGGTGATATGTGCGGCGGTATATCTGTAATTGGCGATGTTTACAAAACGCAGGTTTTTGAATTGGCCCGTTACATCAACCGTGAGCGCGAGATCATCCCTGAAAACTCTATCATCAAACCACCATCAGCGGAGTTAAGGCCGGATCAAAAAGACAGCGATTCCCTGCCAGAATATGATATTTTAGATAAGATCATTGCAGAATATGTTGAAAATCGTTGTTCATCCGCCGAGATCATCAAAATGGGTTATGATGAACCAACCGTAAGGCGTACCATCCGTTTAATTAACCTTGCTGAACACAAAAGGTATCAAACACCACCAATATTACGGGTATCAAACAAGGCTTTTGGCATGGGTAGAAGGATGCCTATTGTTGGGAAGTA
>JABDDX010000162.1:368-4065 GCA_013287375.1 Bacteroidota bacterium | reverse complement strand
CCCTACTCCCATCCAACACAAAAATTCTTTTTTCACGTATTTAATTTTAACTTTATTAGCATAAGCAATATAAACCCAAGTGTTTAGTGCCTAACCTAAACTTTTGTTGGTTTTAACCGTATTATAGTTAAATGCCCACACCACAAAAAAACAACATTATCGTACTCATAAGCATGGTCACCATGGCTGTGGGACTTATGATTATGATTGGCTGGATTTTTCCGGGTAGCGGGATTTTAGCCATACTTCCCGGCGTAGCTATGCGGTTCAATGCCGCGCTTTGTTTTACATTGTTCGGGGGCGCTCTGGTGGTATCGCAATGGCATTTTAAAAGATGCCACTCCCCATTGTTTTTCATTTTATCATCCTTGGGTATACTAATTGCCCTTCTTACCATAACCCAGGAATTTTTCCATATCAATACAGGCATTGATCAATTGTTTGTCAGAGATAATACGCCTGTTTCAGCTGCATTCCCACATCCCGGCCGCATGGCGTTTAATGCTTCGTTAAGCTTTTGTTTTGTAGGGTTAGGCTACCTTTTTTTCTGTACAAAAAATCGCAGGCTGCACACTGTTTCGCAATACCTTTTTCACGCGGTTACCTTAATTGCCGGTACTGCGCTAATAGGTTACATGTATAATGTTTCTTTGTACAATTCCTTATTCTACGTTACCTCTATGGCCTTTACTACGGGCATATTGTTTTTACTGTTATCAATGGCGGCATCACTTCTAAATCCCAACCTCGGGCTTGCCGCTATTTTTACCGGAGATCGCGTAGGCAACCGGGTTGCCCGCCGGCTTTGTTCGATCATTTTTTTAATGATCCTCATTTTTGGAATATTAAAGCTGGAAACAAAAAATTCAAAATTATTTTCTTCTGCGGATATTGGCATGGCGTTATTGGTCATTTGCTTTTTACTGGCTGCTATCGCGCTGATATGGAATACAACCAACTGGTTAAACAGCATTGATGATAAACGAAAACTTGCCGAAGAAGAGGTGATTAACATGAATGCGGAGCTGGAAGAACGGGTAGAACAACGAACCATCGAATATCAAAAAAGCGAAGACCGTTATCACACCCTCATTCAACAAGCCACCGATGCTATTTATGTGGTAGATAACGATAGGAATTTTACCGAGGTAAACGATAGCATGTGCGAGATGACAGGATACACGCGGGAAGAATTACTGCGCATGAACGTAAAAACGTTACTTGATCCCGAAGAGTTAAAAAGCAGGCCCCTACCTTTGTTAAGCAGCTATATTGGCCAGGGGCCGATTGAGAGAACATTTATCAGGAAGTCGGGTGAAAAATTTACCGCGGAAGTGAATGTTAAAGTATTCCCTGATAACCGAATTATGGTGGTTGCCCGAGATGTTACCTACCGTAATAAAATGGCGGCGGAAGTTAGCGATGCCGAACTCAAATTCAGGACTATTGCCGATAAATCAATGGTGGGTATATACATGGTTCAGCATGGCAAGTTTACTTATGTAAACCCGCGCTTTGCCGAGATTTTCGGTTATCAACAGGAAGAATTAACAAACACTTTTCCTGTGGATACCATTATTTATGACACACACCGCGAATACACCAACCAGCAGGTAAAACTTCGCATGGAGGGCAAAATTGACAGTGTGCGCTATGAAACAATGGGCAAAAAGAAAGATGGCTCAAGCAATTGGGTCGAATTTTATGGCAGCCGGGCCATGATGGGCGGTGTTCCAACGATCATCGGCTCCATGATGGATGTTACCGAGCGCAGAAAGGCCGAAGGCGAGCTTAAATCATCAGAGCAAAAATATAAGGTGCTATTTGAAAGCAACCCAATGCCAATGTGGATGATAGCTAAAGACAGCCTGAAGATACTTGCGGTAAACGCTGCCGCCGCAAACCACTACGGCTATACCAAAGAAGAGCTAACCAGTATGGATGTAACCGCATTACGATTGCCTGAAGATCGTGAAATACAGTTACGGGGATATGAAGATGATAATGAGAAAACGAGAATTGCCCGCCATCTTAAAAAAGATGGAACTATCATGTATGTACAGTTAACCACACATGATATTACGATTGAAGGCCGCCCGGTAAGACTATCTCAAACAAATGATATAACCGAACAATTTAAGGCTGAAGAACTATTACAAAAATCAGAAGCAAACTTAAAGGCTATATTAAATACCACTGATACCGCTTACGGCTTATTCGACAAGCATCTTAAGGCGTTGATGTTTAACCCTAAGGCTACCCAGTTTATTAAAAAACAATACGGCCATAACCCCGAGAACAACAGCCCGCTTTCCGATTATTTTCCACCAGATAAATTCCCGCAATTACATAAGTTTACCAATAAGGTTTTAAATGGCGAGAACATAAATTTTGAAGTTAACTTTCCGCAAGCGGATGGATCAACGTTATGGTACTATGTACGCCTGTTCCCCATCACTGGCGATCATACAAACATATTAGGCATATTGATGGCATTATATGATATTACTGAACGCAAGAATGCCGAACAAAACCTTAAAACAGCCTACAAACATATCCAAAGCCACATTAATAGCATAAAGGATATGGCATGGAAGCAATCACACCTTATACGCAGCCCGCTTGCTAACTTAAAAGGATTGATAACAATGCTTAAAACCGATCCCGACCCCGAGATCCTCCACCATATAAAAACTGAATTTGATCGTATGGATTCCATCATCCTGGAAATGGCCGAAGATGCTAATAGTAAAAATTAAGCGCATACCTTTGCATCGTTTATTTTAACCGTCTAATTCCAAATGCGCGTATCAGCTCCACTCCAAATTATTGATCTTAATGGCGATGGCTTTCACCCCTTATTAAACATCAAGGTATATGGCAAAACATTTACAGTGGTTTTAGATACAGGTGCATCAAAAACTGCATTCGATAA
The DNA here is from genome assembly GCA_013287375.1 of Bacteroidota bacterium. Classification (GTDB taxonomy): domain Bacteria; phylum Bacteroidota; class Bacteroidia; order Sphingobacteriales; family Sphingobacteriaceae; genus Mucilaginibacter. Next base: position 1,130 of record JABDDX010000162.1, on the reverse strand, counting down.
AGGACTACTGCTTAAAGCCAACAAAAAAGCGCTGATAAACGATAGCGACATACTATCAACGGGCCTCGGAACCAACAGCATGCAATCCTTCACCGCGACAATACATGACATGCGCATAGGCCGCTTAAAGATCCCCGAATTCCAGGTAGCCGTGCTCGATCTATCAACCATTAACATCGCCTATACGCAAATGGGGCATCCGCAGGTTTTAGGTGTATTAGGCGGCGATATTTTGATGAAGTATCAAGCAATAATTGATTATGGGAAACAGGTAATTAAGTTTACGGTTTAGCTATTCTTCGGCAAGTGCAAATTGCTCAAGCTCCTGTTTACACAAACGCACATAGCTAAAATTATAAATTAACATTAACGCGAGTACAAAAGCTAATATAACCGGGGGTATGTTATATAATTTAAAGGGTGGCTCTTCACCCAATATTTGATAGGGTAATTGGGGGAAACCTATTGCGCAATAAATTATCAAGGTTGGTAAATTAGCTCTTCTTATTGTCTCGATGTATACCAATGATTTTTTTTCGCCCGGGCGCTTGATCCGTTTTAGTTTAAAGTAAACATAAGCGGATGGGGCAAATGCCGCTACAATCAGCAAACCTCCTATTACGCCAAAGGTTAACTTGCCTGTCGGAAGCATTAAACTCATCAGCATAATTAAAACTGTAAACGCCAATGATTTAAAGTTTACATAGTACATAAAATTTGCCCATATCCTTTTCCGTACCTTACGCCTGTAATCTCTTTCCT
>JABDDX010000162.1:0-358 GCA_013287375.1 Bacteroidota bacterium | reverse complement strand
CCCAAATAACCACCAAAATGTGTGGCAATCACCTCATCAAAAATAACCGACAAATTTCTGCTATCGCCCGCGTTTTGCTTTTCTTCAATGGCAGAGCTTATATGGTCAAATAGCTCATCGTAAATCTCCCGGTACTTAATATCGTACTCCTTCATACGCTCATGTATTAAATCCAGGTCCCAGTAATCTAAGCTCATTTTATAACAGGTTTAAGGTTTAGTAAAAGTTGTAACTGCTCAATAAAAGCCTGTGCCTCGTTTAGTTTACTGGTAACTTCCTTACCGCCTTGTTCTGTAAGCTTATAATATTTACGCGCACGGTTATCAACTACTTCGGTAAATGTTTCCAGCAAACCATC
>JABDDX010000161.1 GCA_013287375.1 Bacteroidota bacterium | reverse complement strand
TTGTTGTTTCCCTCCATAAAAAAGTGCCTTCACTTTCACTTATCCATATATGCTTAAGATTGTTAAACGCTGATGTATCTACTCCTTTCAATACATTAAGGCCTTTATTAAAATTATCCATATGGAAATCCCGAAGAAAATCCACTAACTCAACTAAACTAAAATCGGCTATTAGGCGCTGTGTTAAATCATATTCATTATGCACATTAATAATTTTGCATTCTTTGTGTAGTTTAGTATGATTTAATTGATGTTTCTTTTTGAAAAAAGGAGTGGATAAGTAAGTAATACTTTTAATTTTCCATAGTTTCGGGAATCTTTGATCTTTTACAATCAGGTTTGTAAACTGGTTAATTACATTTCCCCCATGTGAATGCCCAATTAAATGAAGATGAGTTTCGTGATTTTTATAAGCAGGGTATACTCTCATCAATAAATCCAACAGACGATCTGCAGCTTTATTTCTTTCTTCTGTATTGTTAGCACCAGACCAGCTAAAAAAACTACCTTCTACATGCAAATCAAGATACTGCGGCGCTAATTCCTTTGTTTTTTCCCAAAAACTTTGCAGGCCGTCTTGCCAATAGGTTGTATTTGCTTGATGTTTTAAACCGGCGATGTTTAAAGGATCTGTAGTTCCTGCAACAAACATTACAACACCAACAATTCCTTTTTTATGCGGCGGAGACTTAGGCGCACCAAATTTAACCCCTTTATTTGCCCCGGATTCAAGTACACTTTTGCCTGCAGTATTTGTAATATTCCTGCCTGCATAAATATTATAATCGCCATCAACCGTTTCTGTAATAGAGCCGCCTGCGGTTTCTGAATAATTGCCTCCAGCCATAATTAATTATGTTTAGTGTTTTGGCCGCTATTATTTTGCAGTTCTTCCTGCGCGTGTTTATTAATATTACCGTTGGTACTGGTAATTTGCACATCCTGGTCGGCCTGCTTACTAACCGATTGCCCCTGTACGCTTATATTGCCAATAGCTACTTTTTTAATATTCGCGGCTTGTAAGCTATAATCCTGTATCGCATTATGCGTCATCATTGCCCCTGCATTATCTACAATATCCGTACCTGCATTACTGGTTATGCTTTGCCCGGCATTGTTGTTAATTGCTTTACCTGCGTTCGACAATATATTGCTACCTGCATTTAATGTAATATCTCCTCCTGCTATTACCGTAAAATTCTTGGGCGCGGTAACTGTGATATTTCCCTGGCCATCCATATACCATATATTTCCAGAGGGATCTGAAATAGTTATACTGCCCTGGCTATCCGTATCATTAAAAAGAATAAGACAGCCGCTACGTGTGCTAAGGCTTTTTAGATGATTATTTACCTGCTGAACGCTATCGCCATTGTTATTATGGTACACACTGCCCATAACTACCGGCCGTGCAATATTGCCTTCTTCAAAACCGACCAGTACCTGATCATTTAATTCGGGTATGGCTATAAAACCACGATTATTTTGCCCCTGACTATTGTTACCGGCACTTGGGGTAACTATTCTTAGCCATTCCGTATCATCATTTGAGGTACACTGCCATTTAAATTTAACCTTTATGCGGCCTTGTTTACCGGGGTCGTCATTGTCAACCACGGTAGCAATCTGCATGTCGGGCTGGGGTTTTTCAACCTCTTTAACGGGCAAGCGTTCTGTATCTGACGTTACACCTTCAAATGTGTTTTGATAGTGGCCTACGCCATCTATTTGATGATAAACGGCAGTAACCAAAAACTTCCCGAACTCCTGCACCTGGAAACTAACACCAGCTCGTGTGCTCATGCTAATGTTAAGCACTTTGCCTAAACCAACCTGCGGGTTATCGCCATTGCCCACAATGCTCACCAAATCTGATACAAGCGCTTTTTGCTCGTTATTTACAAAATCATTTATCTCCTTAGTAGTATTTACCCTAACAGATAAAGGTTCATTATATATTTTGCTGAAGACTTTATTTGAGGCATCAATCGCGTGTGAACTATCGGGGTTGCCCCCCATTGCTGCCTGCGGTTCAGCATAAAGCAATTCGTCCAGTGTCGGGCTGTATGCAAATTTGTTTTGTTTAAGTGGCGCTATCTGTAAAGCATATTGCAAACTATGCAGATCGCGGCCATAAATAAGGTTCACTTCATCTAACTTATCTGGCTTACCAAAATTCAGTTTAACGCCATCGTAATAAAACCATTCATAATACTCGGCCGACAAGCGATTGATAAAATCATAATCACTTTCGCGATATTGGATTATGTAATCAATAACAGCCCCATTGGTTGGTTGTATATTAAACTGAAGATCGTTTTGCGGGGCATCCTGCGTAGCTAATTGTACAATACTTCTTAAATTTTTATTCAGGTACGATCCCAAGTCCGGCCCTCTGTCCAGCAATATACCGGGGCTAAAACCGCTAACTAATATATCGCCATTAAACCCATGGCTTTGCGATAGTTCAACTTTAGTTACAATTCCACTAAATACATTATCACCGCCGTCGGCGGTTCCAAATTGTACCGTTATATTTTTACCTATAAAGTTTTTAGATTTTTCCAGCGTTACCGCATTATACTCCTCAACCATATCATGGTTAAAGCGTAATTGAAAGGTGTGATGCTCGTTAAAACGCTGGTCAAGGTTAAAATTTGAAAAATGCGTTATAGCGGTACCTTCAATATTTATTTCTACATTCAGTTTCTTTTCCATAATTCAGCATATAATCCATTAGCTTTTAACAGGCCAAGGGCAGAAATAACTGATAACTTTATAATGGCCTTTTACTTTGCCAAACACAAACCCATATGAGGTTTCTTTATTGTTAGCTTGCACATATTGCTGTTGCAATTCATATAATGTGCTGCCTTTATCAGTTACAGCTTTTAATGTTTTGTAATAACTCTCATTCGTATCATTATCAATTTGAACCAGGTTATCTTCGGTGCTTGCAGGTATTAACCGTATGGCATCCTTAGTAAAAATATCCCCTGCATATTGCGGATATTCCTGCTTTGTAATTAAGCCATCCGCAGGGTTTATAGTTGTTGCTTTTAAATCTTCATTACTCCACTGCGGCTGTGTTTGTAATGGAAAGTTTAGATATGTAATTAGCTTTTGCTTATCACCGTTTTTCACTCCTTGTTTAAACGCTTTTAAAAATTGCCTGAACTCCTTTTCATCATTGTTTACAGTTTGGCTTTCAGCATTTTGTTGTTTAACCTGCGCGGGCTTTGCTTCGCTGTTAACTGAAGTGCTTCCCTTGCATCCATTGTTTAACAATAGCAGCCCGAAAAAAAACAGACCCGAAAAAAAATATGTATCATTTCTTTTCATTTTAATTTCGTGGGATACTGATGAGCGCTCTATCTTCCATTCGCTTAAGTATCACAGCAGCTCCCATTTGTTCTGACACGGCATTGGCACTGAAGGTTCTGTCCTTTGTATATTTACCTTTTACATATTGATTGGAATAACTCCATAAATAAGGCGAGTTAATCCCTCTATTAGTGTAGCCGAAACCATTATATCCTTCCAATTTTTGCAATATAAATGGCAGACTCCAATTGGTTACTTTATCATAGCCCATTAACTTTAAAGCATCAACAGCACTCTCCTCAAATGTAAACGGAGCGCCGTGACCTACTTTTGGGCGATGAACCGGCACGTGTATTGTGTAACCGGATAGCGGATCGCCGTTGTGGAGGTGCTTTTTAAAGCTGAATGAACATTCAAGGTAATGTACACAGGCAATAAAATACCAGGGGATAGTTGAACCGCTTGAAAAATAATTGTTTATGCCCAATATGTTGCTGTTTTGCAAGGTGCTGCTATCAAAAAAGCCTATATTATTCAAATAATTACTTGTATCACTAAGCGCCGGCATCGCATTTAATATGCTTACCGTTTGCTGGCCTGACTGAACCGATGTTAAAGAAGAACCTGAATTATAACGATCAAAAAAAGGTGTATAACCCGAAGCGAATAGTCCCTGGTTTAATGGAAGGTTCCCGTTACCCAGGCGCACCAGATTGGCAATACTTTCATACCGACTACGGTTAACCGTAATATTCTCATCAATAGCTTTATCAACCTGGGCAAGTTTGTCCTTATTAATCTTGCAAGAGTTAAAAAGCAACAAATATTCCATAGCCGTAGGTATCGACGACTTTATTACTTTTTTTTTAACGGTAGGTAAAACATGGCCTATTATTCTTTTTTTCTTCTTCATAGGTTTAGTAAAGAATGAAATAAAAAGCTTTAAGAAAGATACG
>JABDDX010000160.1:3507-4385 GCA_013287375.1 Bacteroidota bacterium | reverse complement strand
ACAATGCAAGTGCTTCAAATAGATGGATCTGGCTGATGCTCCCACCAACGGATTTGCCATTTTCAAATTTTTGATATAAATGCGTTTTTGAAAACGGGAATAGAAAAAGCTGGTTAGTATTGCCGGTGCTATGACGGGCAATAATAGATTTTAAAATTGAATTAGCCCTGTTTAATGATCCGGCATCTTTTAACTGAACATAGGTTTGGCAAAAGTTATGTCCCCAATTTGAGTTTTTAGCCCAGGCATTATCATTCTCAAATTGTGCATACGGCATTACAAAATCGAACTGGTACGATTCGTTGGCGGGTATATTATCAATAACACCCGTAACTATCATCGGCACACTATTGTTGCGAGTCACCATCTTGTTCATAGGATCAGCATCGCCAAAAAGCGTTTTTGCGAAGTCGGCGGTAATTACTATCGAGTTAGGTTGTGTTAAAGAAGTAAGCGGGTTACCCTTAATAAAATGATAGGAAAACATTGAGAAGAAAGCAGAGTCCGCATACAGGCCTACCTTTTTAAAACTGTTGTTTTTGTAGCTGATAAGGTTTCCATCACCATAAGTATCAACACGAACCGACTGCACAACGCCCGGCACCTCAGCTTTTATAGCTGCTGCTGCCACACCGGGTGTTGCAGCAAAGGTATATATCTGGCCATCGCCATGCTGATTGTTTTCTACCACATAAATATTATCAAGGTTTTTAAACTGATGATCGAAACTTAAATGGTATGATACATACAATAACAGCAGCAGGCAGCTTGCTATACCTAATGTTAGCCCCCCTCCATTGATAAATGAAAAAGCTGTATGTTTTTTAATGTTTCGCCACGCTATTTTAAAATAGTTCTGTACCATATTCTTGATATTT
>JABDDX010000160.1:0-3497 GCA_013287375.1 Bacteroidota bacterium | reverse complement strand
ATTTTGATCTTTATCACTGTTAGTTTTATAATTTTAATATTATTCGCTTCGTAAACTATTAACCGGATTTGCTAAAGCCGCCCTTAGTGCTTTATAACCTACTGTTAACCAGGCAATAATTACAGAGACTGCAATCGATAGAATAAAAATACCGGGACCAAAGGTGTATCTATAGGTAAATGTCATAAGCCATTTATTCATTAAATACCAGCCTAATGGTGCTGAGATAGCAAAAGCAACTAAAATTAAAACTGTAAACTCTTTTGAGAAAAGGTAAACAATACTGCTTACTGATGCGCCTAAAGTTTTGCGGATACCAACTTCCTTAATGCGCTGTACTGCCATAAATGATATCAGCCCGTATAAACCCAAACAGGAAATAAATATGGCTATCCCCGCAAATATTTTATAGAGCTGTGATAGTTGACTTTCGCTTTTGTAAAAATCTGCTATTTTTTCATCCAGGAATTTGTACTCATAAACATAATCCGGGAAAGTACTGTTCCATGTGCGTTCAACAGCAGAAAGCGTCTGCTTCATATCGGCAGGTTGAATTTTGATATTGATAACCTGGTAAACATCTTTATAAGACGCCATGATAACCGGCGGTATTTGTTTTTTTAATGAGCTGACATTAAAATCCTTTACAACACCAACAATGCGAGACTTTTTATCCCCAAGCTCAATGTATTTACCGATGGCAGCATTAGGGTTTAAAACACCCAATTTTTTAAGCAGTGTTTCGTTTACTACAATTTCATGAATGGTATCTGTTTTAATATACGGACGCCCTGCCACCATCTGTAAATTATACAGTTTAAAATATTCAGCATCCGCCCATTTCATATTAGCTTGAAAACTTGCTGGTTTCGTGGCATTGTCATATGTAAAGTCCGTTCCCCAACTAGAGTTGTCGGATGGGCTGGCAAAGCTGTAACTAACATCTTTAACACCTGGCTGCTGCAACAGCTCATCCCGCAGTGTGTTTATACGGGTCAAACTAATACTGTCGCTGGGCAATCCAACATTAATAATAGCATCCTTGGCAAAACCTAAAGATTTATTTTTAAAGTAATCCATTTGACTGATGATAACCAATGTACCAATTATCAGTACCTGCGCAATACCAAATTGCATAACAACCAGGCCTCTTCGTAAAGAAACCCCGCTTGTACTGCTTGCCGCGATTTTATTTTTTAATGCCGCGATAGGATTAAACCCTGATAGTATCATGGCCGGATAAAAACCAGCCAAAAAGGTAACTGCAATAAGTAAAACAACGATAAATAGTATCACTTGCGGATCCATCAGAAACCCGGTACTTAAGTGAATATCAAGCAATGTATTAAAGTAAGGCAAAGCCACAAAAGCAACTGCAATTCCAATAATTATAGCAGCTAAGGTGATGATAAAAGTTTCGCTGATGAATTGCAAAATCAATTGCTTCCGGGTGCTGCCTAATACTTTACGAATGCCTACTTCTTTTGAACGGTTAACGGCCTGTGCAGTTGCCAGGTTAATAAAGTTAACGCAGGCTATCACCAATAAAAATATTCCTATTAAGGCAATTGCATCAATTAACTGATGGCTGAATTCACCTTTCGTATATTTACCAATTTCCGCATTGTAATGGATGTCCGATAGCGCTTGCAAGTGCATCCCTTCTTTAACAGAAACCGGAGGGATGTGCTTTTTAACAAACCCATCCAGCTCATGATTAAACTGGCTTGCAGATTGATTATCAGGCAATACCACAAAACAATAATGTTGTCCATAAATACTTGTCCAGTTATTTATATTTCTGTAATACTCGCTGCCTTTAACTTTTATTGAGGCGTATGAAATAATTACTTTTAATGGAAAATCAGTATTAACAGGCGGATCACTCAAAATCCCTGTTACTTTAAGGTTGGTTTTATTCTCAAGCTTAATGGTCTTTCCGATCGCGTTTTTCCAGTCACCAAAAAACTTATCTGCCTCTGTTTGTGTCAAAACAATTGTGTTCGGGTCATTTAGTGCCGTTTTTTTATCGCCGGCCAGCCATTTAAAATCAAATACATCAAAAAATTGAGGCTCGGTATAATAGGTTTCGTCCTCCTTAAATTTTTTTGTCGCATTGGTTTTATCATCGTTTAAACTCAAAAGTGTTCCATTGGCTCTTAATATGCTGGCAACTTGTTTAAGTTGAGGAAAATCCAATCGGAGGCCTGGACTAGTTGGGAAAGGTACACCGCTAACATACTCCGTACCATCTGGGGCACCTTGTAAAGTTACCACCCGATATATATGATCTTTTTTAGTATGATACATATCAAAACTGGTTTCATACTTTATAATCAGGAAAATAAGCAAACATGCTGCCACACCTACAGCCAACCCAACTATATTAAGTGTTGCATAACTTTTGTTATGCAACAAACTTCGCCAGGCGGTTTTTATATTATTTTTTATCATGATTATTTTAATATTTTATTCGCTTCGTAAACTGTTAACCGGATTAGCCAACGCTGCCGAAACTGCTTTATAGCCAACCGTTAACCATGCTATAACTATTGAAACCGCTATCGCCAGTAAAAATATCCCGGGGCCTAATGTTATTCTGTATGTAATGTCCATCAACCATTTGTTCATAAAATACCAGCCCACCGGTGCCGATATAGCAAATGATAACAGGATGAGTACCGTAAACTCTTTAGAAAATAAATAAACTATACTGCTTACCGATGCACCAAGTGTTTTTCGTATACCCACTTCGCGGGTACGCTGTAGCGCCATGAATGATATTAGGCCGTACAAACCCAGACAAGAGATGAATATGGCTATACCTGCGAATATTTTGCAAAGATCGGATTGCTGTTCTTCGCTTTTATAATAGGCAGCTATCTTGGTATCTAAAAACTGGTATTCATACAAATTATCTGGGAACGCATTATTCCATAAATGTTCGATGGATGCCAGTGATTCCTTAATATTCGTTGGTTGTATCTTTATATTGATAACCTGATAAGTGGATTTATATGCAGCCATTATAACAGGTGGTATATCGTGTTTTAATGATCTGACGTTGAAATCTTTCACAACGCCCACAATACGGGCATTCTTAGTTTTATCGTTAAACAATTCCAGGTTCTTACCAATAGCATCGTTAGGATTAGTAATGCCTAATTTTTTCAATAAAGCCTCATTTACTACATACTCGTGTACAGTATCAGTTTTAGCATAAATATGACCCGCAACTAATTGTAGTTTATACAAACTGAAATAATCTACATCGGCCCATTTTAAATCGGCATTAAAATCTGTTTGTTTAGATGAGTTGTTGTACTTGAAATCGGTAGACCATCCCATATTATCTGATGGACTTGCGGAGCTAAAACTCACTTTATTGATACCTGGTTGTTGCAAAAGCTGATCGCGCAGGGTGTTTATTCGGGTTAAACTTACGCTATCATTTGGGAAAGGAACGGTAACAACAGCATCTTTAGCAAAACCAAGTG
>JABDDX010000159.1 GCA_013287375.1 Bacteroidota bacterium | reverse complement strand
AGCGCCCTGACGGGAGTAGTTACAGGCCAGTTCAACAGGGTCGCCGGCATCGCGTAAATCGACAAAATTCACACCTTTTACAGTACGACCGTCTTTAACGTCGAGGCAGGGTATAATACGCTTTGCTAACCCCCCCCGCCCCCTAAAGGGGTAGCTAATATCTTTGTTTATGGATTCCAAAACTTGCTCTAAATTATTGAATACTTGGTTATTCGTGAATCTTAATACTTTAATCCCTGTTCTTCTAAAAATTGCTGTTTCTCAAAATCATTCTGAATTACTTCAGGCAAATGATGTATGCTACCATCAATCTCGATTACCAATTTATGATGATGGCAATAGAAATCTGCAATATATTGCCCAAGTGCATGTTGTCTTCTAAACTTAATATTGGGAAACCTCAATCCTAAAGATGCCCACAATGCATTTTCAGCAGGAGTCATATTATATCTTAATGCTTTAGCATTCTTAAATATCTCTGCATTAGCACCAAGAAATAATTTTTTTCTCATTTAACTGATTTAGGACAAGTAGCTCCCCCTTCAGGGGGCTGGGGGGTTATATCGTAACCAATGACTCTAAATTCCAATTTTTTATTTCTTCAATGCTGATACGACCTTCGTAAATGGCCTTTCCAACCACGCACGATTCCACTTTAATTTTACTTAAAGAATCAATATCGGCCATAGAGCTTACACCGCCAGAGGCGATCAGCTTAATAAATGGTGAATGATCAAGCAGTTTTTTATACAAATCGATTCCGGCGCCACCTAATTTGCCGTCTTTGTTAATATCGGTACATAGAAAACGGAAAAAGCCTAAAGCAAGACATTTATCAACGTAGTCCATCAATTTAATCGGTGAGCTTTCCATCCAGCCTGAATATTTGATCACCTCATCTAAAACGTCGATAGCAATCACAACACGGTCAAGATATTTGGCGCTACCAAGTGACTTACTCAAATCCTTTAAAAAATCCGGATTAGAAATCGCTTGTGTACCAACAATTACACGTTGTACGCCTGCATCAAGCAATTCTTTAACTTTTTCAATACTGCGGATACCGCCACCGTATTGCACTTGCATAGATGTTTTTTTAATTACATCAAACAGGTATTGCTGGTTGCTAAAATCATTTTTAGCGCCATTAAGGTCGATAATATGGATGAAATTTGTACCGTATGACTGGTATCTTTCTATCATTTCTTCTAAAGTAACGTCGTATTAAGTTACCTGCTCATAATCACCCTCGCGCAGCCTTACCACTTTTTTATTTAAAATATCAATTGCAGGAATAATGTACATGTCGTTTATATTTTTGAAAAGTTAGTTAATAAAGTTTCACCGTACTTGCCGGATTTCTCAGGGTGAAATTGCACCCCGTAAAAATTATCCCGCCAAATTGATGCCGAAAATTGTGAATTGTAATTCGTTGAAGATAAAGTATATGCAGTATCATACTCAATAAAGTATGAATGTACAAAGTAAAAGTGTGATCCGGATGGAATATTTTTAAATAAAGGGTTCTCCTTTTCCGGAAAAATAGTATTCCATCCTGTGTGCGGAACCTTATAATCAGGACTATCTTTAAACCTAAGCGTCCTGATCGGAAATAAATTAAGGAGTTTGGAATCGCCCTCTTCAGAGTATGAAGTAAGCAACTGCATCCCCACACAAATACCTAAAACCGGTTTGGTAAGCGATTTTATTTTAGGAATAAGCCCGGTTTGCTCTAATTTATGCATTGCCGAACCTGCATGCCCAACGCCTGGTATAATATACCGGTCATATTGTTCAAAATCCTCTTCTTTATAGATCATGCCATAAGCAATCCCCAACCGCTCTAAAGCAGCAGTAAGCGAGAATATATTTCCGGCGCCGTAGCTAATTATGCCAACCCCCTTGCTCCCTGAAAAGGGAATATTAGAGTTTGTTATATCTTGATCGTTTGTTGCCATAATTAATTACTCCCCCTTTAGGGGGCTGGGGGGTTATAGAACTCCCTTTGTAGATGGTAAAACCATATTATTTACATCACGTCTCACAGCCATTTTTATTGCCTTTGCGAAAACTTTAAATATGGCTTCAATTTTATGATGTTCGTTTTGTCCTTCTGCTTTTATATTTAGATTGCATTTAGCTGCGTCAGAGAATGACTTGAAGAAATGGTAAAACATTTCTGTAGGTACATCGCCAACCTTTTCCCTATTAAATGCAGCTTCCCAAACTATCCAGTTGCGCCCACCAAAATCAATGGCTGCCTGTGCAAGGCAATCATCCATCGGCAAGCAAAAACCATAACGTTCAATGCCTCTTTTATTTCCTAAAGCTGTAGCAAAAACTTCGCCTAAAGCAATACCTGTATCTTCAATGGTATGGTGTTCATCGATATGCAAATCGCCTTTAGCAATAACCTCGAGGTCGATACTACCATGACGTGCTATTTGATCCAGCATATGATCAAAGAAATGTAAACCGGTGCTTACTTTCGCTTCGCCGGTACCATCAAGGTTTATTTTTATGTAGATGTCAGTTTCTTTAGTAGCGCGACGGTGTTCAACCACACGTTCGCCCAGCTTTAAAAACTCGTATATTTTGTCCCAATGGGATGTTTCTAAGACAACTGTACTCTTTATTTTGGCAACTTCATCCTGCGTGAATTCTTTATCACCCAAACCCGGGTTATCATTTAACCATATAGCCTTGGCACCAAGGTTATATCCTAACAAAATATCATTTTTTCGGTCGCCGATAGTAAAAGAATTTTTTAGGTCATATTTCTCTGTATCAAAATATTCTGTCAATAATGCAGTCCCCGGTTTACGGGTAGGGGCATTCTCAGCAGGAAAAGTACGGTCGATACAAATATTTGAAAATTCTATACCTTCGTTTTTTAACGTGGTTAAGATGAAATTTTGCACCGGCCAAAATGTATCTTCCGGAAAAGAAGCCGTGCCTAAACCGTCCTGATTACTCACCATTACCAGTTCGTAATCCAATTCTGCAGCAATTTTAGGCAGGTATTGTAAAACGCCCGGATAAAACTCCAGTTTAGCAAATGAATCTATCTGCTCATCAGCCGGTTCTTTTATCAGCGTACCATCGCGATCGATGAAGAGTATTTTCTTCGGATTACTCATTATTTATATTCCTGTAAAGTATTCAATAAAATATCGTTTTCAGCGGGTGTGCCCACCGTTATACGTAAGCTACCTTCGCAAAGGTCTATTTTAGAACGATCGCGCACAATAATGCCCCTTTCAACCAAAAAGTTATAAATCGCCTTGGGATCGGTCGTCTTAACTAAAATAAAGTTAGCATCGGATGGATAGATATCCAGCACGAAATCAAAGTTTTTAAGATTAAGTACCAACTTATCACGTTGTGCAAGCGTTTCTTTAATCCATTCATTTACCTGCGCTACGTTCTGCAATGCTTTTAAAGCTAACTCCTTTGAGGCCTCATTAATGTTGTAAGGTGGTTTAACCTTATTCATTACCTCAATGATTTCCTCGCTTGCAAAGGCCATTCCTACACGCAAGCCAGCTAAACCCCATGCCTTTGATAAGGTTTGCAAAACCACCAGGTTAGCGTACTCGGTAAGCTCCTGTATAAAGGTTTTTTGTCTGCTGAAGTTAATATAAGCTTCATCAACCACAACCAAACCGTTAAAGTTGGCAAGCAAAGTTTCAACATCATCACGATTGATAGAATTGCCCGTTGGATTGTTTGGCGAGCAAATAAAGATCATCTTGGTATGCTTGTCTATCGCCTCAGCAATGCCTTCCATGTTTAGCTGATAATCTTCGGTCAGCAATACGTTTTTAACGTGTACATCATTAATATTTGCCGAAACCTGGTACATGCCATAGGTTGGTGGTACCAATATCACATTATCCACTTCTGGATTGCAAAAGCTGCGGAATAAGATATCTATAGCTTCATCGCTACCATTACCTAAGAAGATGTTTCTTGGGGGAACACCTTTAATATCGCTTAAGCGCTTTTTTACTTTGTATTGTAATGGATCTGGATAACGATTGTATTGTTGCTCCAATGGCGAACCGTAGGCGTTCTCATTGGCATCTAAGTAAACACTCGCTTCGCCTTTAAACTCATCTCTTGCAGAAGAGTAGGGCGTTAAGTTTTTTATATTTTCTCTGATTATATTATTTATGCTGAACATGATTATTTCATTCTAACGGTGACCGCATTTTTATGCGCCTGTAAACCTTCTAACGCTGCTAAAATTTCCACTGTTGGCCCGATGTTCCTAATACCATCAGGCGTAATATGCTGGAAAGTGATCTTTTTAACAAATGAGTCTACCGATACACCCGAATATGCTTTCGCATACGAACTGGTAGGTAAAGTATGGTTTGTGCCTGATGCATAGTCGCCAACACTTTCGGGGGTTAAATTTCC
>JABDDX010000158.1:4364-4585 GCA_013287375.1 Bacteroidota bacterium | reverse complement strand
CGACTTCGCATATCAAAAGAATGTACGGAAAAAGCATTTTGGTTGACGAAATCAACACTTTGCTATCAGATACCCTGAATAAATATATAGAAGACGAGAAATTAGAGGTATTAGGCCAGCCTTTACCGAAGATTGATGAGCGTAAAGAATACAACTGGGATTTTGCCGATAACTTTGAATTTAATTACGAAGTTGGTTTGGCGCCTGAGTTTAATGTTGAA
>JABDDX010000158.1:0-4354 GCA_013287375.1 Bacteroidota bacterium | reverse complement strand
CTAATCTAACCAATGTTGAATTCACTTCAAAAGATAAATTAACTCAATATGTGATTAAAGTTGATGAGGAAACATTGGCATCACGTATCAAAAATATCCGCAGAAGCTATGGCAAAATGACAAATCCTGACGTATCGGCAGATGATGATGTGCTTTATTCAGAATTAGTGCAACTTTCTCCGGATGGTTCTGTTTTTGAGGATGGGATAAGCAATACAACATCGGTTAGATTAGACCAGATTCAAAATGATGAGATTAAAAAATCATTGATCGGCCTTAAAAAAGATGACGTAGTAACGCTGGATATTCAGAAAGCTTATAACAATGACGCGACACGTATTGCAGCCATTTTAAAAGTTGACGAAGATGTAGCAGCTGATTTAAAATCGAACTTCCAGTTAACTGTTAAAAACATTAACCGTTTAGAAGAAGGTGATTTGAACCAGGAGTTCTTTGACAAATTATTTGGTGAAGGTACCGTAACAACTGAAGCAGAATTCAGGGCTAAAATAACTGAAGAGTTAGAAAGCATGATGCAGCAAGACGCTGAACGCCAATTGCAGGATGAAATATACCACTACAGCTTAAACAAAGTTGATTTTAACCTGCCTGATGAATTTTTGAAACGCTGGTTAAAAGCTACCAATGAAAAGTTGAGCGATGAGGAATTGCAAGGTGGTTATAATGATTTCGCGAAGAACCTTAAATGGACTTTGATCGAAAACAAAATCATGAAAGAAAACAGCGTTGAAATTAAGTACGACGAAGTTTTCGCTTTAGCAAAACAACGTTTAGCGCAACAGTTCCAAATGTACAGTCCGCAGCCTATTGCTGAAGAGCAATTAGCACAATACACTGTACAATATCTGCAAAGCAAAGAAAACGCGAACAAAATATTTGAAGAGCTAAAAGCCCTTAAAACGTTTGATTACATAAAAAGCGTTGTTACTTTAGAAAATAAAGATATTGCCATTACTGATTTTAACAAATTAGTAGCTGAGCATAAACATTAATATTTAGTATCAGGTATTTAGTATCAAGTAGCAAGACATTGCATGCTTGATGGTCACCAAAAGCAACTTAATCAGTTGCTTTTGGTGTTTTATGAGCTTATTGTCATTTCGACCGGAGGGAGAAATCTTCTTCGGGTGGCATGGCGAACTTTGCAAGTTTTAGAAGATTTCTCCCTCCGGTTGAAATGACAGGGGGAGAAATAGTTATTACCGGAAACCAAATAAATTTACTTTTTGCAAACTTTCTGTTGTGAAAACTATTGAAGTAAAAACTATATTTAGGGCGGTTAAACCCTGCCGATACATTAAAACAAAAAACAAATAACATGGATACTATTGATAAAAATGAATTCCGGAAATATGCGGTTAAACATCACCGCATTAACAGTATATATGTAGATAAATATATTGCTAACGTTGACCGTAGCCGCATGCCAAGTGGCATTGCTACTACCGGTATGACGCCTTATATTATTGAAGAGCGCCCTTTAAATATTTCGCAATTAGACGTGTTTTCGCGCCTGATGATGGATCGTATCATCTTTTTAGGTGATGCTATTTATGATAATATCGCAAACATTATACAAGCTCAATTGCTATTCCTTCAGTCGGCTGATAGTAAACGCGATATCCAGATCTACATTAACTCTCCGGGTGGTTCGGTTTATGCCGGTTTAGGTATTTATGATACAATGCAGTTCATATCAAACGATGTGGCAACTATTTGCACAGGTATGGCAGCATCAATGGGTGCGGTACTATTATGTGCAGGTGCCGAAGGTAAACGTGCAGCATTACCACATGCAAGGGTAATGATTCACCAACCATCAGGCGGTGCGCAAGGTACACAATCGGATATTGAAATTTCGTATCATGAAATTACTAAGCTTAAAAAAGAGTTGTACCAGATTATAGCTGACCATAGCGGTACATCATACGAAAAAGTATGGGATGCGTCAGACCGTGACCATTGGATGATTGCTGAAGAAGCAAAAGAATTTGGTATGGTAGATGAGATTTTACGCGGTAACAGTACTAAGGCTAAGTAATTTAAGTTATTAGTTGATGGTTGATAGTTCATCGCTGATAGTCGCTGCTATGAACTATCGACCATGAACTATGTGCTTTAATATATTAAAACAAATAGTTATTTTTGTTAAACAAAAGGAAATCAGATGAATAAAAACAGCAAGGAGATAAGATGTTCGTTCTGCGGAGCAGGAAAACAGGACTCCCTGATGCTAATAGCCGGGCTTGACGCGCACATTTGCGATAAGTGTGTGAACCAGGCAAACGAAATATTGGCTGAAGAGCTGAAAGTGCGTAAGGTTAAAACAACGCCGGCAACCCCAGGGATATTAAAGCCAGCCGAGATTAAGAGCCACCTTGACCAGTATGTTATTGGTCAGGATGACGCTAAAAAAGTATTGTCCGTTTCGGTATACAATCACTACAAACGCCTGAATCAACGTATTGATAAAGACGAAGTTGAGATTGAAAAATCGAATATCATAATGGTTGGCGAAACCGGTACAGGTAAAACTTTACTGGCAAAAACGCTGGCTAAAATATTAAACGTACCTTTTTGTATTTGCGATGCTACCGTACTAACCGAAGCCGGTTATGTAGGGGAGGATGTAGAAAGCATATTAACACGCTTACTGCAGTCTGCCGATTACGATGTAGCTACTGCTGAGCGTGGTATTGTTTATATTGATGAGGTGGATAAGATAGCACGTAAGAGCGATAATGCTTCTATAACGCGTGATGTATCAGGCGAAGGCGTACAACAGGCTTTATTGAAAATATTGGAAGGAACCATGGTTAACGTACCACCACAAGGCGGCCGTAAGCATCCTGACCAAAAAATGATAACCGTTAACACCAGCAACATCCTGTTTATTTGCGGTGGTGCGTTTGATGGTATCGACCGTAAAATTGCTAACCGTTTACGTACCCAAACCGTTGGTTACAAAATGAAACGTGAGGACGGCGAGGTTGACATGAAAAACCTGTACAAATACATCACACCACAGGATTTGAAATCGTTTGGTTTAATACCTGAGTTAATTGGTCGTTTGCCGATTTTAACTTACCTGAATCCTTTGGATAGGGAAGCATTACAAAATATCCTTACAGAGCCTAAAAACTCGTTATTAAAGCAATACAAAAAGTTGTTTGAATATGAGGGTGTAACCTTAGAGTTTGAACCTGAAGTGCTGGATTTTATTGTTGATAAAGCAATGGAATTTAAATTAGGCGCCCGCGGTTTACGCTCGATATGTGAAGCGATAATGATTGACGCTATGTTTGAGTTCCCATCACAAAAAGATGTGAAACAACTAACCGTAACGTTGGATTACGCTCACGAAAAATTCGAAAAATCAGACTTGAAAAAGTTGAAAGTTGCTTAATTAAGCGATACAGAATGAAACAAAAAAGCCCGGCAAAACCGGGCTTTTTTGTTTCAAAAGTGTTTCCAAAAGCTATAAAAAGCATGTTTTTTGGCGCTTTTTATGGTTAAATCTGCTGCTTTTTAGGCCTATTTAAGATAAAAATAAGCTAATTTGAGGCTTTTTTAGTCGTTTTAGGATCTAAAAACGCTTGTTTTGTGATTAATTAAGGGCTTTTTTGGCCATAAAGTGTACCACCTGTATCATTTGTGCCGTGGTACACTTGGTAAATGGTTCAGTACGAAACAGGAACATTTATAAAGCTATCATTAAACCATTTGATTTTTAAAGGTGATTGTGAATCCTCTATTGTTTCCTTAGCAACATCCTTGCCTGTGCCATAATTAATCTCCGAAAATGGGCTTTTCAGCACATTTAAAACCACCAGTAACCGACTGCCTTTGGTCATTTGCCTGCTTACCAATCTTGTCCGGGTAAACGGGATGTATTCAATTTTGCCGGGATGTAACAGCACTCTTTTGCTCATATCCTTTGCATAACTGGCTCGGCCTATAAAGTAGGATAGCTCGAAATATTTACCGTCAGGCATTACTTCGTACAATGCCGCGCATACGTCCATATCTTTTTTATTGATCTTGGCCTTCAGTTCACCACTAAACATTCCGTTAACCGCTACAGGTTTATTAAACGGCTTACTGATGAAGAATAGTCCATTGCTCCTGTCGAGGCTGTCTTTTATAATAGGGTATGGATAATAATCTCCATTACTGGTTTTGCGATCTGCTAAATCTACTATCTGGTTTAGTGAGCTTTTTCTGTTAGGTTTTATTGCTGATAAATCGTAATTATCGCCCTTTTTCAAGTTTGTTAAATACAGCTTTAGTTGATGGTTAGCCATTTTTTGTATGGATGCTGTATGTTTCCACA
>JABDDX010000157.1 GCA_013287375.1 Bacteroidota bacterium | reverse complement strand
AAGAAAAAATTGCCGCCATACGTGAGCAAATGAAGGAAAATGGAGTTGCTGCTTACATTATCCCATCTGCCGATCCGCACATTAGTGAATACCTGCCCGATCATTACAAATGTATTCAGTTTGCCTCGGGTTTTACCGGCTCAGCAGGCACATTGGTTATAACACAAGATTTCGCAGGCTTATGGACCGATTTCCGATATTTTACCCAAGCCAATGAGCAACTGCACAATAGTGGCTTTGAATTAGTTAAATTAAAAATACAACATGCGCCTGAATATATTGCCTGGCTGCATGAAACGCTTGCCAATAACGCCACAGTTGCTTTTAATGACAGGCTATTGTCGGTTTTTTTAGGCCAGCTGTTAGAGAATCAACTGGCAGATAAAAATATCGAATTTAAAAGCTATGATTTTTTGGATTCGATATGGGAAGGCAGGCCGAAATTACCAACCGAGCCGGCTTTTTTAATTGATACAAAATACGCCGGACAATCAACCACGGATAAATTAACCACATTAAGAAAGTCGCTAAAATCATTAAAAGCCGATTATCAGTTAATATCCTCGTTAGACGATATTGCGTGGCTGTTTAATATCCGCGGTAAAGATGTAAGCTACAACCCGGTTGTTTTAAGCTTTGCATTGGTAAGCGCTAACGGTGCTGTTTTGTTTATTGATCCGGTTAAATTATCAGCTTCAGATGCTGCTGTTTTGCATAAATCAGGTGTAAAAACATTCCCATATACCGATATTGAAGAGGCATTGGCCGCTTTACCTGAGAATTGCAGCGTATTCATCGACCCAAAAAGAAACTGCTTTGGTTTGTTTAAGTTGATCCCGGCATCAGCAACTTTTATACATGATGTAAATCCTACCACACATTTTAAAGCTGCCAAAAATGAAACTGAAGTAGCAAATATGCGCTCAGCAATGGTAAGAGATGGGGTTGCCATGACCCGATTTTTAAAATGGATGGAAGAGAACATCGGCAAAATTAAAATAACCGAAATTACTGCCGCCGAAAAACTAAAAGGTTTCCGCGCTGAGCAAGACGGATTTGCCGGGGTAAGCTTTAATACAATAGGCGGCTACAAAGCTCATGGTGCCTTACCGCATTACTTTGCAACCACAGAAAGTGATGTTGAAATTTTAGAAGAGGGCTTATTCCTTGTTGATTCAGGCGGCCAGTACTTTTATGGCACTACGGATATTACCCGCATGATAGCGCTCGGCAACAATACCGAGGAGGAAAGAACCGACTATACGCTTGTTTTAAAGGCGATGATAGAGGGCTCTAAAACATTATATCCTAAAGGCACATGCGGTTACCAAATAGACGCGATATGCCGCAGGCCTTTGTGGGATTACGCGATAAACTACGGTCATGGTACCGGGCACGGTATCGGCTTTTATCTGAATGTGCATGAAGGGCCCCAGGTATTAAACCCAACCAACACCGCCGTACCACTTGAAATAGGCATGATCACCTCCATTGAACCGGGCATCTATCGACCTGGAAAACATGGTGTACGTATTGAGAACCTGGTATTAACCATTCAAAACGTAAGCAACGAGTTTAATGATTTCTACTCCTTTGAAACCCTCACACTGGCCTTGATAGATACTACATTGATTAAAAAAGAGCTGTTAGAGAACAGCCATATCCAATGGCTAAACAACTATCACGAAACGGTAGTTGAGCGCTTAAGTCCACACTTAACCGTTGAGGAACAAACCTGGCTGAAAGAAAAAGCTAAAGCTATATAAAAAGCAAAGGGGCATATGCCCCTTTGCTTTTTATATAAATATCTTGCAAATCTAAACCTCTGCAACTTCTTCTATTAAAGGCTTCTGGTTACGAACTATCAGGTAATATGCGGGGATGCCGGCCAGGGTAATAATCAATCCCGGCCAGGTATAGTTAGGCTTAAATTTGATAAGTAATATACAGAATGCAAGCCCCATAATAATATAAAGAATTGGCAATACTGGATAACCGAAGGCTTTGTAAGGCCGCTCGGCATTGGGGTGTTTTTTGCGAAGGATAAATATACCAACGATGGTAAGCATATAAAATACAACTACTACAAATGATATCATATCCAGCAGATCGCCATACCTGCCGCTTAAACCCCATATGCAGGCAAACAGGCATTGTATCCATAAACCATAACCCGGTACTGCATTTTTATTAAGGCTTCCGGCTTTATTAAAAAACAGTCTGTCTTTAGCCATGGAGTAATATACTCTTGCCCCTGCCATTATCAAACCGTTATTGCAACCGAAGGTTGATATCATGATCAATACGGCTATGATAATTGTACCCGCGCTACCAAATATATGCTGCGACGCTGCGACCGCTACTCTGTCCTTATCAGCGGTCGCTATTTCATGAAGTGACAGCACACCGGTATACATAATGTTTGTAACAATGTAAATAACCGTCACAATCAGGGTACCTAATGCCAGGCTTAAACCAATATTTCTTTTAGGGTTCTTGATCTCCCCAGCTATAAACGTTACGTTATTCCAGGAGTCGCTGCTGAAAATAGAACCCACCATTGACGACGCAATTGCCCCTAAAGCAGCCACGGTGGTGTATGATGAAAAAGAATCCGATGCATTTAAAGCATGTAAATTCCAGGCATTGCTCCAGTTAGCTTTCCATATATCGCCCTTAAGGGCAAAAAAACCGAATATGATCAACCCAAATAAACTTAGCAATTTGGTTAATGTGAAAGTGGTTTGTATTACCTTGCCACTTTTGATGCCACGGGTATTAACGTAAGTAAGCAGTACAATAAGCACCATTGATACCAATTGCGCGGCACTAAAGGTGAAAAATCTTGCCTGCCCAACACTATCAACCCCAGTCTGAATCTTCAACAAAACATGATCCTCGCTTACAGCGGGTACCAGATAGGCCATAAATTTGGAGAAAGCTACCCCTACCGCGGCTATGGTAGCGGTTTGTATCACGGTGAAAAAACTCCAGCCATATAAAAACCCAACTAATGGGTTATATGCCTCCTTTAAATAAACATACTGCCCACCTGCCTTTGGGTACATGGCACTTAACTCGCCATAACTTAACGCGGCGGTAAGTGTCATAAAGCCTGTTACCAGCCAAACAAAAATAAGCCACCCCGCGCTGCCTACGCTCCGGGTAATATCTGCACTTACTATAAATATACCGGAGCCTATCATGCTGCCTGCTACAAGCATCGTGGCATCAATTAATCTGAGGGATGGCTTAAACGGAGTGTTACTCATTTAATTTTTCGGGATGATAATAGATACAGATAGTTTAATTATTGAATTTATTTATTGAAATCGTAAAACCTCCAATTGGTCTTAAAGTCTTTGCTTAAAGGTGCGCCTGTAAGTGTAGCTCTTATCATCTCAACCGGGATAAGGTTCTCCTTCATTACCGCATCATGGAATTGTTTATAGGTCATTTTTCCGCTATCCACCAGTTCATGTTTCAGGCTCATGAATTGTAAGGCGCCAACCAAATAAGCAACCTGGTAAAGCGGACTATAATCACCCTGAAATGAACGCCTTACTTCGCCTTCGGCATTTGCTTTTTCATGGCCTACGCTATCAACCAAAAAGTTGATACATTGCTGTGGTGTCCAGTTACCTAAGTGATAATTAAGCGAGAAAATAATACGTGCGCAACGGTGCATTCTCCAAAACAACATCCCTAAACGCTGCTCAGGTGTTTGAGCAAAACCTTTGTCGTACAATAACAATTCCCAATAAACCGCCCAGCCTTCACCATTAAATGGGGTCGCAAAATCCTGTCGATATGGCTTATAGCGCGAATTCATAAAATATTGCAGATTATGCCCCGGAATAAGTTCATGCTGTACAGTAGCCGTTGAAAAATCAGGGTTATTGCCACGCATGCTCATTAGCTTGTTATCTTCTTGCATACTATTGGTTGGGTACGATATGCTAATCTCCTTGCCACCTGTAAAAAATGGATTTACCAATTGCCTTTGCGGGCTCATCATAATCATTCCCCAGGTTTCATCAGCCAGTGGAGGTATAGTTATCAAGTCTCTGGCTTTAATAAAATCTAATGACCGGTTGTATATGCTTACAATCAGCTCCGGTTGTTTACCGGCTTCTACATAGCTATTTTTAGCTTTTTCAAGTGCCTTTTTCCAGTCGTTGCCATAACCCATCGCCTGCGATGCTTTCAACACTTCCTTGTTGCACCAGGCAAATTCTTTATTAGCCAATTTAATCAGTTCTTCCGGTGTATAAGGGATCATTTCAGCATTTAGCTGGTTAATCAATTCCTCACGGCCAATTGGTACGCCCACAATGCCGCTGGTATCAGCTTTTTGCATGGTGTGCAATTTTCCTTTTTTTATAAGCTGATTGCTATATGCGTCCAGGGCGCTATCCAATGCCCCGTATGGCGCAGGTGCCCACCAGGTAAACATTGGGTCATAACCATTATAAAAATCGTAGAAGTTCTTTAAGCGGCTCTTTAATCCTATTACAGCATCATGTGCCGTTATTGCCAACGGCATGTCTAAAGACTGAAGTTTACTGAACTGGGCTGACGCTGATTTAAGCTGCTTTAATACAGTATTAAGTGTAT
>JABDDX010000156.1 GCA_013287375.1 Bacteroidota bacterium | reverse complement strand
ACCGCCGTTTTAACCGACTCACTTAAATTTACTACTTCCATCTTATTTCAGGTTATCCTGAGTTATATAAACAAATGTTTTTCCGTTTGATGTAAAGTATTGATTAACCATAACAGCATGCTTAATCCGCTCATTACTATGCAGCAAAAAGCTGATATAAGTTTCAAACGCTTGCTGTGGCATAGAATCGGCATGCTTAATATCAATTACCTTATGATTTGCAAAATCCTTCCCATCCGGTAAAGGCAACCCGGTAACCGTTTTAAAATATGCAGCCAGGGTCATATTCTTTATATCGCTGCGCGATGTTTTTTTCTGGTTTAAATTCTTTCGAATAATATTCAAGTAGTTTTTAAACAATTTGCTGCGATAATCGGATGCGTCCTGCTGCAGGTTTTCTCCTATCATTAATGATAGTATATCACTCAATTGTTTATACTCCTGTTCGTTTAAAATAAGCAGGTATTGCAACTGGCCGGGGTGTGCACTTACAATGTTTGCAGGCACTTCAGCGCTTATATAATATTTAAAAGCGTTATGCGGCATATTGTTTCCCAGTTCGCTGGATGCCGGGTTCAATTGCAAGCTCACCACCTGTTGCACATACCGGTTTTCTCGGCCGGTAAGTCTGAAAGCGCTATCCAAACCACGTATTTGTGTGTGTATATCAGCGTCTGTTTCATGCATAAACCTATCAATCGACAACCGCATATCCTGGTTTGATTTTATCACCCCCTTTGGCGGAAAAACAACCGCGCCCTGTATCAGACTGTTTTTTGGATAATCCAGGTAAAATGAAACCGAATCTGTAAGTGAAGTGCTAAATTGCTGCACATTAGATAATCCTTCGCCCGTTATCATCCGCTGTTTTTTGCGATCGGCAAGTTTTATAGCCGCCTGCGAAACCATTTGCCTGGCCTGTATTACAAAATCATTATATATTGAATTATAATCGCTGTATAACTGTATAGCCAGCATCCGTGCATCAGCACGTGCTATATTATCAGTAATGGCTGCAATGTCTTCTGTAGTGTAACCAGGAGTAGTGGTTGTACCTATCAATACAACTAAATTGGTTTCATTATCATGCCCTCTAAACATATTTAGGCCAGCATTTACACCATCAAGTACAGGCTGAGGTGCGATATTTGTTGAACAGCCGGCGGTTAATGTCGATTCTTTATCCAGGTATTGCACCAGGTTACGGTAATCAGTTGTAAAAGGCATACTTTGTATTTCGCCTGCGGTACAATCCGCGGTGTTACGATATACCACTGCACTATATTTTAACTGATTACCTTTGTTGTGCGTGGTAAAGGATTCTTCAAATGATTGTATCGCGCTTGTAAGCCCTGCAAAATAGTTATGCATTGTGCTGCCGCCATCAATTACAAACACCACGTTAATATGATGTATATTTCTGCGGATCTTTAAGTAATCAGCATATTTGAGATGGCCTCCTTTAATATTAATAATAGTGTTATTGGTTTTATCATAAACATCTGTAGCCAGGCCAACTTTTAAATTCCCGGAAGCGGAAGTGTCGGAACCGCCTGATATTACCGGCAGGCTACGCAGTAATGGCTCATCATAATCTATTAACGGGTCGTATACAAAAGATCCTGAGGAGGAATTGTCTGTATGTATAGCCTGGTTTATAATTGCCGCGGTAGAATCATCAGCTTGAACGCTGCCTGTTTTTGCGGAACCAATATATAAACGATCTCCCCAGTTATGGATAGCGTCTGCAGCTACCCAGCCGTATACACTCCTTGCAGCGCTATCAGCAATAAGCTGATTGTCTGAACCCACTAACAACTTGTTGCCATCATCAGATTTTTTATAAACATATACGATGTTATTTAAGGCGATTTTACCTTTTTTATGATCCAGGTCCGGCGATGTATACACATACATCGAGTCTGTTTTATCATAATAGAAACCAGGTATTGTTAACGGATTTTTGCCATTGATTATAGCAATATATTTTGCCGGATAACCGCGTTGACCAATAAAGGATGACTGCCAAAGCAATACTTTGGATTTATTTATCCATCCATAACTTTGGCTGGCCTTTCTGTTAACAAGTTTACGGCCCTGCACCATACCCTGCTCATATTTTATTAGTTTGATATAGCCATTCTTTTCTTCGCTTACATAAAACGGTTCCATAAAATGGATCTTCTTCATAACCAACATTCCACCGGGCGATGTATAGGTATAGTTTTCGTCGCGATCTGAAAAAACCACCCAGGGTAAGGATGTTTTTTTCTCTTCATCATAACTGTTGGTATGTTCATTAGGCTTTTCAAATGCAGCAGGCAGTGTAGCCACCTTTTTGCTTATAGAAACAGGTGATTGGGCGTTTACAACAAAACCTATGCATAATAGAGATATGGTTAATATATTTTTCATAATGACTTTTGCAGATAATTGAATCATGATAATATTATTGTTGGGCCTTTTTTGTAGCCGGGTTTGAAATTGATGAATGCTGTTTCACATCAAGCATGCTTGAGCAGTTTGATTTGGGCTTTAAGGTTACCTGCGCCTGATCAATACTAACGCCGCCACCAAATGTGAGCCTCATGCAATACGAATAAAGATCTGTCTGTTTGCTTTCGCCGTTGGTTTCCAGGTTTACAGCAACTTTTTCATCGCCGCAAAAATATTTATTAACCAGGTAATAGTAATTGGCGTTAAAATCAGCCCCGTTAGCAATGGCCTGAAGATGGGCCCTGATGTCATCAATTTCCTTGCGTTCACCTTCTCCGGGAGTTACAATTTGGTTTACGGTAGAATCGGGGTTGGTAACATACATTTTGTGGTATATTGGCCGGCTGCTTTTATCGGTACTAAGCCTGATAATGTATACACCTGGATTATGATAAGTATAAAGCGCGGTAGGTCCTTTGATATCTACCCTGCCTGTTTCACCGAACGACCATTCGTAAATCCTGGCATTGCCTTGCGCATCAAGCCTAACCTGTTCATTAACCAATGCCTGGGTAGGGCCGTTTATGGTGACCAAAGTGTCGACAACGGTTGCAACAGTATCCTTTACATTTACCGGGAATTGTTGTTGCAGGTCTCCATCAACAGTAACCCTTATAATATAGTCTCCGGCCTTGTTAAAATGGTAACTACCATTTTGCCGGGTGGATTTATCGCCATTGCCAAACTCCCATAACCATTTTTTTGCATTAGCGGTGTTATCGGAATAAACAAGGTTCTCGTTTAGGAAAATTTCGTCTTTTAATATTCTGGCATTAATTACCCTTTTTTCAAACAGGGAACTTTTTAGTAAAATGATTAACCCCGCTATTAACAGGATGCCTAACACTATATATAAAAAAATAAAGGTTTGCCTGTTGGTGTTAACGGATCGGCCGTTGTTGTAATCTTCTTTCATTGGATTTAAGGTTGTTTTTTTATTGTAGATGAAATATTGTAATTAATGATTTACGCCTAAGCTTTGCTGGAGTTGTCGGGTAGATAATTTACATTCATCAAGCAGTTTCGTCATTCTTGCGATGTCGTTACCGTTGCCGGCTAACTCACGTTTATCGTAAAACAGATTTTCGTATAGTTTTGATGCGTATAAAAAAGATTGGTAGCGGCTATCATAAGGCCGGCGATAATAATAGGATTTTATGGCCCCTATTGAACCTTTGATATCATTTTCAAGAAATAGAGCCTCTACATTCGGATTGAATTTCTCAATCTTGGCATATGTTGTATCGGCTGTAGGTAATGCTTCGGCAACCAGGTTTTCAAATTCTTCTTCTTCATTAACCTTTCTTGAAAATTCGGTTTTTGAAACGGTCACTTCATCCCCATAATTATAAAATATGGCGGTGCATAATATAGCCGAGGTAATCAAAAACATTCCTAAAAAAAATAGGAATTTCTCTCTTTTTTCTTTTAAGCTAAACTTTATCATAGGTTGTTAATGTGAAAAGGGACCGCTAAGTTTATGCATTGCTGCTAAATTTATTTTGTTGCATGATTCTAATTGCGACCGCAGGCTTTCTATTTGGTAGCGTGTGGTAAACAGCGAATCCTTAATTGTAGCGATGATTACAACATTGTTGCTGAGTTTTTTATACAATTCAAAGCTTTTTAATGGGTATGGATTGTTTTGTAATTTTTCCTGGATGAGCTGGTTATCAGTTTGAATATCATTTAAAAGGATGGTTTGATTATTCAACTCATCTGAATTCATTTTTGAATATTCTGATAGCTGCTGCATCTTTAGCAGGATGACCTGGAAGTTTTTATTTATATCGTTACGAACGGTAACCAACTGGTCTGTTTCTTTAACCTTAGCATTTAACAGAACTACTTCTTTATCAGAAGTGGAAAAGAAGAACAAAATTGTTAGGATACTGAAAATAAGCAGTATAACAAAATACAGTAAGAAGATTAAATAAGAGCGGTTCAGATCTTTAATATTTACAGGCTTCATTCAATTTATTTTATTGTTTAGGCATAAACCCCAACCACACGTTAAATAAGCACTTATTTAACCAATAAGAAATTATAGACGCTTTAATAACGTTTATAGCTAATTATTAAACCTTTGCAACATTACTACAACTATTTTGAAGAAAAATTGTTTAACAAAAAAATA
>JABDDX010000155.1 GCA_013287375.1 Bacteroidota bacterium | reverse complement strand
TAAATGGAACGATGACCTTGAAGCTGCAGCAGCAGCCTATGCGAAAGAAATGTATGTTAATAATTTTTTTTTGCACATATAGCTCCTGATGGGTCGTCACCTATTCAACGCGATGTAAAGTTTGGCTTTACCGGCAGCTATATTGGCGAGAACATTGGCCAGGGTTATAATGATGTTCAGCAGGTGATGACGGCCTGGCAAAATAGTCAGGACCATTGCCTGGCAATGATGGACACCACCTATGTTGAATTGGGGGCCGCGCGCTACAATAATATTTGGGTACAAGAATTTGGGGGATTTTAGCCCACCAGGCGATACCTTGTATTTGAGGGAGGCCTATAGCTCCTTAACCTCTAATCTGCATAATTAATACATGAGAAATTAGTGTAAACAATTGAGCAATAAGTGAAAAGACTTTGGATTGTTTTGGGTTTATTTTTGGTTAAACAATTATAAAACCAACTTAATTATGAAAAAAGTATTATTTAGCGCAATGCTGATTGCAGCATTTTCCTCATGCAAAAAAGATTCTGCTAACACCCCCTCGCCGGCAGCGAATGCTTCGGTGCAAGCCAATTGGTCGTCAAGTGCCGCTTATGGCCAATGGACCAGCGGCGCTTACACAGTGTATAACGATGTTTGGGGCAGTGGTGCGGGTGCTCAAAATATTTGGGCCAATTCTGGCAGCAACTGGGGCGTATGGTCAAACCAACCTAACACCAGTGGTGTAAAATCATATCCCGATGCCGCCATCGACATTAACAAAACACTTAGCTCTTTAACAACAGTTACCAGTAGTTTTAACGCTACTACGCCCAGCGGTGGCTCATGGGAATCAACTTATGACATATGGGACCAGTCAAAAGCTAACGAAACAATGCTATGGTTTAACTACACAGGTAGTGTAGGGCCTATTTCTTATACTTATGGATCAAACGGAGCGGCGACCCCGGTATATACCAATGTTACGGTTGGCGGCCACACCTGGAACGTATACCGCGGTAATAACGGCAATAACAATGTATATACCTTTGTGCGCACATCAAATACTAACTCGGCAACGGTTGATATTTTAGCCATACAGAGGTGGATAGAAAGTAAAGGCTGGTTCGGAAACATTACCCAGGGCGATGTTGATTATGGTTTCGAGATCACCAGTTCAAGCGGTGGCCTTAACTTTACTACAAATAGTTATTCGGTGACCTACAATTAATAGTTAATAGCTTTAAAAGCCAGCTTAGATCACTTTCACGAGAAGAGATTTAAGCTGGTTTTAATTTATTTGTACCGTACCACGGAACAGTAACGCACCTGCACACTTGGGGCAAAAAGCCATGGAATATTCTTGCAATGAGAAATAATCTATATAACTTCCACGTAGTTAATAATGAATTTTGCCACCTGCTCCTGTTCTGTGACAGAAAGCGTGTCCCCGTCATAAATCCAATACCCTTGCGCATCGAA
The DNA here is from genome assembly GCA_013287375.1 of Bacteroidota bacterium. GTDB lineage: Bacteria > Bacteroidota > Bacteroidia > Sphingobacteriales > Sphingobacteriaceae > Mucilaginibacter. The sequence goes on along the minus strand of JABDDX010000155.1, from coordinate 3,194 downwards.
CAATATTTTGCCCAAATAATCAGGATTTGGCTCATAAGCGATGTATAACTGATAACATAATACCTTTCCCTCCTGTATTATTTCAGGCACAATCTGTACTACTTCATGAGATTCAGGGCCATTCTTCACCCAGGCAATTGCTTCTTTGATCAGATACATAAAACAAAAAAGTGAAAATTATTTTATAATTATCAATACAAATATACTAAAAAAATTAGCAATTATTGCGGATCGTAATTAAATTTATGCCGATACTAAAAAAAGTTAATCAGCTGTTTTTAATTCAATAAATCCAATAAATCATCTTTTGACAGTGAGTTAATCATGGAGGTATCCGTACGAATAAGGTTGGTGGCGAGTTCCTTTTTCCCCTGTTGCATGATCATCATCTTTTCTTCGACGGTGCCAGGGCAGATAAGCCTTACCGCTACAATATTTTTATTTTGCCCAATGCGGTGGCAACGGTCGATCGCCTGGTTCTCTACTGCCGGGTTCCACCAGGGATCAACGAGGTAAACGTAATCAGCTTCGGTTAGGTTCAGGCCTGTTCCGCCCGCTTTTAAACTGATCAGGAATACACGCACATCGGGGTTTGTTTGAAACTCATTAACAACCGCCTGCCTGTTGCGGGTTTGGCCAGTAAGATAAGTAAAGCCTATATTTCTACTATTCAGCTCCTTTTTGATCAGGTCAAGCATGGTTACGAATTGTGAAAATACCAGGATCTTATGCTGCGGCCTTTTGCTTTCGATCTGTTCCAGCAGTGTATCGATTTTAGCGGAAGCATTCCCCGGCATCTTTTCCCCGCTGAGTAACAGAGGCGAATCGCATATTTGCCTAAGCTTGGTTATACCTTTCAGCACATTCATAGCACTTTTTTTCAACACATCGCCGTTAATGGCTGAGATATAATCCCTGAATTCTTTTTCATAGGCATCATAAATGCCACGTTGTTCAGTCTGCATTTCGCAATGCAGGATCATTTCTGTTTTTTCAGGTAGTTCAGCGGCGACCTCCTGTTTAGTGCGGCGAAGAATAAAAGGGCCAATCTTTTGCTGAAGTTCCAAAGCCCGCTTATTACTTTTAAACTTATCAATGGGAACCCCATAAATATCCTTAAAGTATTGTTTGCTGCCCAGTAAGCCCGGGCAAGCGAAGGAAAGTTGTCCGTAAAGATCAAAAGTGCTGTTTTCTATCGGAGTACCGGTGATGGCTATCTTATTACGTGATTGCAACAAGTTAGCCGCTTTATAGCGTTGTGATCCCGGATTCTTGATCTGCTGTGATTCATCCAGGAAAACATAATTAAAGACATAATCCTTGAGGAAATTAATGTCAGCAAGCAAAGTACCGTAGGAGGTTAATATCACTTCATACTTATCAAATTCGCCAATACTTTTGATCCGGTCGGCACCATAAATGGTATGGATCTTTATAGATGGTGCAAACTTTTCTATTTCCTCCTGCCAGTTAAATACTAAGGAAGCGGGCATCACAATAAGGTTGGTATTATGGCTTACTTTTGCTCTTTGCGATAATATAAAGGCAATAATCTGTATGGTTTTACCCAGGCCCATATCATCCGCCAGGCATCCGCCAAAATTAAAATTATCCAGAAAGTTCAACCATTTAAGGCCCTGTTGCTGGTATAGACGGAGTATACCGTTTAAGCCGGCCGGCGTATCGACGGCTTTTATAGCACCAAAGTCGGCCAGCTTTTTATGATATACGCTGATTTCTTCCTTTACCTTTTCATCCAGCATGGCCGCATCATAAAGCTGCTCAATTGCGGTGAAGCTTATTTTTGGTATGCGTAAAGTTTCCTCGTCGGCTATCTCGCCGGAATTGAAATAGGTTTTGAATTTTTCAATCCACTCCACAGGCAGTATGCCTGTGGTACCATCGTCCAGTGTTACGTACTTTGTTTTGTTTTTTACCGCCCGGTAAATTTGTTTTAAGGTAGCTCTCTTACGCCCAAACCGGGCATTAACAATGGCGTTAAACCAATTGATGCCGCTCAGCACCTGGATGCTTATTTTAACCTTATGTTGATTTAGCTTATTGCCTTCCAACTCATTAAAACCCAATACCGTAACCGACTGCCTTTGCCATTCTTCAAAAACATCCAAAAACCAATCTTCATCCAAAAACTTTTTTTTATGCAGATAGAAATAATACAGGTCGTTATCGAGTTGTTCTTCAAAGTAAGGGTCCTGTTTAATCAGCAAAGCCGTAAAGTCCAGTTCTGCCGCGTCATCGCGTTTAACCAGGAACTCGCGCCCCTTGTTATCTACCCCGTAAATCTGCCTTTTAGTGCGTACGGAGATTTCTACTTCCCCATACCGCATCACCGGAACGATCATTACGTGTGTGCCAAAATCCGACAGATAAATTATTTTTTCATTTCCCTGATTGAAACCCTGTTGCTTAAGCTGAACGGGGGTTGCGCGCGGGATATATTTATAGTTAATATCGATACTGTCTTCCAGCTTTGTGAGCAATTGCGATTTAAACTCCTCAAACTTAGTAGCATGTACCAATAGTTTATCCTGTTTTTTGGTTAACAGGCTAATCACATTAAGCACCTGCAGGCTATTTGCAAGGTAAAGTGTATCCCCAGCCTGTATAAAATAAGTAAACCTGATACTTAAATCGTTCAGTTCAAAAACCCGGTTTTCAATGGTTACTTTACCCGATATTTCATAAAAACTGTTTTGGGGGTTTACATTCAGTTGCAATTCGCCGGGCAATAGTTTTACGTTAACCGGCACAAGCGAACCGGCGGTTATGTTTTCAGATTGCTCGTTATCATGATAATAAAAATCATAGCCTAAAGGATTTTTAATAATGGCTTTTAAGGCTGTAATATCAGCTTCGGATGTTTTATTGTTTAGATGATTTTGAAATTTATGTATCCCCGTAAAAAATTTCAACTGCTCATGATCTTCTGTTTCCCAGATAAAATCCAGCGGGGCAATTACTTTTAAAGGATTTTTAATCTTACCCTCCAAGGTTGTTTGTGCCGAGTACAATTCAATAAACAGGTACTTGTAGTATTTATGCTGTTTGATGACAACACAAACCGTATCGGGTTCAATAGCTAAAGTTGATTCGGGTACAAGGCTGGCCTTTAAAGCGGTCAAGCTTTCTTTGGTGACCGGTAACAGTGCTTGGTTTTTGGTTGTTATCGTCAG
>JABDDX010000154.1 GCA_013287375.1 Bacteroidota bacterium | reverse complement strand
TTGCCGTAGCAACAAATTTGCCTTGTGCAAAAAGCAAGCTTGTGCAAAGCAGTAATGCTATTATAAGGCCAATTCTCTTTTTCATTTATAGGGGTAAAAATAACAAGATTACCAATCTTTTAATACTCGTGTGCCTGTACCTTTTAACTTTTTATTCTTCAGCTTGTCCTGTGTGCCTTGTTCCTGATTATTCAGGGCGTTAAGCATGCGTTGAGCGTCGTCTTTCGAGATGCCATCCTTAGGTTGCTGCGGTTGTTTTTGCTGATCCTGTTTATTTGGATCTTGCTTACCCGGATCCTGGTTTTGTTTGCTCGGATCCTGCTTGTCTTTATCCTGGTTCTTTTTATCAGGATTACCTTTATCGTTTTTATTCTTATTCTGATTATTTTGGTTGTTCTGATTCTGGTTGTTTTGATTGTTTTTGTTTTGCTGCTGTTGTTTTTTCAGCATTTCCTGCGCGTAAGCCAGGTTATAACGGGTAGCATCATCTTTAGGGTTATTTAACAACGCTTTTTTGTAGGCCTCAATACTTTCGTCGTATTTTTTAGTTTCGAGTAACGAGTTCCCAAGGTTATGGTACGCACCAGCCTTTATCTGCGGATCATTAGTTGATGAAGCGATATTGGTGAAGTTTTTTGCCGCGTTATCAAACTGTTTTTGTTTGTACATGGCATCACCCATATTAAAATTACTCTCTAAAGGCATTTTCTTTTTTTGAATGGCCTTTTGGTAATCGGCTTCAGCCTCCTTAAAGTTTTTCTGATCGTAAAGCTGGTTGCCTTTATAAATATACGTTTTTGCATCCTGCGCAAAAAGCACCGAACCATTCAGGATCATTAATATAATTATGATGTACTTCTTCATGGCTTTTTCACTTCAAACAATTTTAAATTGCTCAACCTTAAACTTTTCCGGTTAGAGATAAAGAACTCGGCAATAAACAGGAACAAGGCAATCGCAATGAAAAACTGAAAACGATCTTCAAAATCTTTAAATGATTTACTGTCATACGTTTTCTGTTTCATTTTGTGTATCTGGTCCATCACAATACCCAGGCCGCTGTTAGCATCAGTAGCCCTGATGTAAACGCCATTGCCTGCTACAGCTATCTCTTTACACATATCTTCATTCAGCTTGCTAATAACGGTATGCCCCGCGCTATCCAGGTGGAAACCGACCTGTTTACCGTTATCATAAATTGGTACTGGCGCCCCTTGCGGCGATCCAAAACCAATAACATGCACAACCACACCTTTATCGTGCGCGTTTTGCGCTGCTGTAACGGCATCATCCTCGTGGTTCTCACCATCAGTCATTAATATAATGGCTTTGCCGGTTCCGTCTTTATAATCAAAGGATTTTACACCCAGATCGATAGCTGCACCTATGGCTGTGCCTTGCACGGGCACCATGCCAGTATTAATGGTATTTAAAAATATTTTAGCCGCCGAATAATCGGTAGTAATAGGCATTTGTACATAGGGTTCGCCGGCAAAAACAATAATACCAATGCGGTCCTCGTGTAAATTATCAATCAATTGGGCTAAAGCCCTTTTGGCGTTCTCTAGCCTGCTGGGCGAATAGTCCTGCGAGAGCATACTGTTTGAAACATCCAGTACGATCATAATATCAGCGCCTTTCTTTTTTACCTCATCAATATGGTTACCCACCTGCGGATCGGCAATGCCGATGATCAACAAGGTATAGGCAACAATAAAAAAGATGAATTTTAACGTCGGTCGCGATGATGAAACCTGGGGCATAATACGCGAGATCACCCCTTTATCGCCAAAAGAAGCAAGCGCCTTTTTCTTCCACCTGCGTACCAACATAAAGATGATGATCAGCAGCGGCACAAGCACTAAGGCCCATAAAATATATGCATTTGCAAAACGTAGCATTAGGTTATAGCTCCTTTAAAAATTGTGTTACTCAATAAAAACTCCAGCGATAATAATATCAGCGCTATAATGGCAATTGGCAAATAACGCTCAGTTTTTTTATGATATTGTGTTACCGCTATTTTAACTTTTTCCATTTTATCAATCTGCGCGTAGATTTGGGTAAGCTCTGTATTATTCCTCGCCCTAAAATATTTACCGCCGGTTATATCCGCTATTTGTGTTAATGTTTTTTCATCCACATCCACCGGGATCATTTGGTAATGCGTGTTGCCCATTTGATCCTTAAAAGGATATGGCGCAGAACCGTTTGTGCCGATACCTACGGTATAAACCCGGATGTTGAATTGCTTGGCAATCTCAGCAGCGGTAATAGGCGGGATGGAACCGGTATTGTTCACACCATCAGTCAATAAAATAACTACCTTGCTTTTCGCTTCGCTATCTTTTAAACGGTTAACAGCTGTTGCCAAACCCATGCCTATCGCGGTACCATCATCAATCATTCCGTTATGAATATCAGCAAACAGGTTTATCAGCACGTCATGATCAATAGTCAGCGGGCATTGTGTAAAGCTTTCACCACTGAAGATCACTAGGCCAATACGGTCATCCGGACGGGCTTTGATAAAATCTATGGCGATATTTTTACCGGCTTCCAGGCGGTTGGGTTTAAAATCTTCGGAAAGCATACTGCCTGAAATATCTGAAGCGATCATAATATCGATACCTTCAGTAGTTTCATTTTCCCAACTCATAGCAGATTGCGGCCTTGCCAGCGCCACAATAATGGCGATAAAGGCCAAACATCTTAACACAATACTATAATGCCTGAAGATGTGCATCTGACTTTTATGCGCCAGCGCAAAGCTTTTTGTAGTCGACATACCCAGCGTGCCTTGCAGCTTGCTATTGCGCCACCAGTAATAAGCCACCATCAATGGGATGATGAGCAATAGCCAGAAAAAACCAGGCTGGGCAAATTCTATTCCACTAAACCATTTCATTTAGGTAGTTCCTCCTTATTTTGAACAGGTTGTGGTATAACTCTGGTTTGTTGTATAAAAATAATAGCATTCTCCATGTTTTGCTCATTTTCATAAGCGGTAGGTTGCTGCTTGGCGAATTTTACTAAATCGGCCAGTTGGAGTATCTGAAGTAGAATATTGCTACTTTCTTTGGCTAACTCTTTGTTTTTTAAAGCCGCAAAAATTTCATCAGTGGTTTGCTCATGGGCCTGGATACCGTAACGTCTTTCTAAATAAACGCGCAAAATTTCGGTGAGCTCAATGTAGTATAGCTTTACCTCGTCCTGCTGCCAAAGTTTTTTAGCGTTTAGATCGTTTAAGCTGTTGATAGCGATCTCATCAATAGTATAAAGCGGTCCGGGTTTTACAAACTCGTACTTTTTCTTGTTTCTTGAATAATTAATTAAACTGATGATCAGGCCAATGATAACCAGCCCAAATGCAACTGAAAGCCAATGCTCCTTTAACCAATCCCAAAAATTGTAAGATACTGCAAGCGGCTCTTTAATATCATAAAAAGCCTTGGTGGTATCAACAGGTACCGATTTTATTTGCAGGGTTATTGTGCCCGTTTTAATATCGCCCGTTTTGGTGTGGAAGGTGAATTGTGGCAGCACATACACACCGGTATCAAATGATGTTATGGTGTAACTGTGGCTTATGGTTTCCAGGTTGGGGTTGTTCTTATCTACAACAGTATCCGCCTTTAAACTTTTTACAATTTTTATCTTGCCGATGCTGTCAACAATCTCAGGGAAAGTAATATTCGTTTTAAGCGGCATGCTTGCCGATACATGCAGGATAGTTTGATCGCCGATAGGCATAGACAGTCTATCAGCCTGGGATTCTACCTTGATATATTGGGCTCTGGCTTTAAAACAGAAACCGGTTAGTAATAAAAAAGCGAATAGTGTTACTTTGAAATATTGTTTCATGTTACCGCCTGCTCTCACGTTTTTTAAATAGTGTCATAAGTGGTTTAACATAGGATTCATGGGTGCCGATGCTGGTAAAATCAACACCCGATTTGGCGAAGGTTTCTTTTAAGCGGGCATTCCGTTCAATAGCTGCCTTTTTATAAGCGGTACGAACATCTTTACTGCTGGTATTTATCCATTGCAATTCGCCGGTTTCTTCATCTGTCACCGGAATTAGGCCCAGATCAGGAAATTCCTCTTCGTGTTTGTCATATAACCTTAGTGCGATGATATCGTGTTTTTTATTTGCTATTTTGATTTGATCGTCAAATGGACCGCTCATAAAATCGGAGATCAGAAACGCGGTACTGCGTTTTTTGATAGCGCCGGTAAAGTAACGTAAGGCAACCGCAACATCAGTGCCTTTGCTTTCCGGTGTAAAATCTATCAGCTCGCGGATGATCATCAAAATATGACTGCGACCTTTTTTCGGCGGAATGAATTTCTCGATCTTATCACTAAAAAATATTACGCCTACTTTATCATTATTCTGAATTGCGGAAAAAGCCAACACCGCGCATAACTCCGTAGCAATATCCTGCTTTTGCTGAACGACGGTACCGAAATTTCCTGATCCGCTTACGTCAACCAGCATCATTACGGTAAGTTCACGCTCTTCGTCAAAAACCTTCACATAAGGATGGTTAAAACGGGCGGTAACGTTCCAGTCGATGGTGCGTATTTCATCACCCGGCTGGTATTCGCGAACCTCATTAAAGGCCATACCCCGCCCCTTGAAAGCCGAATGATATTCGCCCGAGAATAAGTGGTTACTTAATCCGCGGGTTTTAATTTCGATTTTCC
>JABDDX010000153.1 GCA_013287375.1 Bacteroidota bacterium | reverse complement strand
TTATCCCACAATGACGAAGTAATTAAAGAACTGATTGGCGAGATAGAGTGGACTATAGGCAAACATACTACAAAGCATTTGGATCATGTAGAAATGAGCGGAAGGCAGGTTTCGGTGATTGTGACTTACGGTATTGACAGTCTCCAGCATGCAGTCATTCATAAAAGTGTGATATTTCCGATGCTGCGAATCATTCCAAATGATACCCGGGGTAATCTTCAGCACGATTTCGAGCAGTCCACCCCGCAGATTATGATCAACGGTAGTGCGGTTACTGAATCACCCGTATCATTTTCCTTTAATGGTATCCTGCATATGGTATCAGCAGCCGGTGAGGGTATAATAATTGAACATAATATATTCCCTTCTTTTGATAAGGCGGCCGTTATCGAACAATGTGTCATCAGCAATAATAGCAAGCAGGCCGTTGAGCTTTCTGTGGCTAAATGGGATCACAAAGATACAACTGATGCTGCTAAAGGTGTTTATGGCGCTTATGTACTGGAAAATAAGTTGTATGGCGGCGGTGAAACCAGATTGTTCCCCGGAGGTAATTACACCTATTCGGTTATTATATCCGGCTATAAGATATGCGAACAGCCCTATTACTACTCTGCAAATTACGAGTACCTCAAGAGGATGGATTTTTTGAAAGAACTTAACCATGAACTGGTTTTAAAAACACCGGATGATACATTAAACGAGATGTTTAAGTTTTCGAAAGTAAGGGCGAGTGAAAGTGTTTATGATACTAAAAGCGGTTTGATGCACAGCCCTGGCGGTGGATCTTATTATGCCGCTATATGGGCAAATGATGAAGCCGAATATGTTAACCCATTTTTTCCTTTTTTGGGTAACGATGCAGGTAATGAATCGGCAATGAACGCTTTCAGATTGTTTGCAGGCTATATGAATAAAGATTTTAAACCGATACCCAGCTCAATAATTGCTGAAGGAAATGGTTTTTGGGCTGGTGCAGGAGATAGGGGCGACCAAGCTATGATTGCATATGGCGCATCGAGGTTTGCACTGGCTTATGGTGATGTGGCCGAAGCCGAAAAATTGTGGCCGCTTATCAATTGGTGCTTTGAATACCTGGAAAAAAAGAAAACTCCGGATGGTGTAATCGCTTCTGATGCAGACGAATTGGAAGGGAGATTCCCTGCTGGCAAGGTAAATCTCTCTACTAATGTTCTCGCCTACGGCGCGATGATCAGTGCTTCGCATTTGGCTACAGCATTGGGCAAGAATGAAGCAGCACTGGATCTAAAACAGCGCGCTGCGAAACTGAAGGTAGCTATTGATAAATACTTTGGTGGCAATGTTCAGGGTTTTGATACGTACAAGTATTATGAAGGCAACACCAAGTTGAGATCGTGGATTGGACTACCATTGGTGATGGGGATATTTGATAGAAAGGAGGAAACGCTTAAAGCACTTTATTCACCGTTTTTGTGGACAAAAGACGGTATGCTTACAGAATCAGGATCGGCTACTTATTGGGACCGTGCGCTGCTTTATGCATTAAGAGGATCATTTTACGCGGGTGCTACTGATAGCACATTAAAATACTTAAAATATTACTCAGGGAAAAGGCTTTTAGGTGAACATGTTCCTTATGCTATTGAAGCTTGGCCTGAAGGAGACCAACGACAGCTTTCAGCCGAAAGCGGGCTTTATTGCAGGTGTATTACGGAAGGTTTATTTGGCTTACAGCCAACGGGCTTTAATTCGTTCTCGATAGCTCCCTATCTCCCAAAAGGATGGAATGAAATGGCGCTCGAGCATGTGAAAGCTTTTAATAACGATTTTACAATTCGGGTTTTAAGGAATGAAAAAGGCGGTGAAAAGATTATTATTAAAGAATCAAACGGTAAAATAAAAACGTACTCCTTTAATAATAAAATACCCGTGGATATTATACTATAATTATATGATTAATAGAGCAACTATGAGAAAGGCTATTTTAACGCTGGTTTTAATTATTTCCTGCGCGTTGGTTTATGCACAACAGAGCGGGGATCTACAGTTTAAATCTGCCGACACCGCTTTACAAACCGCATTTCAGCGGGCAAAAGCTATGGCCTTACATTATAAAGGTAAGCCTGGCGATCCGGTAGGCCCCTGGTATGAGTCAGCACTACCACCGCGTTTTGCTTTTTGTATGCGTGATGTTTCGCATCAGAGTTTGGGCGCAGAGGTGCTTGGCCTCGACAAAGAAAATAAAAATATGCTTACTCGTTTTGTAGAAAATATATCTGCAAATAAGGACTGGTGTACATACTGGGAAATCAATCACTTTGGCAAACCCGCCCCTGAGGATTACAGGGATGATAAACATTTTTGGTTCAATCTGGATGCGAATTTTGATGTATTGAATGCCTGTTTAAATTTATATTTATGGACTGGTGATCAAGAGTATATTAAAGGAGCTGCTTTTAAGAATTTTTATGAAAAAACCGCCAATGAATATATAAAGACATGGATATTAGAGCCGGATTCTTTATTAACAAGGCCATCACATCCTAACGTTACTCTTCCTTACAACCCCGCCGATGCCATGCAACGATGCCGTGGTCTTCCTTCCTATTCAGAAGGGGTGCCAAATATTAAAATGGGTGCTGACTTGATTGCCGCCATTTATAGGGGCTTACTTTCTTATGCTGAAATTTTGAAAATTAACGGGGAAAACGCGAAAGCATTAACAATTTCAAAAAAAGCCGAGAAATACCGGGAGGCGCTGGATTCCAAGTGGTGGGATAAAAATGATCAGCTTTATTACACCTATTTAAATAGCAATAATGAGTTTGGCAAAACAGAAGGTGAAACTTTCTTGCTATGGTTTAACGCCATAACGGATTCGGTAAGAAAGCAGAAAACAATTCAGCATTTGCTTAACAATAATTGGAACGTGGAGAACCTTTCCTATTTCCCATATATTCTATATGTTAACGGATACCCCGACAAGGCATATGCCTATATGCTAAAATTAACCGATCCTAAAACGGATAGGAGAGAGTATCCCGAAGTTTCCTTTGGGGTGATAAAGGGGTTTACTGAGGGTTTAATGGGGCTCTCTGCCGATGCACGCTATAATCGACTAATCACGCTGTATCGTAATTCAGCTGATGTTAGTTCTACCCTTACGTCAGTACCTGTGCTCCATACGATTATTGATCTGACGCATAAAGATAGAAAGACCTCGACCATCACCAATGTTGACAACGTTACCATTCAATGGCGACCTAAATTTGCCGGTAATTACGCTTCCGTATTTATTGACGGAAAGCGTTTTAAGGCCTCGCACGAAAGGGATTGGCTAGGTAACGAATTTTCTTATGCCGATGTAAGTTTGAAAGCCGGACAAAAAATAACAGCTTTGGTGAAATAAATAACCGGTTAGTTAAACGCGTTAACGAAGGACTTGAATGTTACAAAAAATGAAGGGGTATTATATAATTATCGTATATGTAGTCTTATTTCTTTTGTCATCATTTCAATCTGTTGCACAAACTATTGATACCGGTTATCCGACTATAAATCATCGTAAACATTCTCCTAAAAATATTACCTATTATATCGACCCCGAAAAAGGAACAGATCAAAATTCCGGTTTAAGTATAAAACAGGCCTGGAAGACTTTTAACCATATTAATCAAATTATCTTATCAGCCGGAGACAAAGTAAAAATTTTATCACCCGGAGAATTTCACGAATCATTATATGCTGTTGCGGAAGGAACGGCCCGAGCACCTGTTGTTATACAATTTGCACCCGGCAATTATAATTTTTACCCGGATCATTTTTATAAAAAGCTACTGGCGATTTCCAATACCAATGATACCCCTGATGAGCAAAAAGCAATCGCAATTTATTTAGCTAATTCCCGATTTTTAGATGTAAATGCTGCTGGTGCAAATATCATTCTACATGGAAAGGCTATAGAAACCTGTGTTTATCAATCTGAAAATATTGCCTTACACGGTATCAGTTATAATTATAACAGGCCAACAGTTTCCGAAATAAAAGTGGTAGATGTACAGCCACGGTTCGCTGATGTTATGGTGCATCCGGATTCCTGGTATTCGGTAAAGGATAGTTTATTAACGTGGCAGGGTGAGGGATGGTCTTACCGTCCGGATAGTTACTGGCAAGTATATGATGCAGATTATGTTTATCGCAAAGATATCCCGTTTAATAACATTCACTGCGTTGCTTTGGGAAAGAATAAGCTCAGGTTCTATTTTAAAAATAACCCGGGTTTTACCACCGGTTTAATTTATCAAAACCGCAATGTCTTTCGGGATTGCGCAGGTATATTCTTTGCCTATAGCAAGAATGTCACTATCGACCATGTTCGGATCTATTTTATGCATGGAATGGGAGTAGTTAGCCAGTATTGTAAAAATATAAAGGTGAGCCACCTTAGTGTAAAACCTGATGAAAAATCCGGGCGTACCTGTGCGGCCTGGGCTGATATCCTTCACTTCTCAGGATGTAGTGGCCTGATTGAAATAAAAAACAGCTATTTATCCGCGGCAAATGATGACGCGATCAACATCCACGGGACTTTTCTAAAAGTTGTTGATAATCCAAATCCTTATCGAATAACTGTTCGCTTTATGCAGGGGCAGACATTTGGCTTTAAGGCATTCATGAGGGGGGACAGCATCAGTTTTATCGATCCTTCAACGCTGCAGCCTTTTGCCGCGAATAAAATTACATCAGTTAAAATGCTTGATGGTAAAAATATTGCATTAACGCTTAA
>JABDDX010000152.1:4636-4853 GCA_013287375.1 Bacteroidota bacterium | reverse complement strand
ATAGCTATCGGCACCCGGGTCAGGGTCGGCATTTGGCAATTTAGAGAACAGTAGTAAATTATTACCGACTAATGATACAGAGGCTGACTTGAACGCCTTTTGCTTACTTAGCATCTTTTTCGAGAAGGTGTAAGTAAGTGATAGTGTGCGCAGTATAGGTTTTAATTTCAATCTTAAATTTTAACATCAATTGTCAGTTGTTAGATTCCAGATTTCT
>JABDDX010000152.1:0-4624 GCA_013287375.1 Bacteroidota bacterium | reverse complement strand
GAGTGGTGTTAGGCGCGTACTTCCTGGTGTCGGTAAGTAAATTTCCATGGCTGTCATACGTGGCGTTACCCGAAACAACGACTTCTCCCGGAGCTATAAAAGTGCTTTTCCCAGCATTGGCAGCGACCCTATATTGATTTACAGTACTAAGCGCGGTGCCGCCCCATGCCATTTTTTCATTAACCGTAGAGTATTGCAGGCCTCCTAAACGGCCATCGAGCGATATGCTTAGTGAAATATTTTTATAATTGAAAGTATTTTGCCATCCGTATATCCAACTAGGATCGGTATTCCCTATAGGCGTTGAATAAAGAGCACTTAATGGATAGCCATTCGCACCTACAATAAGTTTACCATCGGCCGAAAACTGACCTTCACTTACATAAAGTTTATCTAGTCTGTCTCCAACTTTAAGATATTGGCTATAGTATCCGGGGCCATAAGTATCATAGGTTACTTTTTTGATCCACGTATGGTTATTGCTGAAGTTAAAACCCGATGTCCATGAAAAATCAGTGGTTTTGATGGGGGTACCGTTTAGTACAAATTCCAATCCTTTATTTAAAAATTCGTTGGCATTTACAAGCAGACTGGAGTATCCGCTTGCCTGGGAAGGTGTAATGTTTTGAAAGTTGTTAGATTCCAGATTTCTAAAATAGGTAACATCTGCGTTTAATCTGTTTTTGAACAGGCCTAATGCTAACCCAGACTCCCATGACTGCACCGTATTGGGTATAAGATTAGGGGTATCATAGCTACTTGGATAGCTAAGTGACGATACACCGTTAAACTTATTGGCATTATTGTATGTGTTGATGCTTGCATAAGGATTGTAAGGATTAGCAGGGCTGATTGCACCACTATTTACCTGTGCCCAGGTAGAGCGCACCTTTAAAAATGAGATAACGTCCGGTAGTTTAAATGCTTCGGACAATACGGCCGAAACACCCACTGATGGGTAAATAAAGGCATTATTTGCAAGGGGCAATGTAGATGTCTGGTCTCTTCGTGCAGTACCGGAAACATAAATAAAGTGATAAAACTCCAGGTCAAGATCAGCATATAAACTGTTTATCTGTCTTTGTTGTAAGTAGTTTGATCCTGTTATTGGATTTATGGAATTACTCAGATAATACTGACCTGGGATGCTAAGCCCATCAGTTGAGGCGCTTAAGCCTTTATCTTCAACAAAAAAGCTGGAAGCGCCGGCAAGTGCCGACAAGTTAAAATTATCGCTGAACTTATGCTTATAGCTTAAGATCAGATCGGTAGTAATATCAAAATGAGTAGCATCAGAGGTTGAGAAGTTACCATCAGGGTTACCACCTATTAAGCTATATGGATAATTTTCGTCCTCATTTACAGAATTTGCGTTGAACCCTGAACGTAGCTTAAGAGATAGCTCTTTAGAAAATTGATAATTAAGCGATAAGTTGCCAAATGTTTTATCCGAATGATATCCATTTAACTGCTGATAGGCAAGAAAATAAGGATTGTTGTAATAAGACAGGTTGTAGTAAGATTGTTGCAATCCCACTTCACCTGGTGCCCAGTAATTTTTAAGGTCACGTATATCAACATCGGCACCCAACCACAATGCAACATTGTAAAGTAAACTACCTTGACCGTAGCCGGTTGATGGAATGTTGTCACTGTATTGCCTGTTGTAACTTATCCGCCCATCAAGGGTTAGTTTAGAGCTAAGGTTGTAGTTGCCGGCAATAGAGAATGACGAATTATTTAAACTCGTATTGGGTTCAACTCCCTTTTGATAGTTGTTTGCGAACGAAACTCTAAAAAACCCTTTGTCTCCGCTGGTAGTTACTGCAACACTAGTGTTTGACATAACACCTGTCTGGAAAAAATTATCGACATTATTCGCCCCCCTTGATATCCATGGAAGAGGCTTGTAATGACTGGTAGCTGTTGTGCCATTGCCCAAATCATAAGTATACGTTACATTCGGGTTATAGGGGCTGTTAAACTGTGGCAGTTCTAAATAACCGCTGGCAGTATTAGGGTCTTTTTGGTTTAGAGCTGGCCCCCAAACCCAACCTCCGCCTTCTAGTCCATCTCCACTACCATCTTGATAAGAATACACCCCATTATTACCATCCCCATATTGAGTTTGTACTTTAGGTGCCGCTAAGAAGCTTGTTTGAAACATGGTAGAAGAGTTCAATTCTACATCTGTTACTCCTTTTTTGCCTCTTTTTGTAGTGTATAAAATCGCACCATTTATACCAATTGAACCATAAAGTGCTGCTCCGGCCGCCCCTTTTAACACGGTAATGCTTTCAATGTCGTCCGCATTTATTTTATAGGGATCTGCAGTAGGATCGGGTATACCATCTATAACAATAAGCGGCGTTTGCCCCCGCAGTACAATTCCCGGATTTTCAAAAAAGCTCGAAGTGGTTTGTATATCCAAACCTGCCACCTGACCTACCAAGCCACCTATTGCAGTAGGTGTCTTTACTTTTTCCAGTATCTCCCCATCCACCACTTGCAATGCATAGGTAAGCGATTTCTTTTCCTTCTTTATATTTAGCGCCGTTACCACAACATCGGTCAACGCCTTTGGATCTTCCTTCAGCTGGATATTGTAGTTTGTCGTTTGACCCACTGTTACTTCCTGTGAAACAAAACCTATGAACGAAAAAACCAGGACATCACCATTGTCTGCCTTGATATTATAATTTCCCGCTACATCGGTTATCGTACCTTTTGAGGTTCCTTTAACCTTAACCGAAACGCCCGGCAAAGCTTGGCCTTTTTCATCTGAAACCTTACCATTTATGGTAAATGAATTATTTAAGTTTATTGTAACGCTTCTTTCAACTGAAGAAATTTTGTGAGCATACACGGCAGCACTGGCTTGCGTTAAAGTAATCGCAGTTATCAACGCTGTTACATTTATCCGCATAACTACGCTTTTTAAAAATATGGGGTTACGGCTAATAACTTTCCTCAGGCGGGTAAGGGCCTGTTGCAAATTAAACGGCACATGGAGTACCGCTCTAAAAAAAATAGTAAAATTCATTACATTTGTAAGATTTGAGTTAGGATTCTATTTAATTATTCCAAATTATTTATCCCTAAATTTATTGGGAACGGTTACTCAAATTATTGCCGGGATGTGCTTCGACTCACTACCCGGTTTTTTTTTGAGAACCAGCCTGTATTCTAGCTTTTGTTTATCATTTTTTTTTGATTTAATGTTAGTGGATCCGGTTAATTGCTCATCTGAAATCAGGATATAATCGATTTGTAGCAACCCATTTGGAAAGATGTAATTGCACTTGTTACTGGAAACTTTAAATATGCTGATTGCATCTGCTCTTGTGAATAACGGGAGCAATATCCTGATATCTTGTTAATTATATATTAGGTTATAATTATTAAATTAATTGAACGTTCAGTCAATTAATTAATAGCAATCAAAAAATGCTATCAGCAGAATTTTGAATTATAAAAACTGCATGCAGGCCGATCTTGTTTCGATCAGCTTCTCTTCAAAAACATACGTCAGGTTAAGGTACTCACAGCACTTGGCCTGATATTCATACTGCAATAAATAGCTATAATTGGGATATCGCTCCGCCCCATGAATTGGAAATTTAAGGGACCAACGGAATATTGGACACTTGTTAATACGTGAAATTAAAAAACGTGGTAATAAGTCATGTTCACGAATTGAACATGGTGATAAGGACACTCTTACATTCTTTCAGATCGTCAAAAAGCGTTACCAAGTGTAATCCGAACGGGACTTTCTTCAAAAAAGCATCGATCGAACAACTGAATCTTCTCGGAGTTACGGGTTCATATTTAATAAACAAGGCGGATATTGGAAGGTTTTGTTATTAAAAGACAGGAACGGGATGACTGACCTTTATATCACCATTTTGGATCAGTTGGAGGCCATTTCACATGATTATTTCTCCAACAAGATAAGCCTCCCTTATAAGTAATACCATTCGCAATATTTATGTTAATAATTGCTGTTGTATGGCTATCTTAATCAATTCAGCTGCATTGTTTACTTCAAATTTCTGTATTAGATTTCTGCGGTGGGTTTCTACAGTAAAATGGCTTATAAAAAGCTCTTCGGCCATTATAGCCGTTGTTTTGCCTTCAGAAATGAGTTGTAATATTTGCTTTTCTCTTTTAGTCAACTGAGGCCTTCCTTTGAGATCGTTCAATGAGGGGCGCATAATAATATCTTCTACTTCTTTGCTAAAGGCAACTTCACCGTTCAAGGCTTTGTTAATACATGATATTAACTCCTCTATAGACGCATTTTTTAGCAGATAACCTCCGGCACCGTTTTGTAAAATTTGCATAATAAGGCTTCGTTCAGTATGATTGCTTAGTGCTAATACGCAAGTACCGGGAGAAATTATCTTTATTTCTCTGCACAACTCCACCCCATTCATATCAGGAAGCATAATGTCTAATAAAACTACATCTACCTGATGCTCCCGTAAAAAGGGAATAATAGCGGATCCGTTGGTAAAGCTGCCGGTAATCTCAATCCGTTTTTCATCTGCCAGTAATGTTTTTAAACCCTGGATAACAATGGGATGGTCATCTACTATTACGAGTGTTACCTTACGTTGGT
>JABDDX010000151.1 GCA_013287375.1 Bacteroidota bacterium | reverse complement strand
TAACTCACCAGATCAAGGTGATGGGATCGGCAATATCAACCCTGATGATATCGAAAGCATATCGATATTAAAAGGAGCCGCTGCTGCTGCGCTTTATGGCCACAACGCTAAATATGGTGTTGTATTGATTACTACCAAAAGCGGTAACAGCAAAGGTACCGTTGAGTACACATCAAACTATGAATTTGAAAAAGCTGTTAATCCAACAGATTACCAGTATCAATACGGTAATGGTGCTGAAGGCCTAAAACCAACAAGCGCTGCGGCCGCATTTAGTGCCGGTAATGATAGCTGGGGTGCTAAATTAGATGGATCATCTGTAGTTCAATTCGACGGTGTTTCTCGTCCTTATGTTGCGCAAACTGATAACTTTGACGAGTTCTATCGCACGGGTGGGGCATTTACAAATACTGTTTCATTTAGCAAAGCTTATGACCTGGCAGCAATTCGCTTATCCGCAAGTGACCTTCACGATAATTCAATAGTGCCTAACTCAGGTTACGACAGAAAAAGCTTTAACTTTTCAGGCAATTTTAGCCCGGTTAAAAGGTTAATGATTGATGCCCACTTAAACTACACTAGTGATGCTGCGCAAAACCGCCCAATTTTAGGTGATGGTGCAGGCAATGCAAACTACCAGGTATTATTTTTACCAACCAGCTTAAATGTAAATACGTTAAACCCTTCAAGCAGCGGTACTATAACCTCCGCTAACCTTGCAAACGGATATACTGGTATACCGTCACTTGCAGCTGTAGGTAACGAGCTTTTATTTGCTAATAATACTTATGCTACCAACCCATGGTTTGCTGCTGATAAATTTGTTAATAACAGCAGCCGTAACCGTAACATTGCATCAGCAAGCGCGCGTTATACCTTTGACGATGGCTTGTTTGCACAGGTACGTATTGGTCAGGATTATTATACACAACGCTATACTGATATAGTTCCTAACGGTACCGGTTACTACGCACAGGCAAACCAAAATTTAGCCGAAACTTACGCAACTGTTTCTGAGTTAAATACCGATTTCCTGATTGGTAAAGCATTTAAAGCAACTCCTGATTTTACTATAACACCTAATGTTGGTGGAAACATTGAGAAATCAAAAACTGAATCAACTACAGAAGCAGGTGTTGGGTTTGTAATTCCTTACGTATACACTATTAACAACTTGTCTTCAAAATCAATTGCCTATGGTGATTACAACTCACAAGTAAATTCATTATACGGAACATTGGAATTAGCCTATAAATCATATCTATACCTTAACGGAAGTGTGCGTTCAGACTGGTTTTCGCAGCTTGCATCATCTGCAGATCCAAATAATAAGCTGAACATCGTTTACCCTTCAATAGATGGTTCATTCGTATTTAGTGAACTGGTTAAACCAAGCTGGATGGACTTTGGAAAAATAAGAGCTGGTTGGGCCAACGTAGGCGGAACAACTAATCCATACCAAACATTACTTAACTATGCTCTTCAATCAACACAATCAAATGGGATGCCTTTAGGTACTATTACCAATACTTCAACTCCTAACGCATCACTTAAACCATCAAATGCCGAAGAAATTGAAATAGGTACTGAAATACACACCTTAAATAACCGGTTAAATTTTGATGTAACCTGGTACAACAAAAATTCAAAAAATGAAATCGTACCGGCTCCTGCATCAATCACTTCAGGTTACGAAGGTGCAGTATTAAACATTGGTAAAATCAGAAACAGAGGTTGGGAATTCCTGGTAAGCGGTGCTCCGGTAAAAGAGAAAAACTTCACCTGGAATACATCAATCAATGGCTCATATAATGCCAATACAGTTTTAGCTTTAGCTGCCGGCCAAAGTTCATTGCCAGTTGCTTATTCACGTACAGGTCTTGCTTCTACAGTTGACATAATTGGAAAAGCAGCCGATCAGATTCAGGCCTTTGATTATGCCCGCAATGCTGATGGATCATTAAAGCTTGATGCAAACGGAGTACCAATGCAAGGCGCTTTAAAACAATACGGATCTGCTTATGGCCCATGGGGCGCTGGTTTTAGTAACGATTTTACTTTTGGTCACGTTACATTTTCATTCCTTATTGATGGTAAATTCGGTGGCCACGTATTCGCCGGCGACGAATATTATGCTTACGAAGATGGTTTAACCAAATCAACTTTACCTGGCCGCGAAACAGGCTTTCCAAATGGCACTTCAACTCCTACAACAGCTGAAAACTATTACACTACTTTAGGCAATAACGTTTCAGGCTTATTTGTTCAAAACGCAAGCTTTATCAAATTCCGCCAGATAACATTAGGCTATAATATTCCAACAGTTGCCTTAGGATTGAGTAAAGTTATACAAAGTGCTAATTTAAGTTTTGTTGCACGTAACTTATTCTATATCATGAAGAGAACAACTGATATTGACCCAGAAGCAAGCTACGGCACATATTCGCAAGGTTTAGAATTGGGTGGTGTACCAACTACCAGGACTTATGGATTAAACCTGAATGTTAAATTTTAATGATATTAACGATTAATCTTAATTATATATAGTACACTGCTAGCCACAGGTTTATTCCTGTCAACAAGCTGTACCAAAAATTTTGAAAAGTTAAATACGGATCCTACTGCGTTTAGCGCCACTAACTTTGATCCTAATTACCTGCTAACCACTGCCCAGCTTGATTATACAGGCAGTCAGGATTTTAGCTATGATACATGGCGTGCCGATTTAATCTATTGCTCAACCTTTATGCAAGGCTTTGCAACAGCTATTGGTTACTGGGCCGGTGATAAATATCAATCAAACCCCGAATATCTTGCTGCTTACTGGCAAAGTGATAACGGTGCCGATGGTGCCTACTCCGAGCAGGTAAAGCCAATTGTTGATATGGTTACTACTACAGCAACTGAGCCGCAGTATAACAACTTGCACCAAATTGGCCGTATCATGAAAGCCCTGATATTTGAACGTATAACCGACCTTTATGGTGATGTTCCTTACTCACAAGCAGGCGTAGGATATTACGACAAAATATTATTCCCGGTATATGATAAACAACAGGCCATATACACCAATTTAATTTCTGAATTGCAGGATGCTACCTCAAAGTTAAACCCTTCGGGTGATATACCTACTGGCGATGCTTTTTACCATGGAAACATAGCTGAATGGCAAAAATTCGGTAACAGCTTATTACTACGCGTTGCTATGCGTTTAAGTAAAGTTGATCCGGCTACTGCTAAAACAGTTATAACATCATTAGTTGGCAAAACTTTTGCAAGCAATGCTGATGATGCTTTTTTTGTACATGATGCAAATGGTGGCCGCCCTACGGTTAACCGTGTTAGCCAGGTACTGCAAGGTGGCCCGGAAAACCAGTACGTGAAATGGAGCCAGACTTTTATCTTTTTACTGCAAGGCAAAACAAAATTAACTGACCCTATTGAAGCCGTTCCGGATCCTCGTTTACCAATCATATCGGTTACCAACTACACAATAGGCACTCCTGCCAGCGGCGATACTACCCCTGCTGATCAAAAAGGCCAGCCAAATGGTTATGACCTTAATGGTGGTGCTACTACATTGGGTAACGCACCTGGTTTTACAACCGTTGGTGATTACTCTTCAGTACCGTTCTCAATGACACAGATGGGTACTCCAACATTTATACTTACCTATGGTGAGACCGAACTTTTATGGGCAGATGCAGCTGAAAGATTTGGCATTGGAGGCAGCGCTGCTTCACATTACACCAATGGTGTTACCGCTGCGATGACATATTTAAGTGAATATGGATCTGGGGCAACAGCTGTACCCGGAGCATCAATCACTGCTTATCTTACCGCTCATCCATATGTAGCCGGCAACACCGGGCTAAGTATGATAAATACCCAATACTGGATATTAACCAACACCATGATGGATTTTTACGAGTCATGGTCAAACTGGAGAAGAACAGGTTATCCTGCACTTACACCGATTAATTATCCTGGTAATGCAACCGGCGGCACTATTCCACGCCGCTTTCCATACCCTTTGGTTGAAGCGACTAACAATCCTGTAAACTACACTGCCGCTCATAATGCTGTTCCGGGTGGAGACACTATGACAGGCCATGTATGGTGGGATGTACAATAATAGGGTAAATTTAAGTTGATTGAGGTCCCCGCCTGAGCGGGGACTTTTTTACCTCATTAACAGGATTTCTTTTTAACACAATCTTAACATCAACCTTAACTTATTAAAAAATATTAAAAAGTACTTTGAGTTCTAAAAATATTTAGTTAAGTTTGTTATAGCTACTTTATACAACAATGCATAAGGCAATTATCACCAAATTCATTGTAACAAAAAGATTAACAGGTATATAATAATTACAACAATAGCTATCTGTTAAAGCAGCATTAAAGTGCGGATATTTTATACAACATATTATTAACATAGGGTATCCGGTATCGTAAGTTAATAGGGTTAATTTAGGTTGATTGAAATCCTCGCGTATGCGGGGATTTTTTTTGGACTATCTTTTCATTTAATTATATATTTATACACAAATACATTTCACAACATGGCTCGTTTAAATTTATTGGAAGAAACCAGGTATGAAAAATTACCAGTAACCGTATATCCCAACCAGAAGGTAGCATCCCTGGCGGTAGCGCAACGCATCGCAAACCTGATCCGCAAAAAAAGCGCTAAGGGTGAAAAAGCGGTACTGGGTTTAGCCACCGGTGTAACCCCCATTAACGTATATGCCGAGCTGGTACGCCTGCACAAAGAGGATGGCCTGAGCTTTGCCAACGTGATCACCTTTAACCTGGACGAATACTTCCCGATGCAGCCAACCGCTGCACAAAGCTATGTAACCTTCATGAAT
>JABDDX010000150.1 GCA_013287375.1 Bacteroidota bacterium | reverse complement strand
TACACCGAGAGTTTAATTAAGGTAGATATGCAGCTGATGCAAACCGGCGATCTACATATTTCCGACCTGGTGTTGGCCATAAATAACTATCTGACCATAAAAAACCTGATGACCCAAACCGTTATCAGCAGACTGCAATTGATAAACCAGTTGAATTATTGGAATAAATAACATGAAGACATCCCACATAAAATATATTTTAAAACAGCCTGCTTTTATGCTGATGGTGGCTGTGGCACTACTATCCTCCTGCGGAAGCAAAAGCAGCGATGATAGCGGTGACGATAAAGCCGTAAACGCGCAGGTATCCGTTACTGTTACCGGCGTTAGCGACAGCGATTTGGTTGATTATACTATGCTGAATGCTTCATCTGCTTTTCAGCAAAAAAACTATGTAAAATCAAACACCAACGGCTACATCACCAAGGTAAATACACAGATAGGGCATTTTGTTGATAAGGGCGAGACTGTTTTTACGGTAAAAACCAAGGAGGCCATGAGCATTGGTAACAGTGTAAATGTGTTGGATACCACCTTCAAATTTTCCGGCGTAAACAAAATTAAAGCACCTATGCATGGTTACGTTACCCAACTAAATCACCAGGTTGGCGATTATGTGCAGGATGGCGAGCAATTAGCGGTGATAAGCGATCGCAGCAGTTTCGCGTTCATCATGCAGTTGCCTTACGAAATGCGGGCTACAGTAAAACTAAACCAGGCCGTGCAACTTACCCTGCCCGGTGGCGAAAAGATAGATGGTAAAGTAACTTCATTTATGCCTGCGGTAGATACGGCATCGCAAACACAAGGTGTAGTGATCAAAATAAATAGCGATAAGCAAATCCCCGAAAACTTAGTAGCCAAAGCAAGGGTTGTACGTATGCAGATACAAAACGCTGCATCGCTGCCAAAATCTGCCGTTCTGAGTAATGATACCCAAACCGAATTCTGGGTAATGAAATTGATTAACTCAACTACTGCTGTTAAAGTTCCCGTAAAAACCGGCTTAGAAGTTGGCGATCGCATTCAAATCATCTCCCCTAAATTCTCAAAGGACGACCGCATAGTAGTAACAGGGAATTATGGCTTAACAGATACCGCTAAAGTTAAAATTGCGCAATAATGGTACCTGTCAGAGATTACTTCATATCGCACAAAAAACCAATAGCGCTGGTTTTATTTCTTACGCTTTTGGGCGGGATGTATGCTTATTCAAAATTGCAAACTTCCTTATTTCCTGATGTAACCTTTCCTAAAATAAAGATCATTGCTGATGAGGGCCTGCAACCCGTAAACAAAATGATGCTTACGGTAACCAAACCGCTAGAGAATGTAATTAAGCAGGTCCCCGATTTGCAAACCGTACGCAGCACAACCAGTCGCGGTAGTTGTGAAATATCCGCGTATATGAACTGGGGCGCAGATATTGATCTGAGCCAGCAACGTATCCAATCCAGCATCGACCAAATAAAAAATAATTTACCGGCTGATGTAAACATCACAGTGGAAAAGATGAACCCATCTATCCTACCGGTAAGTGGCTATACTTTAGAGAGCCACAACCGCTCACCAATTGAACTACAGGAATTGGCTACTTACACCGTTAAGCCATTTCTGTCACAAGTTGACGGGGTATCTGAGATAAGGGTTATTGGAGGAAAGGTTAAAGAATATTGGCTAACCCTCAACGCGCAAAAAATGAGCTCATTGGGTATAACCCCCGACATTATTAGTGCCGCGCTTGCCCAAACAAATTTCGTAAAATCGGGTGGCTATCTATCTGATTACAAACGGATGTATCTCACCATAACCGATGCTACCATCGGTACAAAAGAAGAACTGGAAAACATGGTGATCAGTAATGATCGTAAACGCATTATCCAGCTAAAAGATGTAGCCAATGTGCAGATCAGTGAAGGGGTAGACTATACCAAGATAAACGCTAATGGCCATGCCGGGGTACTGGTTGCAGTAATAAAACAACCCAATGCTAACCTGATATCGGTTTCGGCAGATATGGACCAAAAGGTTGAGGATCTCAAGAAGATATTACCGCCTGATGTTACCATTAAACCCTACTACGTACAAGCCGATTTTGTAAACGATGCCGTTAAAAGCGTAAGCGATAGTTTATGGATTGGTTTACTCTTAGCCATTATTGTCGCGATCATCTTTCTTCGCTCGGCAAAAGCAAGCTTTACTATTTTAATAACCATACCGGTTACACTTGGGCTTACGCTGATAGTATTATGTGCTTTCGGCTACACCTTCAACATCATGACTTTGGGTGCGCTTGCCGCATCAATCGGTTTAATTATTGATGATGCTATTGTAGTGGTTGAGCAAATCCACCGCATGCACGAGGAATACCCGAATGAACTTACCCGCAACCTACTAAAAAAAGCCATCGATTATCTTTTCCCGGCGATGGTTGGCTCGTCAATAAGCACTATTGTAATATTTATACCATTCCTGTTCATGACGGGTGTTGCCGGCGCTTATTTCAGCGTGCTTACCAACACCATGATCATCACATTGGTATGCTCCTTTTTTGTTACCTGGATAGGTCTGCCTGTTATTTATTTGTTGCTAACGCGACATAAACCCTCAGATGCGTTTAAACACAAAAAGCACAAAGCCGAACATGTAAAAAGTCAGAAATGGGTATCGTACTTTATACTTCGCCCGTGGTTGGCATTGCTTATTGTGGCCGGTTTAGTTTTGATTTTAGTGGTTGTACCATCATTACTAAAAACAGGCTTTTTACCCGACATGGACGAGGGCAGTATTGTTCTAGATTATACTTCACCACCGGGAACTTCCCTCGAAGAAACCGACCGCATTTTACGTGAGGTAGAAAAAATAATCATAAAAGAACCTGACGTAGAGGCCTACTCGCGTCGTACCGGTACACAAATGGGTTTTTTTATTACAGAACCCAATACCGGTGATTACCTCATCCAACTTAAAAAGAATCACAAGCAAACTACCGAAGAAGTAATCAGCGATCTCCGCGCCAGGATCGCCTCCACTCAACCCGAGTTAACCATCGATTTTGGCCAGGTTATCACCGACATGCTCGGTGATCTGATGGAATCGGCACAGCCTATTGAAATAAAGGTTTATGGCGATGATAACCAGAAACTGCAACAGCTATCCAAACAAATAGCCGCCGCCGTAAGCACCGTAAAAGGAACCGCGGATGTATTCGACGGGATAGTTATCGCAGGCCCATCTATTTCTATAATTCCTGATTTTAACCAACTAGCACAATATAATATCAGTCCGCTGGAGTTGCAGTCACAAACACAAGTGGCACTGGAGGGTAATGTAGTTGGCAGTATGATTGAAAAACAGCAATTATCGCCTATCCGCATGGTTTACCCGGGCAGCCGGTCATTGACTATAAATGATGTAAAAAAGATGAACATCTTTTTAGCAAAAGGTCAACTGATACCCATTAGCCAGGTAGCCACCGTTTCTATTGATTCAGGCAGCGCGGAAATTAATCGCGAAAACTTGCAATCCATGGGAATAATTACCGCCCGCATGGAAAACACCGATTTGGGTACAGTAATAAAAGGTATAAAAAGCAGCATCGCCCAAAAAGTTGTGCTACCCGAAGGCTATCACATTGAATATGGTGGCGATTATGCCCAGCAGCAACAAACCTTTAAAGAGCTTTTAAACATATTAATAGCCGCTTGTCTATTGGTTTTCGCGGTGATAATATTCCTGTTCAAGCAATTCCGTATAGCATTACTCATATTGATCATATCCATATTGGGCGCAGCAGGCGGATTATTGGCCCTATTTATCACCAATACACCATTGAATGTAGGCAGTTATACCGGTCTCATCATGATTGTGGGTATCATAGGCGAAAACTCCATTTTCACATTCCTGCAATTTAAACAAAGCGCTTTGGAAAGTACGGTTGATGAAGCCATCATCTACTCCATATCAACCCGTTTAAGGCCAAAATTAATGACTGCTTTGGGCGCAATTATAGCTTTAATGCCACTTGCTTTAGGCATAGGTGCAGGCGCGCAATTGCATCAACCTTTAGCTATCGCGGTTATTGGCGGCTTTTTAGCGGCATTACCATTACTACTTATTGTTTTACCAAGTATGATGCGCATTCTGTATCGTAATGGATTTGTTAATCCTGATACTACAATTGTGCAAAACCCATAAACTACAAACTCTCTTCAGAATTAAACCTGACATTTATAATTTATATAACTGCACCTAATATTATGAAAAAAATATTTTTAGTACCCCTTTTTGTAATCGGCTTAATGCCATTGGCATCCCGCGCCCAAACTTATACTTTTGAAAAATCCATTGCCCTGCCTGGAGATGGCGGCTGGGATTATATGTCGATTGATAAGGTGAATGATCGTTTGTATGTATCGCATGGTAATGCTGTAAACGTTGTCGATCTAAAAACAGAACAACCTGTTGGCATGATCAGCAACTTGACTGGCATCCACGGTATCGCCATAGATAACAAAGCGAATCGCGGGTTCATCAGCGATGGAAAAGCGAATGCCATCGTAGTGTTCGACCTGAAAACATTGGCAACTATTGCAACGGTACCTATTGACGGCAAAGACCCGGATTGTATTATTTACGAGCCATACAGCGACCGTGTTTTTAGTTTTAATGGCGACAGCAACAGCTCATCAGTTGTTGACCCTAACACTTTAAAACAAGTAGGTACTGTTGACCTGGGCGGTGGCCCGGAATTCGCGGTATCAGATGGTAAAGGAAAAATCTACAATAACCTCGAAGACAAAAACAGTTTAAATGTTATCGATGTAAAAAGCCTAAAAGTAACCGCCAATTATCCATTGGCCCCAGGTGGTGGCCCCACAGGTCTGGCTATTGATCTTAAAAATGGTCGCACATTCAGCGGTTGCCGCGCGAATAAAGGAATGAGTGTAATAG
>JABDDX010000149.1 GCA_013287375.1 Bacteroidota bacterium | reverse complement strand
AGTTCACGGCCGCTTAACTTAAGTTCTGATTTTAAATAACGACAAACATCAATATCCAATTGGTTCAAATAATATTTGCTGTATGCCGGGGCTAATAAATACTCACCCGCGTAAGTTGGGCATAGTCCGTCTTCCGTTTTTTCTATTTGCTTTTTCAGGTAGAATGCATGGCGATGCTCTTCAGCCGCATGCTTTAAAATAATATAGGTCACAGTAATCGGATCTTCACTAGCCGAAATTTTCCTCGCACCTGTATTTTCCATTAGCGATAGCGTATTCAACCAGCGGGCGTGTAACTGTTTATCGGCAATAATATTAGGTAGTATAGTAGATAGTTCCATTTTTTAGATTTCCTCCAGCGCTTGTTCAATTTTGCCGTAAATATAGTTCAGCTCATCATCGGTAATGCAATACGGGGGTAAAATATAAATGATGTTACCCAATGGCCGCATAATTATACCTGCGTTTAAAAAGTACTGGTAAAGCTTATCGCGCAGCGAACTAAAATACGATGTATTATCGCCTATTTCCCATTCCATAGCTATAATAGTACCTGTTTGGCGGATGGTTCTTATTTTAGGATGATCCTTTACTCTTGAGGCGAATTTTTTATGCAGAGCCCCAATCCGTTGGATATTCAGCATGGTAGCATCCTGCAATGTTATATCCAAACTTGCCAATGCTGCCGAACAGGCAACAGGGTTTGCAGTATAAGAGTGACCGTGAAAAAGAGTTTTCAGCTTATCGTCCGACAAAAAAGCATCATAAATTTGTTGCGTACAGGTGGTTAAACCCAAAGCCATGGTTCCGCCCGTTAACCCTTTCGAAAAACACATAATATCTGGCTGCTGGTTTAAATAATCGCAGGCAAATAACTTACCTGTGCGCCCAAACCCGGTGAATACTTCATCAGCAATGGTTAATACGCCCTCATCGCTGCAATGTTTAAGCAATTCATCCAGATATTCAGCTTCATACATTACCATCCCCGCCGTTCCCTGAATCAATGGTTCAAATATGAAACAAGCCAGATCAGATTTGAGATTTGAGATTTGAGATTTGAGACTTTCAACATTCGACCTATCAGGCAGATCAACAAATTCAACCTCAAACAATAATGAATCAAATGCCGCTGTAAAAGCGCTACGGCCGCTTACCGCCATCGCCCCAAAGGTATCGCCATGATAGGCATTTTTAAATGCCAGCATTTTTGTGCGTGGTTTGCCCTGATTATTCCAGTATTGCAGGCACATCTTAATAGCAACCTCAATGGCTGTTGAACCATTATCAGAGTAAAATGCTTTTTTTTGGTTCGATGGTAATATTTCAAGTAACCGTTCCGCCAATTCAACTGCCGTGGGATGTGTAAATCCCGCGAAGATTACATGCTCCAACTTTAATAGCTGCTCCGCTACTTTTTGGGCAATGTATTTATTAGCATGCCCATGAATATTAACCCACCAGGATGACACCGCGTCAATATATTTTTTTCCTTCCTCGTCGTACAAACAAGCACCTTCGCCTCTTACTATAGGTATTGGTTTTTGCGCGGTTTTCATCTGCGTATAGGGATGCCATATAACCGCTAAATCTCTTTCAGCTAAACTCATAAATTCTTTATTAAAAGCCCTGCGACGTATTGGTCTATCGGGAAGGTAAAATCATCTTCTCTCAATTCGTTTAACTTTACCCAACGAAATGCTTGCAACACATCTCCTTCGCCATCAAAATCAAAAACCTTAGTTTTAAAGTTTAAATCCAGGGCATTGATATTTTTAACCAAATAATAAACACTAATAATTTGCGAATCATTAAATGCCGACTTCACAAAAAAATCAGTCGTATAAAAATGACTGATAACCTCTATCTCAGCATTACATTCTTCAACAAATTCCCGTTTCAGGCCGTCGGTTAACCCTTCGCCATACTCTAATCCCCCACCAGGAAATTTGGTAAATTGCATGCCGTACTCCTGCTCATCGCTCACCAAGATCTCTTGGCGTTCGTTAATTAGCAGGCCATATACACGTACATTAAATTGATACATTAATCTTCAAAATGTTTTTTGTTTCGGATAACTTTATCCATTGTCCACGGTATCCGGGTCGTTTGCGCTTCTGACCGTATTGGGCAATTAGGCATGCTACAATAATAACAGCAATTAGGTAAACATGGGTCAGCATGTATAAATAACTCTGTTTTAGTAATCCTGCTGTTCACCAGTTTATCAACTAACGATACCTCAGTATGCACTCTATTTAAATCCAAATAGTTTGGCAGCGTCATGTGGCAATCTATGTGCAA
Organism: Bacteroidota bacterium; assembly: GCA_013287375.1. GTDB lineage: Bacteria > Bacteroidota > Bacteroidia > Sphingobacteriales > Sphingobacteriaceae > Mucilaginibacter. The sequence continues at coordinate 2,657 of JABDDX010000149.1, read as the reverse complement.
ATCATTACCATATTTTTGCGCTCTGAAATTATGCAGATCTATCCATTCATCTCGGCGCTCTTCATCCAATACCTTTACTATTTCTGTTACTACATCAAAATCAGCTTCATCCATTAAACCCGCAACAGACCTTCTTACCAATTTATACCCTGTAAACACTATATATAAAGCCACCAAAATAGATAGCAAGCTATCCAGCAATACTATCTTAGTAAAATAGATTAAGAGCAGGCCAATAACCAAACCTAAACTGGTTATCATATCGGTTATCAGGTGGCGCCCATCTGCTTCAATAGTTATAGATGGTATAGACTTTCCTTTCCCTATCATATAATAACCTAAGCCACCGTTAACCACACCTGTTGCGCCGATAATAATAGCACCAACTAATAAATCATGTATAGCATTTGGATAAAATATCCCGTAAACAGATTTTACGATGATAATAACACCTGCAATACCAATTAACGCGCCTTCAATAAAAACAGAAAAGTATTCAACCTTACCATGCCCGTAAGGGTGGTTTTCATCCCTGGGCTGGGATGCCAGGTAGATACTGAAAAACGCGAACGAACTTGCAAGTACATTTACAATGCTCTCGGCAGCATCGGTAAGTACAAAATTGGATGAGGTTAGAAAATATGCCCCGAATTTGGCCGTCATCAGTATGATACCGGTGACGAGCGAAAATAGTATGATCTTTTTTTGTTCGCGCAAAGCGTTGTAATTTATTGCCAAATTTATAAATAACAACTGTATTATTTCGGCTTAAACTCGAAACTTACAAGTGTTAAGTTAACCATATTTAATTATCTGTAAAAATTCATATTGACTTAACACATCAGGTCAAAGACTTACGAGTTTTTATATATTTGCCGCATTAAGAACAAAAAAACATGAGTGCACTAAGTAACAGGATCAACAACTTGTCTGAGTCGGCAACAATTAAAATGGCCAAAATGGGCCGTGAGCTTGCTGCCAAGGGCGTAGACGTAATCAGCCTAAGTTTTGGCGAACCGGATTTTCACACACCTGAGCATATTAAAGATGCTGCTAAAAAGGCGATGGATGAAAACTACACCTATTATACACCTGTAGCGGGTTACCCTGAGCTACGAAAGGCTATTGTTAAAAAGTTGAAGGACGAAAATAATCTTGATTATGATTTTAGTCAGATCGTAGTTTCAACAGGTGCAAAACAAGCTATTGCTAACGCGGTATTATGTTTAGTTAACCCTGGCGAAGAAGTTATCATCCCTACCCCTTACTGGGTATCATACAGCGAAGTGGTAAAACTTGCTGAAGGCGAAAGTGTATTTATTGATACTACAGTTGAGCAGGATTTCAAAATCACTCCTGAGCAATTAGAAGCGGCAATTACACCAAAATCAAAACTGTTCATGTTTTCATCGCCAAGCAACCCAACCGGTAGTGTTTATAACAAAAGCGAACTGGAAGGCTTAGCTAAAGTGTTTGAAAAACATCCGCATATCTATATTATTTCTGATGAGATCTATGAGCACATCAACTATGGCGAAAAACACGAATCTATAGCACAGTTTGATAGCATTAAGGATAGGGTTATCATTATAAATGGTTTCTCAAAATCTTACGCCATGACTGGCTGGAGAATTGGTTATTCAGCATCAAGCAAAGAAACTGCTGCTGCTTTTGATAAATTACAAGGCCAGATTACTTCAGGTACTTGCTCAATCACCCAACGTGCCGGTGTTGCAGCTTACGAAGGTGGTTTAGAAACTGTTTTGCAGATGCGTGAGCAATTTAAAAAACGCCGCGATTTAGTTTACAGCTTATTAAGCGATATTGAAGGATTAAAAGTAAACCTGCCTGATGGCGCATTTTATTTCTTCCCGAATGTAACTTCATTCTTCGGAAAAAGCTATAATGGTAAAACCATTAATGACTCTGACGAGCTAGCTATATTCTTGCTGGAAGAAGCCCATGTGGCAACTGTAGGTGGTGATTCTTTTGGTGACCCGAAATCATTACGTTTATCATACGCTGCATCCGAAGAGAAATTGACTGAAGCAGTTAAACGTATAAAAGCAGCTTTAGGCAAATTGAAATAGCCTAAAATCTATATAATATATAAAAAGAAAACCCCGGTCAAAATTGACCGGGGTTTTCTTTTATATAAACTTCTTTAAATTATAGTCCAAATCCGTAAGCTACACGTAAAGCTACTAAGCCATAATTATTACCCTGGCCTGAATAGTTTTCGTAACGTACACCAACATCATAATGTTTGCTGGCATAACCTATAGCTGGTGATAAAATCAGTTTTGTATCTTTTTCGCCAAAGCTTTCATCTACACCTTGTGGTAAAAAAGTTTTAGTTTCAATACCGGCACCTACTTCTGCGCCAAAATATAAGTTTGGAGTAAAGAAAGCTTTTATACCTGCTTTAATTGGCACCATGCCTAATGATTGATATTTACTGTCTGTCCCTGGTTCAGTTTTACCAAAGAAATTATAATAACCAGATGTAAGCGTAATAGCTAAATTATTTGATACACCATATTGTACCCTTCCTGTACCACCTAATTCAAGGTTCGAATAATCATGCGCTGCTCCGGTAGCTATACCACCTTCAACACCTATTCCAAAACGGAATTTATCTGGTGTAATTGTTTGTG
>JABDDX010000148.1 GCA_013287375.1 Bacteroidota bacterium | reverse complement strand
TCAGATAAACATATCCAAAACTAATAGCAACGGGTATCCACAATATTAAATCTGCCATTATTGTATCGGTAGCAATGCTACATATGGCTGCAGTATCTATTACGGCAGCCATATAGTTAGATTCATTTTGAAGGCTATTTAAAAAGTGCCATTGCCAGGCCTCTAATTCATGGAAGTTAACCCGGTAGTTTTTCCGGCAGATGCATATAAAGCTATCCTGCTTAACCGGAACTTCGGGTTCAACTTCATTATAAACATTCTGAACAAAACCCACCAATGGGAATTGCAGATTGAGTAGTTTTAAGCATGGCGATGTGTATATTGCTGTTGTATTAAACAGGTAAGGCATCTGATTACCGGCATTCTCTTCTAGCTTATTTTCCAGACCTTCTATTCTTGAAACTTCCGCGATGCAACGTTCAAACATCGCCAGGTCGACAGGTAGATCATACATCAGGTTATCAGCATCTGAATTATTTTTTTTGGGTTGAGATGCCTTTAAAAATGCAGGAAACGCTTCGCCCAAGTTGTATAGATCAGGAGAATTTGGTGGCAACTGAACTAAATATGCTTTTACAAACGTGTGGAATAGGTTTTGGCCAAGTAGTTTGTTTAGGGCCGGGTATTCGGCCTCCATGCATTCCAGCAAACGAAGAATATATCCTTTAGAATAGATCTCGATTTTTTTGCTTCGCAGATAGTTTAAGCGACGGACGAATAACTTTATCGTTTTTGAGTTGATAATGTTCGTCGGCTAATCGAATTTTATCGTCCAACATACCTGGCCTTACAATTATCGAGGTAAGCCATTTTTGCAGAGTGGTTAACTCACTCATGTGTTGCCTGCATTTGATGATCAACCGGGTTCGAAACTACATCAACAGCTGATGTGCGGTAAATGGGCACATTGGGTAAATGCCCTTTTAATACTTCTTTAGCTTTTTGCACTTCGGCTACCAGCTCAGGGTATTCAGGGATATTGGCATCCCATTCCAGCAACGTAGAGACGCCACCTGTAAGCTCCTGTGCCAATTGGTATAACTTCCATACCTGTGTTGGTACAGGCTGATCGTGGGTATCTAATAAATAGGTGTCGCAATCAGTAGGGCCCGCGACGTGTATTTGCACTACTGATTTGTGCGGAATATTGCGAATATAAAACTCAGTGTCAAACCCATGATTAAAGCCCGATACAAATACGTTATTCACGTCGAGCAGCAAACCGCAACCTGTTTTATTTACCAATTCTGATAAAAATTCCCATTCATGCAAGGTTGATGATTCAAACTCCAGGTAAGTTGATGGATTCTCCAAAATAAGTGGTCGTTGTAAAATATCTTGTATCTGGCTAACCCTACCGGCTACATGATGCAGGCTCTCAACGGTTAACGGCATCGGTAACAGATCATGTGTATTTATATTGGCCACACCCGTCCAGCATAAATGATCTGAGATCCATACCGGGTTAACAAAATCCGCCAGTTGTTTAAGCTGTTTTAAATAGTCGAGGTTTAGAGGGTCGGTGCTACCAACAGACATGGATACGCCATGCATCACAACCGGCCTTATGGAGGCAATGTGACTTAACACATGCCTCCCATAGCCAAAATTATTCATATAGTTCTCGCTGATGATCTCAAACCAATCCACTACAGGGTCGTTTTGCATCAGATGACCGTAATGCTTACTGCGTAAACCAACTCCAAGGCCCAGATTAGGCAGGCCAAGGCGATTCGTAGCGATAGTATCCATTATTTATTGATTAGGTAGATGGTGGAAAAACCAAACGGATATCACTTGTTTTGGGTTTAGCCGGTACAGGTGCCTTGCGGCTTTCCAATACTTGCGTAAATGCCTCCCAAGCTGTGTCATATACCATATCACCTGTTTTAAAATCAATATTTCCGGGTAGTTTTTGTATAGTATGCGCTCTTCCCACAAAATCATTAAGCTCCATAATACCTGATGTTACAGGCTTGTTATCTGCCCCTGTACTAATTACCGGGTATATTTGTGATGCGGAGATTGGAACCGCACAGCCCCCAAAACTCGCGCAAACATTATCCGCAGGTGCGCTATAAACAGTTGATGTTGTAGGTTTTGGAGCAGGTCCGCCGCATAAGTTCTCAACTGTTTTCAGAGACATTACGCTTGAACCACATGATTTTGACTGGCCAACCTGCTGTACAAACCCGCAGCCGCCTTGTGCTTTACATGAGTTTGAGCCACGGCAATTATGATAAATTTCTGCCGATGCACAGGTATTATCAGGTGGATTACCACTCAAGTCCATACCCTGGCATGCATGGTACAAATAACCATTTACTATTGGCTGTACGCCTGTCGCAAGATTTGGCAACTGGCCAAATACCGCCCAGCACATCATCAACCTATCGCCAGAACCACCCATTGACGGGAATGGGAAACCAACAGTACTATCTTGCCAATATTTATCAAGTACGGTCGTAATACCAGCTATTGCGCCTGTAGCAATTTCGCAGAACTGTTTGTAATTAGCATCCCGTTTAGGATCAGCCATATCCATTACTCCGCTCGGATCATTAAGGCGGTTTAGTGCTGCTGCAATATCATCAGCTGATGGTAATGGATATTTATTTTTATCGTAATCCGCAGTTTTAAGATCTTCAGCTTTCCATTTATTGGGTCCAGGCCTTACTGTTTTATGCCAGGTTGGCCAGGTTACAATTTTGCCGGCCTGCAAATCATCCCGGATTCGCTCAAATCTTTCATAATGATCCTCTTCGCCATTTTTAAAACGAGCAAAAGCATGAGATGATGGCGCAGGCTTTCCACTATCTGTAAATGAAGGATAATCGGCTTTCAAAGCGTCATCCGCTGCCTGGTTATCAGGTTTAACCATCTGTAAGCCGAAAGATGGGCGTAAATTCTTGGTAATATCAGCACCTTCGCCCTGATCGGTAATAGCCGAGATCAGTTTAAACACAACATTTTTAGCTTCCTCAGGAAGCCAGCCCTCAACAGTAGTTTGCATGTGCTGAAACTCCTTATAAGGATGACCGCTTGATACCGTATTAAAAATATCCTGTTGTATAGATGCAGGTTGATATATTTCTTCCCACAACGTGGTTACTTTCCCGGTTTCACTTTTATAGGTAATATCGAAATAATCCCATAAACACTGATACATTTGGCCTATACCGCCAAACATAGGCAACTCGTCACCTTCTTTCCAGTTTTTAAATGGCGCAATCGGGAAATATTTATGCACCTCACTTTCTTTAATACGAGCTCTGGCTTCTTCTTCCGGTGCTTCTATAGCCAAAAAGAGATCGTTTTGTGTATAATTCAATTCATCCAGCTTAACACGTATCTTGCTGTAATCAACTTTATTATAAACAGGTTCACAATCTTTAAAGTCGATTATATTAGGTATAACCGTTGAGTTTTCGCTATAGCAGTTCCAAGCATAATTGTCACTTGCCGGCGACATTTGCGTAAATACTGGCGTAACACCAACCGCGTTAGCTAAGTTAGAGGCTAACTGCAAATGCAGCATCTCTTCAATAAAAACACTAAAAATGGTATTAAATGCCCTTTCATTTTCAGGGATATTGGATGATAATCCGCTTCCAGGTCTGAATGTTGGCGCTAATCCGGGCCATAAACGCCCCTGATAAAGGTTATTTTGCCCCGTAATTTGGTGCATTCCCTGTATGGAATACAATGAGGTCATGTAAAGTGGAATGGTAAATAGTTCAACATTTACCGCTGCCTGCACAATGGCTTTTATTGCAGCTTTATCCGTTTCCAAAAATTTTGGATTTCGATCAAAAAGATCTTTTTTGTCGGCTTGGGTTTTCATGAATTGTCTAGGTTTTTTATTGACTAAAGGTACTTAAATAAATAACTCACAAAAGCATTTATTAAATAAATTAACTCAATAGTTCAATCGCGGCACAACTTAAGGAATCTTTCAACAAAAAGGCCTTTAACCAACAAATGCAGCCGAGGGGCTGCATTTGCTATTAACGATTAATATAATGTAAGGGGTATTAATGTATCATTAAAGTCTTCCCACATCGCCACTCTCAACCCGCTTGCGGTATGACCAGTAGAACACGATTGGAAAGATGAAAAGATTGAATATTGTATTGGTAATTAACCCACCGATAACCACGATTGCCAGCGGCTTAGAAGCCTCAGAACCTATACCATGTGACATAGCCGCTGGTAACAAGCCTATAGCAGCCATCATCGCAGTCATTAATATTGGGCGCAGGCGGTCTTCAACACCGGCACGTAAGGCATCCGGGAATGATTTCCATTCAGCATGATGCTTTAGCTCCTTAACATTGCTTTTAAACCTGGTGATTAGTATCACGCCGTTTTGCACGCAGATACCAAAGAGCGCTATAAAACCAATACCCGCGGATATATTGAAGTTAACCCCCGTTATCAGCAAGGCCAGGATACCGCCCATAATCGCGAATGGCACATTATTAAGCACTAACAGCGAATCCCTTATGGTACCGAACAGGATAAACAGGATAAAGAAGATAATAAGCAAACTTATAGGCACCACCTGCGACAAGCGTTTGGTGGCACGCTGTTGATTCTCGAAATCACCCGCCCACTCCAAATGATATGCTCTTGGCAGTTTTATCTGTTGATTAACTTTAGCCTGCGCCTCGGCAATGGTGCTACCCATATCGCGGTTACGGATAGAGAACTTAATAGCGCCATACCGTTGGTTTTTATCGCGATAGATGATACTTATACCGGATATTTTTTTGATGCTGGCAATTTCGCGCAGTGGAACATTGTTGCCACTTAAAGTTGGCACACGTAAGTCACCAATTGAATTTTCATTATTACGGAAATCTTCAGGGTAACGTATCCGAAGGTCAAATTTCTTTTCGCCCTCATATATTTGGGTTACAGCTTTACCGCCGATGGCCATTTCAATAACCGCGTTAGCATCGGCTGCAACAACGCCGTATTGTGCCATCTTGCTTTGATCAATGTTTACGAG
>JABDDX010000147.1:4654-5038 GCA_013287375.1 Bacteroidota bacterium | reverse complement strand
GTAGATTATTATGTTGAGGGCGAGATTCAGAAAACAAATCCAACCTTCAGCTCAAAAGCTGAAAGCTATTTTTTAGTAACTCCGATTGTAATGGTTTACGGGCTTGATTTGATTGGTGTTGAAGGCAAAAATACTTTTATTGACCGTACTGCCTTACTTGGGCTCTCCGGAGTATTTTTAGGTGTAACAGGTTATGTAACTAAATATACAACACATAGGCTTCGTCCTAATAAATCAGACTACTTATCTTTCCCTTCCGGCCATACTTCTGTAGCTTTTATGGGTGCGGAGTTCCTGGCACAGGAATATTCTGAAAAATCGCCCATATACACAGTTATTGGCTATTCTGTAGCTGTTACAACCGGTATTTTCCGAATGTATAAC
>JABDDX010000147.1:0-4644 GCA_013287375.1 Bacteroidota bacterium | reverse complement strand
GACCATTGGTTTAGCGATGTAGTAGCCGGTGCCGGTTTTGGTGTGTTATCCACTAAAGCAGCTTACCTGGTTTATCCATATTTACGCAACAAGCTTACACATAAAGGTAAGAACGGAAAAAGCACCATGGTTATGCCTACCTACCAAAATGGTACGCCGGGACTTTCGTTTGCCGCGCAGTTTTAGAAAAGAATTTTTTATGAAAAAATGATTTGTCATGCTGAGGTACGAAGCATCTGTACACGCGTAAACCAACTTACAGATTCTCAGCATGACACCTTTTTAATCTTCCGAACACTCATACTCAGGGAACATTTCTCATCGTCCCTCGCCGAAATGACATTAGGATTTATTCTGAAATCCATTTAAAAGCCGGAACAATACAATTATTTTACTTGTATTTTATCTTATAGATCAAAATCGTGGTAGCAAAAATAAGTGTGATGGCATTCGCTACTGCTACCGGTAAACTGGGCTCCATTATGCCATAGATCAGCCATAACAAAGTCCCTGCTGTAAAAAAACAGTACATGGGTAATGATATGCCCGAGGTATCTTTAGTACGAATAGTTTTAACAGCCTGTGGTAAAAACGAAACCGTTGTGCCGAAGGCTGCTAAATAACCTATTATCGCTACTGTATTCATGTGGTGGGTTTACCCCTTTTTTGCTAATAGAAAGTAAGATGATACGATTAGATACACTGCCAAAAAGCCTAAGCATCCCGCTACAATTCCCTCTAATATCAAAGCTAAAGCACTATGGTCAGGCGTTAAAATACTGATGGCTATAACAGATAATATACCGCCAACCAAACCAAACCATAACGACGACTTATGCGCGGGCGATGCTGTTTTGCCTAACGAACTGTGTGTGTAGCCATAGCTAACGTATATCACAAGGCCAATAACAAGCCACCCAAGGAAACGGATCCAGTTATCGTACCCAAGCTGTGTCATTAAATAAAAACAGCTTAAAAGCCCTAAAACAGGTATTAGCGATAAGTTTTTAATGAAGGCCATTACCGTAAGTGCAGCCGACAGAATAATAAACAGGAAGAATGGAAAATTCTCATGCGCGTTCTCGCCTGAAAATAAGCCGATCATCGGTTTCCAGAAAAATATAGCACCAATAATAAACAGCACAGGTGCTATAAATTTAGCATTGATGTATGGCAGATGAAATTTACCCGCTACCGCGGCTTCGCGCGGGATAAGCAGCACACCGCCGCAAACCAATACAAATGCAAATAAGGTGCCTATACTGGTTAAATCAGTTACCTCGGTAAGGTTCATAAACAATGCAGGTATCGCAACCACAAAACCGGTAACAATAGTAGCAAATGATGGCGTATGGAATTTTGGGTGGATGCGTGAAAATACTTTCGGCAATAAACCATCGCGACTCATGCTCATCCAAATACGGGGTTGCCCAAGCTGGAAGATCAATAACACACTAGCCGTTGCTATAACCGCGCTAAATGAAATAACACCACCTATACCGGGTAAATGCACCTTGTTAAATACAAATGCCAATGGATCGCCAACGGCAAGGTCTTTGTAACTCACCATACCGGTTAATACAAGGGCAATCAGTACATATAATACGGTACAAATAATTAACGAATAGATCATCCCACGCGGCAGATCCCGCTGTGGGTTTTCGCATTCCTCTGCCGTGGTAGATATGGCATCAAAGCCAATATAAGCGAAGAATACACCCGAAACGCCCTTCATCACCCCACTAAAGCCATTCGGCATAAAAGGGTGCCAGTTAGCAGGCGTTATGTAGAAAAAACCAATGGCGATAACGGCTAATACAATAGCTATTTTTAATATAACCATGCCGTTGGTAGCTCTTTTAGTTTCGCGGATACCAATATAAACCAGGTAAGTAATAATAATAACAATAAGCAGGGCAGGGGTATTTGCTATTAACTTAAAGCCGCCAATCCCCGGCGCGGAATTCCAGGCTATAGCGCCTTGTTTAATGTCATCGGTTATAGCTGCTAAATTATGGCTTGCCGTTAGCTGCGCCATCTGTGAATGCGCCGTAAATGCAGAAAAGTAATCCATTATCAGGTACTTAGGCATATGGATATGACAAAGCTCCAGTAAATTAACAAAATAGGTACTCCAGGATATGGCTACCGCTATATTACCAATGGCATATTCCATCAGCAAATCCCAGCCGATGATCCAGGCGATCAATTCGCCAAAGGAAGCGTAAGCATAGGTATAGGCACTGCCTGCAACGGGTATACGCGAAGCGAATTCGGCATAGCAAAGCGCTGAAAACCCGCAGGTAACGGCTGTGATTACAAATAATATGGTAACACCCGGGCCGCCCTGAAAGGATGCTTCGCCAATGGTAGAGAAAATACCCGCGCCAACTACGGCCGCTATACCCATCAGGGTAAGGTCTTTTACGTTAAGTGCTCTGGTAAGGTGATTGCCTGAATGCTCGCTGTCGCTAAGGCCGCTGGCCACATCGGCCATGATTTTATTGATAGATTTTTTACGGAATATACTATTCGACATAAATTAAATATGGGGTCGGTCAATGGATTCAAACATAATCATTTTTTTGCAGGCAATAAGTATATGCTTAATTTGCACCCATGAATATAAGCATAAAAGATGTATTGTTTAAAATAAGGGTGTTTTTTGTTCCTTATTTGCTAGTGTTAATGCTGTGTTTGTTGATAAAGATCCTGTTTTCGCGCGAGCAAATATACTTCGCGGTGAATAGTCGTAATTTCTCTTTTGGTGATTTTATCGCGCCATATTTAACTGACCTGGGTAACTTTTGGACGGTAATAGTTTTATCGCTGATATTAGTAATGTTTAGTTATGCGAAGGCTTTTTTACTGTTATTGATAAATACAGTAACCGCACTTACCGCACAGGTAATAAAGCATATTTTTGATTCTCCGCGACCAACATTATATTTCCAGAACCAATTAGCGCATATTCATTTTGTAAAAGGAGTGGAGATGTTGAGGCTGCATAGTTTTCCATCAGGCCATACGGTAAGCGCATTTACAACCGCGGTGCTTTTCACTTACTGGGCAAAAAATAAATTCTGGGGATTACCACTGCTGATACTGGCGATGTGCGTAGGTTACTCACGCATGTACTTAAGCGAACATTTTTTTGAAGATGTTACAGCAGGATCGGTAATTGGTACAATAACAACTGTATGTTTAATAACCTGGCTGGCTAATGTGCAATTTTTAAAATCAGCTAAGTGGAATAGAGGGTTGATCAACAAAGGTTAATTTATTCTTTTTGTCATGCTGAGGGACGAAGCATCTGTACAGCGTAAACGACCTTGCAGATTCTTCGCTACGTTCAGAATGACAAAGAGCAGAATGGCAATAAGGGGAGTAGATCGCTAATCAGTTATATCCTCATCATCATACTTCTTCTTGCGGGTAATGGCCATATATATGGTAACCACTATAATTATGGTGCCGCCTATATAGATTAGTATTTCTGAAATTCCGAATAATGATCCCATTATAATTATACTACCTGTAAAGTGAAATTATGTTTTACCAACCAGCTAAAAATAACAAAGTCCCCGTACATACGGGGACTTTATTATTTTATAATTTATCCATTTCGCCTTTTACAAATTCAGCAAGTTCTTTAACATAACTTGCGCTGAAATCAAATTTAATACCCGCGGTTTCGTAAATTTCTTTGATGGTTTTGGTATAGCCTAATTTTAAGGCATCCATATATTGCTGTAATCCTTTCTCAGGATTTTCCTTATAGTTTTTCCAAACCGCGATAGCGCCTAACTGCGCCATGCCGTACTCGATGTAATAAAACGGCACTTCGAAAATATGTAGTTGTTTTTGCCACAAATTAGCTTCGGCTTCCTCCAAACCACTCCAATCCGCAAAACCTGCACCGAATGTCTCATAAATCTGTATCCAGGCTTCGGTACGTTCGGCATCAGTATGACCAGGGTTGGTATATATCCAATGTTGAAACTGATCAACCACGGCTACCCATGGCAATGTTTTTAATACATCAAAAAGCTGATCGCGTTTGGCGCGTTTTAAATCTTCTTCGTTATCAAAATAAACATTCCAGTTATCCATCGAGATCAGCTCCATGCTCATGGATGCTAATTCTGCTACTTCGGATGGACAATGTTTAAAATCGTTCAGCTCAAGGTCGGCAGTTAAAAAGGTATGTACGGCATGCCCCCCTTCGTGAACCATTGTGGTCAGATCACGAAAAGTATTAGCCGAGTTCATGAAAATGAAAGGCGCGCCGGTTTCAGACAGCGGATAATTATAACCACCCGGTGCTTTGCCCTTACGGCTTTCTACGTCAAACAAGCCATTATCCTTCATAATCTCCAATCGCTCGCCTAGATAACTGTTGATATTCCGGAAACATTGTATTGATTTATCGATCAGCTCTGCACCACCACTAAATGGTTTTAAAGCCGGTTTGCCAGATACGTCAACGTCCAGATCCCACGGTCTTAACGTATCCAAACCCAAAGCAGTTTTGCGCTTGTGGGCTTGTTCTCTTAATATCGGCACAATCTCTTTTTCAATTGCTTCATGGAAAGCGTAGCAGTCCTGCGGGGTATAATCAAACCTGCCCAATGCCTGGAACAT
>JABDDX010000146.1 GCA_013287375.1 Bacteroidota bacterium | reverse complement strand
CGTACAAACATGTACCTCGGCCAGGATATCCACTTTTTAGGTGACCACGGCATGTTGCACTATACCGAAAATAACGGTATGGCCTTCGGCATGGAGCTGGGCGGCGATTTTGGTAAACTGGTTTTAACCATGTTCCGCATAGCGGCGGTGGTAGCTATTGGCTATGGATTAGTATATCTCATCAAACACAAATATCACCGTGGCTTAATCATGTGTGTAGCGCTGATTTTAGCCGGGGCATTAGGCAATATTGTCGACTCCACCATTTATGGTGTATTGTACCAGCATGGTCCTTTATTTTATGGTCGCGTAGTTGATATGTTCTACTTCCCGTTGCTATCCGGCAATTTTCCGCAGTGGGTGCCGCTATGGGGTGGGCAGGATTATATATTCTTCCGCCCGGTATTTAATTTTGCCGATTCGGCGATTTCGGTAGGCGTTATTGCCATCCTGATATTCCAAAAACGCTACTTCAAGCACGAAGTGCCTGAGCTAAGTAGTCCTAATAGTGAAATGGTAGAAGAGTAACCCTCGACCATTGTCATTTCATACCTTTTATCATTCTGTACAGACTTACGAAGTTTTTAAACCTTCGTAAGTCTTATACTACTGTCATTTCTCCCTCCGCTCAGAATGACACAATCTGGAAAAATAAAATGTCACCCTCGTGAGGTACGAAACAACGATGTATAGGGAAGCAACAGAAATCGTAAGCTTTTGCGTGGACTCTTTTCAAACGCTACTCCTTTAGCTTTTAAGTCTTCGTAGATAGCCAGCAGGTTAACACATTCAAAAACGCCGAAACGCGAATGTGCCGTTTTCTACCAGGGCCCGCATCAGCCTGCCCGATTCCTGGTTAAACATCATCCCCGACTTAACAGCCATTAGCGAAATTTCCAATTGAGGTTGTTCGGGCGGGCAAGTCGTTATCCATTGCATCCCCGGCACTACCTCCTCACGGATATGTACTTTAAACCCTAATTTATTTACGTAAAACTCATAAGCGCTTTGTTGGTTTAAAACAAAGATGCTGACGTGGTTCAATTTGGTAATCGTGATGGTGTTTTTTGTAAAGCTAATCGAGTTTTTTTAATCAATGATATTAAAAATCTCAATTTTCATAGGGCATAAGTACAAGGATGGTGTAACTGAAATGAAAGAAATGATTAACCCCAATGATAAATTTAACTGTCACTAAAACAATGTGATACAAACGTATATTAAACTGTAACAATAGTGTAAAACAGCCCCATTTACAGCAACATTAAGCCACTTTAACCGTAAAAACTAATCCAATAATGAAAATGCGTATTATTCTCCGGCTTTTACCATTTGTGGTGCTTTTTACGGCATGTTCCCCAAGGGGGCCATACGTATTAAGCAACAAGGTATATCATAGGCAGGTTGATTCTATAAAAAAAATTATTACCGTACGCGATCCTCTTGCGCTGAAAGATACCGCGGGGGTCGAGATCACTTCAGAATTTGTAGGAACGGTTAATTTTAACATCCGCAAGCCCAATTACGTTATCATACACTTTACTGCGCAGGATAGCGTAGTGCAAACCCTCAAAACTTTTGTACGCGCTAAAACACAGGTAAGCGCCCATTATGTCATCAGCCGCGATGGCAAGGTATACCACATGCTGAACGATTACCTGCGTGCCTGGCATGCGGGGGTAAGCAAGTGGGGCAGTATTTCGGATATGAACAGCTGCTCCATCGGTATCGAGTTGGATAATAATGGCAGCGAGCCCTTCGCCAAAGAACAGATCAATAGCCTGTTGATTTTGCTGGCGCGATTAAAGAAACTGTATAATATACCGGTAACTAATTTCCTTGGTCACCAGGACATAGCCCCCGGCCGAAAACCCGACCCCGGCCCATACTTCCCATGGCAGGTATTAGCGCAGCATGGTTTTGGTTACTGGAGCGATGATGTGCTGGAAGTACCACCCGATAGTTTCGACCCCGCCATCGCCCTGCGCCTGATGGGTTACGATACCCACGACATCAACGCTGCCATAGTAGCCTTTAAACGCCACTTTGTACAAATAGACAATAGCCCGCAACTCACCCAGTTAGACCTGAATGTGTTGTATAATGTTTATAAGAAGTATAGCGATTAACCCCCTGCCCCCTGAAGGGGGAGCTGATTTGGAAGGGGCGCTATGCCGATAAAACTCCCCCTTCAGCGGGCTGGGGGATTAATCATACCGGTGCTTATCCAAATCATACTCCGATTGCCCGGAGATAAGTTTCTTTCGCTTCGCCACATCTTCATCCAAATGATGATCGTAAACCTCATCGGTAACGGCAACATCCCGCTCCTTATCCTTTTCGGCAAAGTACATATTAGCCTCAGCTGTTTTTGCTAACGCGACATCATACGGCCCTTTGGGCGACATCAGCTTAACAAACACAGGTAAACACTCAAATAAAATAAATAA
Organism: Bacteroidota bacterium; assembly: GCA_013287375.1. GTDB lineage: Bacteria > Bacteroidota > Bacteroidia > Sphingobacteriales > Sphingobacteriaceae > Mucilaginibacter. Next base: position 2,619 of record JABDDX010000146.1, on the reverse strand, counting down.
CCAGCTGATAAACGTTTCGGCCAGATAAGTATCCAGGTTACGCGTTCCATCGTCGTTATAGCCCAACTGTCCTAAGGCCCAGTTACGGTCGGCAAAGCCGGCAACGTTGGCCAGGCTGTCCAGCTGATGGTCCGAGAACAAACGCAGCGTATTCAATCCTTCATAATCCTTGCGTTGGGCAAGGTATTGGTCCATTTTATCCTGGTTTTGTGTCACCAGCTTCAGGCGGTCCTCTTTCTCCTGTAAAACGCCCTCTTTTTGCTTGGCATAAGTGCCGTAACCTTTAATACCTGATGTTTGGTCTGATTTATCGCCAAAAACTTCCTGATTCAATTGATAACGAGTACGGTTAATATCTTTGGTAAGCGAATCACTTTCCTTTTTATAGTCATTATCCTTGCCCATCTCCGTTGCGTATTTTTGATTGTAGGTTTTCTCCAGCGTGTCAATCTTACGGTGCTGACCTTTGATATAGGCGTTTTTTAACTTGTTACGGATCTCTTTATCAAATATTTTAAGTTCGATAGGTCGTGATATTACCACCCCAATCATAATCGCCAGTAAAATACGGGGCGATGCCTGTAATATTTGTTGGTTAGTGCTGCCTTCCTTGTTGATGCTGGATACAATGTACCTGTCCATGTTAAAAATGGCGGTACCCCATATCAACCCAAATAAAATGGCAAAGCCTACGGCGAAAGAACCACCGTTGAAAACAAAGTACATGGCATATCCGCCCGATAGCGAAGCAAACAACGCGGTAAAAAAGATAGTAGCCCCAATACCCACATATTTATTATGCTCGATGGGGTACTTTTTTAATGTATCTATATGCGCTCCTGAACAAAACCAGAAAAAGCGTGTAACTTTTCTCATTATATATTATGTGTTATAACTGCAAACATATATGAAACGCTCTTAACCAGCGAATGTTACAAAATAATCGGTTAAATATTTAATACAGAAAAAGCTAACTTTGATTTTTATTAATACAATATCATGAAAGAAATAAGTGTACAGGAACTAAAAGAAATGCAGGATGCTAATGCGGATTTTCAACTTATTGATGTAAGGGAAGATTTTGAGTACGAAGTATCAAATCTGGGTGGTTTATCAATCCCCTTAGGTGGTGTTTTAATTGAGGCTGATAAAATATCAAAAGATAAACCTGTTGTAGTAATGTGCCGTAGTGGCAAACGCAGCGCGGCAGCCATTATGCAATTGGAGCAATTGGGTTATACCAACCTATCAAACCTGCAAGGCGGTATACTAGCCTGGGCAGCTGAAATTGATCCTGAACTTAGCGTATACTAAGCTATGTTTAAAAAAGCAATGCTCAATTTTATGTACAACATTGGCATCTTCGGAAGCCTTGCTGTAGGATATCTGGCATTCGACAGGAAAAGCTTTTATTTGGTTTTTCCTGCCATTTTTGCCCTTGTCTTTTTCGTGATGCAAAAAATAAAGCTCATGAAACAGATCAAAAGTATGCCCCGTCCCAACCCGGATATAAAAACCAAACCATAACCCCCAACCCAATCATGCTTATCGCAATTTTAGGTGTTATTATTCTTATTGTAGGAATAGTAATGAAACGCTCGCCCGAACCAGCCAGCAATTTTAGTGGTATCGCTACCATCGTAGGTGCCGTAGTTATCTTCTTAGGCCTCTCATTCTCAGCATTTAAAGTTATTGAGCCCGGTACAGTAGGCGTACAAACCCTATTCGGACAGGTACAAACTGATGTGCTGCCCAGTGGTCTGCATATAATAGATCCTTTGGTTGATGTAACAATTTTCGATACCCGCACCCAAAACTACACCATGAGCGCTAAAAGTGGCGAAGGACAGGTAGAGGGCGATGATGCTATCCGCGTATTATCAAGCGACGGTTTAGAGGTGACAATTGATCTTTCTATCCTGTACAAAGTAACACAATCAAAAGCACCATACATTTACCAGAATATTGGGGTAGATTATGAAGATAAAATTGTTCGCCCAATAACCCGTACCGCCATCCGCGATAACGCGGTAAATTACCAGGCGGTTGACTTGTATTCTACAAAACGCGAAGAATTCCAATTCAAGATCAATAAAACCATCAGCGATAACTTCGCCAAAAATGGTTTAGAAGTGCAGCAGATATTGGTGCGTAACATCACCCTGCCTGCAACTGTTCGCGCCAGCATCGAATCAAAAATTCAAGCTGAGCAGGATGCCCAAAAAATGCAATTCGTTCTCCAAAAAGAACGCCAGGAAGCCGACCGTAAACGCGTAGAAGCCCAGGGTATAGCCGATTACCAAAAAATCATCTCAACCGGCCTAACCGATAAACAGTTGCAATATCAATCCATCTTAGCGCAACAAGCTATCGCCACCTCGCCAAATACCAAGATCATCATCATGGGTAGCGGCAAGGCTACGCCGATTATGTTGAGCGATAAGTAAAAATCAGTAACGCATAAATGGAAGGCCACAACTTTTTTGCATTCGATACAGTTATTTCATCTGTCGCATACTATATTATTGCAGCCTTTTCATTTTTGTTGGCCTGTACGTTAAGTCCAACTAATTTGGCGGGCCCTGGATTTGACATAGTTGTTTTTCTCTTCGTAATTAT
>JABDDX010000145.1 GCA_013287375.1 Bacteroidota bacterium | reverse complement strand
TTTGCTGATAGCAGGCATATTAGCCGATGGACATATATTGATAGAAGGTGTACCCGGCATAGCCAAAACACTTACGGCTAAATTGATAGCCAAAAGCATAAATGCTAAATTTTCGCGGATACAGTTTACTCCCGATTTAATGCCATCGGATGTGTTGGGCACCTCGGTATTTAATCCGAAAACGGTAGAGTTTGAATTTAAACAAGGCCCCATATTCGGTAACATTATTTTGGTGGATGAAATTAACCGTGCACCAGCCAAAACACAGTCGGCATTATTCGAGGTGATGGAAGAACGCCAGGTGACTATTGATGGTTACAGCCATAAAATGCAGGAACCATTTATAGTTTTAGCGACTCAAAATCCGGTTGAGCATGAGGGAACTTATCGTTTGCCTGAAGCGCAACTTGATCGCTTTTTGTTTAAGATAGAGATCAAATACCCTTCGCTGGAAGAAGAGATCGCTATCATCACGCAGCAACATCAACAAAAAACGGCAGATCAACTGGCTGAAGTTACAGCCGTATTAAATGCTGAGGATATAATTGCCTTACGTGCGCAGGTTCGCGGTTTACATGTTGAACCAAAACTACTGGAGTTTGTGGCTAAGATTATTCACGAAACGCGAAGCAATAAGTCATTATACTTGGGTGGTTCACCGCGTGCATCGCTGGCTATTGTAAATAGCGCCAAGGCATTGGCAGCCATGAAAGGGCGTGATTTTATTACACCCGAAGATATTATTTGGGTTGCGCCTGCTGTATTAAGGCATCGTATAATGTTAACGCCTGATAAGGAGATGGAAGGCGTAACGCCTGATGAAGTAGTTGCTCAAATCATCCAAAAAATTGAAATACCACGCTAAGCTTTGAAGGCACTATTCAATAATTTCTACAAAAATCTATTTCTGAATAGCCGGTTGTTTATTTACATCGGCTGTTCGGTTGTGCTTTTTTTGCTGGCATTCTTTTTTTCGTGGCTAGGCGAAATACCTATTGTTTTTTTTGGCTTGGTAGTGTTGGTGCTTTTTATCGATATACTGCTGCTGTACCGGGTTAAAAAAGGTGTATTTGCCAGGCGTATAGCCCCTGAACGTTTAAGTAATGGTGATGAGAATGAAATTGGCATCTACATTGAGAGTTTCTATCCATTCGCAACAGATATAGAGATTATAGACGAGATTCCGCACCAGTTCCAAAAACGGGATGTGCTGTTTAAAACCGAACTTACTTCGCGGCAGCATAAACTACTCAATTACCTGTTAAGGCCCACCAAACGTGGCGAGTATGAATTTGGCATGGTGAGGGTATATGTGCAATCGCCGTTGAGGTTTGTTAGTCGCCGTTTTAATTTTGAGCAGACCGAAGTTTTGCCGGTTTATCCGTCGTTTTTACAGATGCGTAAATACGAGCTTATGGCTATATCTAACCGATTGAACGAGATAGGTATTAAAAAGATACGCAGGCTTGGCCAAAGCATGGAGTTTGAGCAGATTAAAAACTATGTGGCCGGCGATGATTACCGTACCGTAAACTGGAAAGCCAGCGCGAGGCAGGGTAGCCTGATGGTGAATACCTTTACCGAAGAAAAATCGCAGCATGTATACTGCGTAATTGATAAGTCGCGGTCAATGAAAATGCCGTTTGAGGGATTGAGCCTGTTGGATTACTCGATTAACGCCAGCTTAGTGCTTTCAAGTGTCGCATTACTTAAAGAAGATAAGGCGGGGTTGATTACCATATCAGATAAAAAAGGCGCTGTTATACCTGCTGAAAAGCGACCTACACAGTTAAATAAAATAATGGAAGTTTTGTACCGCGAGAAAACGCGTTACCTGGAAACTAACATGGAGTTGTTGTATACCACAATCCGCAGTACCTTAAAGCAGCGTAGCCTTATTGTACTGTTTACTAATTTTGAGAGTGCATCGGCTTTAGAACGGCAATTGCCGTTTTTAAAACGGATAGCCAAATTCCATTTATTGGTAATGGTGTTTTTTGAAAACACAGAATTGAAAGAATTAAGCGAAGAACCCGCAGTTAATGTTGAAGGCATCTACATAAAAACCATTGCAGAAAAGTTTGTGTATGAGAAAAAGCTAATTGTAAGGGAATTAGCACGCCATGGGATACAGTCCATTTTAACGGCGCCGCAAAATGTAACCATAAATACCATCAATCGTTACCTGGAGATTAAGGCGAAACAAAAAATATAAGATATTAAGACATTTTATGCCTTATAAGATTGGCAGGGGCAAGTCACAGATTTCTTCGTAAATTATCTTTTTCGAATCCTGATTATTCAGAGTTGTATTGATTTTTTTATTCAATTAAGCACAATATTAAATAGCTATTTCTTCAACAACAGGCGACTGTTGTTTTCTTTTTGTCAGGAAGTTAGCAAACCCTAATGCCACAACAAGTGATATAATGCCCTGTACTAACACGGTTGTAGGTGCGCCAATGTGTTCTGATACAGCGCCGATTACTACACTGCCAAGCGGCATCATCCCGAAGATAGCCATCAGTAAAATACTGATAACCCTTCCGCGCATTTGTGATGCTGATTCAGACTGAACAATAATATTGGAGACCGTAAACTGCGCAATTGCATCAAACCCGGTTAATATAGCGAAGAGCATGGCTATAGGGAAGTTGGTTATTTGTGAAAATCCGATCAATCCAATTCCCATCAATATTGTACTCACAAACAATATCCTTCTTAGATGTGTGCCGGGTTTACGCGAAGCCAGGAAAATTGTACCCGATACCGCACCTACGCCAATAAAACTGGTAATGTACCCAAAGGTTGATGCGTTGCCTTTAAATATTACTTTAGCAAATATGGGTATAACGGTGTTATAAGGCAGAACAAATAAACTGATGATCGCAAGCATTAATATAACCATGCCGATATCCGGTGTTTTCTTTAGATAGCTAAAGCCTTCGGCAAATTCTGTTATGATCTTTTTCTCTGATTTTTTTGGTTGATGAACAGGTAGCTTCATCAACAGCAATGAAATAATAACTGCGCCAAAGCTTGCAGCGTTGAGTAGAAAACAAACACCAGCCCCAAAGGCACTTAAAACAATGCCGGCCAAAGCAGGCCCTAATAATTGTGCCAGGCTTGCGGTGGCTGTAGTAAGCGATAAAGCATTTGGAAGGTCGGCCTGGTCAGCAACAACATCGTGCACCAACGCTTGCCTTGCAGGTACGTCAAAAGCATTAATTATCCCCAATATCACACTTAAAACAAGTATGGCCCACACAATAGTATGGCCCGTAATTACCAATGCAGCCAGTAATATCGCCTGTATCATTGATGTGATTTGGGTGAGCTTGATAACCTTGTACCGGTCATAACGGTCGGCTGCAACACCGCCGAATATTGAGAAAAGGAATGAAGGAAATTGCTCGGCAAATATGGTTATCCCCAACAGAAAGGCCGAGTGCGTAATAGAATACACTACCCATACAACAGCGGTGCGCTGCATCCATGTGCCAAATTGTGAAACAGCCCTGCCAATAAAATAAAGCGTGTAATTAACGCTACGAAATGCCCTGAGTACGGTAAAATCACTGATCTTTTTCATTGCAGATATTAAGGGACAAAAAAAACGAAAATATACTATAATACAGTGATACTGATTGTTAATTTTCGAACAAGTAACCACTATAAGCTAAACCTTTGGCTACACTTTTAAAGTTATCTCCCGAATTTATGTTAACATGAGGAAACCGATTTTTAAAGAGTTTTTGAATGCTGCCCACCATAGAAGTACCGCCCGTTAAAAACAGACTATCGATATTTTGAGGGTCGATGTTGTTTTGCAGCATAAACTCATCCAGGTAGTTTGAAATCCGATTCACATCTTTTGCGATAATCTGTTCATAATCAGGTAGTGGTATTTCCTCATCAATATTTATATCCATGTTGTGATAGCTAAATATGGCAGTATCCGCATTGGTAAGTGTGATTTTTGTTTTTTCGATGGATTGAAATACCGAATAGCCTAAATTATTTTCAATAAGCGTGATTAAGTTTTTAAACTGAGGGTCTTCACCTGAAAAGTAGTAGTAATCTTCTATATCTTTTCTAATACGCAAACCATTAAAGAAATTCATCTGCTCCCAGGAGCAAATGTTCGCGAAAAGTGATTTTGGCACGGTTAATACCTTACCCGGAGTAGCTTCATATTGAGTGTTCTTGCCAAAGTACGGTGTGCCTTTCTCCCACATAAAAGCAGAATCGAAGCTATCTCCACCTATATAAATACCACCATTGGCCATCATGTCGTTCTTCCTGTCTTTACTCCCTACTTTTTTAGGATCAAGCACTAAATAAGTGAAATCTGTGGTACCACCGCCCAGATCGGCCACCAATACATTTTCCTTTTTTAAGAGGTTTTTTTCATATGCAAAGGCCGCTCCAATAGGCTCAAATTGAAAACGTATATCCACAAAACCGGCGATTTCTGCCGCTTTATTTAGCCTGGTTTGCGCTAAGGTATCTTTTTGCACATTGTCGTCGTCAAAAAACACAGGCCTGCCTATTATTGCTTTTCTGCAATCCTGCCCGATCAATTGATCTGCGCGGTCTTTCAACTCCTTTAAAATGATAGCTACAAGATCGGAAGCATTATACTTCTTATTATGAATACGGGTTTCTGAGAAACTGCTCCTTGATAATATTTGTTTAACAGACTTGATAAAACGCCCCTTCATATCATCTTTGAGATAGGCTTCGATAGCTTCTTCGCCTACAACGTAATTTTGGGCATTTACCCCATTAAACTGATGATAGAAATAAATGAGCGAAGGAATAATGATTGTACTATGTATTTCTTTTGATTCTTCATCGTAAATAGCCAAAGCCGAGTTGGTTGTTCCAAAATCAATTCCGTATAAAAACCTTTTCATAGCAGCGGGGTTAAGACAATAAAATTTTAGGGGCGGCGAAGGTATCAAAAAATAAATTATAAAGAAAACTGATATTTGGTAAATTGATTTACCAATATGTGCACTAAATTTTGAAAATAAGTACTTTAGCTTTTATATCCTATGCGTTCTATCCGAATATTTTGGCTTAATATAATTTAATATCGGTTCAATCTATATGCAATATTTA
>JABDDX010000144.1 GCA_013287375.1 Bacteroidota bacterium | reverse complement strand
CGAATTTTACTCGCCAGTATACGATACAGAAGCAGCTATGGCCAGCAGAATGCCCGATTTTAGGAATGTTTTATACTGGGCCCCAAATGTAACTACCAATAAAAACGGAAACGGTGGGCTAAGTTTTTATACTTCAGATGAAACCGGGAAATATATTGGCGTTATACAAGGCCTAACCGCTGATGGAGAAGCCGGAAGCCAATATTTTACCTTCGATGTAACAAAATGATAAAATAAAAGGCTGCCATTATTAGTGGCAGCCTTTTATTTTAATCAGGAGCGTATTAATTAAATAACGCATTTTGCATTAGGTTGGCGTTAAGGCCCTGGCCATTTGTGCCATTAACAAGGCCATAAAGCCAAACGGTATATACACCCTCAGATTGTACGGTTACTGCATTAACAACGCCCAATACATTACTTGTGCCTGTTTGCACTATTTTTAAAGTGTCGTTCCCGGACACTGGTATTGCTGTAAAAGAAGATACTTGCTTATAAGATTTATTTGAAACGATTACTTTCCCACCTATCATCAGGTCAACGTTTGGCGCATTGGGGCTCATATTAGCCAATCGAATAGATGCTCCCCCATTTGGAGGGGCAACAAGTGTGTCGGTAGTTAATAAAAAATCGCGCTTGGCCACTAAATTGGGAAAGAAAAGAGTATATACCTGATTAACCTTAATATTAATGCTATCAATAGCTATAGTGGTTAAACTACCTGTATCAAAAAAACCGGCTTTATTTGTACCTGTTGTCAACCTAAAATAAGGGATATAATTGCCGTATGTTAGTGCTGAGGTATTAACTAAGCTGTTATTGATATAAAAATCGGCTGCCGGCCCATCAGGAGCGGCATAAACAACTGATAGTATGCCATAAGGCAGGTTCGTGTTAGTGGTGTTGCTTGATTTTGTACAAGACGATATTGATATTGCAAGTAAGCAAGCTATTCCGGTTAGTAAAGGGACTTTTCCGAATTGGTGAATTCCCTTGATTTTGGTAATATTTAAATTCATAACGATAGTATAATTGGTGTTCATTTTGGGCGTTTTTTATTAGAAAAACACTCTAGGTATTGTTGTAACGTAAAAAAAGCATTAATGGTATTTGTAAAATATAATAATTTGTAGTGTTAAGGGCTTAGAATCATGCAAATTATAGGTTTTATTGTTTTGTAGTTGATTTAATATGGTTATAGATCGTTACCTATCTCGTCCAATAAATATTCTTTCTTATCGTTTGCATATTCCCAGAACATAACACCGGCCATGTCGTTTTTGCGTACATATTGGCACTTGTTTTTTACCGACCACTCATCATCAAAAGAGATAAATTGTTTTGTATCGGCATTATATAAATAAGGGGCCTTGGCGGTTTTGTCTCTATAATATTTAAAGCCATTTTGGTTTACAAGGCTATCTTTTATAAAGGTGTAGCCACCACCAATTTGAATACGGCCACCTACAACTTTTACGCCTAATCCGTGTTGCTCATTATCAATAACTTTAAATGAATGGCCATAAAAAGCCACACCCATTACCAATTTGTTTGCGGGTACACCAGCTGCTTCAAAATCAGTTACCGCGCTGGCCGCATATTCGTTTGAGCTGTACTGCTTCGAGGCGAATAGATTGGTGTGGTGTATAGCTACGCTGTCGCCATGCGAATAATCATAGGTCATGAGGTTAACGTAGTTGAGGTATTGGGCAACTTTATCCATTTCTGTATGTAGCAAAAAAGTTTTAAAACCACCTACCGCTGCTGATAGTAGCATTTTTTTACCTGTTTCATGCTCCACACTATCCAATCCATGGCGAAAATCGCGGAACATTAAAGTGTAATTATGTTTATCCGAATCGCGATAGATATTTCCGGCGCCTGCCATGCCGGGGTATTCCCAGTCGATATCTACACCATCTAAATGATAGATGCGTACCATATTAATCGCGCTTGCTACGAAGGCTTGTCTTGCAGTATCGGAAAGCACAGCATCAGAAAAATTTCTGCTCCATGCCCAGCCACCAATAGAGATCACAACCTTTAAATCGGGATTTGTTTTTTTTAGGCTGAGTAAATACCTGAAATTTATAGTGTCGGTTTTTAAATTGGTCAAAAAAGCGCGGTTGTTTTTGACGTTAACAAAAGCATAGTTAATTACATTAAGCTTTGAGGCATGCACCATAGTGGTATCAACCAAACCATGATAACCGCCAACGTAGCCTATAACAACATATTTGTGTTGCTTTGCTGTTTGCGCATTTACTGTTAGGTTGAAAATAATAGTAGCAACCATTATTAAACCTATCTGGAGCAAATTGTTAAGGCCTTTGATTTTTTGCATGATGATTATATTTTTAGACGTAATCTTCGTTTTTCCATTAGTCCTACCAGCCATATAATAATAAGCGCTGTAGCAAGTGAGCGCAACAGGCCTATTATACCACTGTTAAAGATTGATGGGTAGGTAACATTAAACAATTCGAGCAAAGCAACCTGAAAATAAGGGATGAGGTAACAGGTTAAAGTGCTGGTACCTGCAGGGCGGATCGCTTTAAACCAGTTGATTTTTCCCTTGATGTCGACCAGGTAAATAAACAGTTCGAACATTAAAATGGTTAGCCCGCTGCTGATGAATATCCATGCGGGTGTTGATTTTATTTTTGATATGCCCCCGGTATATGGCCTTATAAGTAATCCACCGATAATAAGAGCTATGCCTATTATTCCGAAAAGCAGCCAAAGTTTTTGTGTTTTTTCAATTTTCACCAGATGGGCATACAGGCTAATGGTAACTACCCCGCCCATAGTTAATACTATTGCTGAACAGTCGCCGATTATTGGAAGTGGGTCAAGATTAGACCAATAATGCAGGGTAATGTTTACTCCTGCAAATAATATCCACAAAATGATGAGCATATTTAATTTGCCTTTAGAAAAGTAATACAGCAAGGCAGATATTAAATATGCCCAGCCGATAATTCCCAGTATACCCCACCATGATGTACGCATCCAGTGCGGATGAGCAAGGTCGCCGCCTTTGTATATTACAGCCAGAGTAATTAATAAAGCCAAACCAGAACCCATTATGGCGTACTTTTTAGCTTTGGCCATTGTTTCGGGATAATCAAGCCATATCATAAAGAAACTTAGCGTAATCAATATTTCCCATACTGCCTTTGGTAATATGGCTACCGGACTATAGTTCTCCAGGTTTACATGGTAAAAACCTATTATAAGTAGCGCAGCGCTACGGCTTATGATGTAAAATAATACCTGCCAAGTTGAATCGCCTTTGCTGATGCGGCTTTTTATAGCCAGTGGAATTGATAAGCCGGCGATAAATAAAAATGCAGGAAATATTGTATCGGCAAAACCAAGCGCGTCCTCGGTTTCCTTGGCATGGTCGAGCCAGGTGGGGATGCCACCTACACTGCTTGCATCATTAACAAATATCATTAATAACATGGTAAGCGCGCGAAGCACATCAATAGATAAAAGGCGCTTTGGAAGTTGTGTCATATTGGCTAATTATCATTTAAGTAAATATACGTCTGCGTATATTTACAAAGTTGAAAGATACCAATTACTGATAGAATTTAAATCGTTGGTTATAACATCTTTACGAAAATATGCCGCCATGTAAACCCACAAGTGATTGATAACAGGCTAAATAGCGCGGTTTATTTAAATTGACATCAATTTATCAGCATTCGTTACAAAAAAAATCAAAGCTCTAATTCCATCTGGATATTACAGCGTTCGTAAGGCGAAGGTGCCCCGCTAACCTTTTTAAAGCCGAGTTTATGGTATAAACTGATGGCAGGTTTAAGGGTGGTATTGCTTTCGAGGTACAGTTTCTTAGCGCCTTTTTTGCGTGCTTTCTTGATTGCTGCATGGCCTAGTAAAAGCCCGATCCCTTTACCTTTGGCAAGCGGACTAACGGCCATTTTAGCCAGCTCGAAAACTTTGCCGCTTGTTTTTAGTAACGCGCAGGTGCCAACCGGTTCGCCTTTATACAGGGCGATGAATATGTAGCCGCCTTTATCCAAAATATATTCCTGCGCATGGTCCAGTGATTTGTGGTCAGCCTCTTCCATTTTAAAGTGCTGGGTGATCCACTCTTCGTTTAGGCGTTTAAATGCGTGGTGGTATTGTGCTTCGTAGGGTACTATTTTAACATCTTTGCTTTCGCGAATTTTCTTTTCATCCTGCACCCGTTTCAACAGGTCTTTTTGTTCCAGCAGAAACTCCCATTCCTCAATCGCTTTCCAAAGGTTATATTGGGTTTCGTTCAGCGCATTTTCAATAGCTGCATTTACATCGCTGTATTGGTCCTGTATCTTTTCATTAATAGCCAAGCCCTGAGTTGTTAGCTTTACGTAGTTTTTGCGGGCATCGCTTTGGTTTGGGCCTTCTTTTATTAAGCCTTTTTTAGTCATCTCCTTAACAATGGTACTAACAGAGGGGTGGGAGTGCCCAATTTCCACCGCTATTTGGGTAATAGATTTTTCTTCGCCGGATGACAGCGCATAAAATACCGGGAACCATTTAGGTTGCATATCAATATTATACAATTCATAAACTTTTCCTGCCTGCTCGGTGAGCAGCTCACTCAAGCGCCTAAGCCTGCTGCCTAAGGCCATTTTGCCGGTTTTATTGTAAATATTCATAGCAATTACGTAATTGATTACGTAAATATATTCGGATAATTTGATAAATGCAAATTATGTAAGTAAATTAAGGGTTGAATGTACCAATGGAGAAGTATTTCTAATTAGAAATACTTCATCTCATCAGCGTGATTGTGGTTAGGGTAGAATTATCTTAAAATAAAAAGCCTTTTAAATAAAACTGGGCATTATTGCCCCAGTTCTTGGTTAGACTTAATAAAGTGGTTTTTAGTCCGGCATTAGTTGTCGGTTTGCCTTTTTTAGGCTCTTGAATGGTATTGTCGGCAATAGGTATATCGGTTACTTTAGTTGCAACCCATAGCATGTTTTCATGTGGTACAGCTACTTCTAATATCATGCCCGGCAAACCATTAAATGATTCCGGTCCGCCAGAAACATGTATTTTCTCGGCATAAAAAGCAACCACATATATGGAATCCATCATAATGCCGTTTGCGCGCCTACAGGTGTAGCCC
>JABDDX010000143.1:4870-5343 GCA_013287375.1 Bacteroidota bacterium | reverse complement strand
CCGCTGTTCCCGGCTTATTCGCATGATTATCATTCACCAAAAATAAAAGCGGTTGATGCGCCTTTTATTAGTATGGATGAAGGTATTTATGAGATAGGCTTTCAGGGCGGTGGTTTTTGTTTTGATAATGAGCTGAGCAGGCATAAAGTTTATTTGAATGCTTATGAGATCAGCCCGAATTTGGTGACTAATGAGGAATATGTCGAGTTTATAAAAGCTGGCGGATATAACGATTTCCGCCACTGGCATGCTGAGGGTTGGGATTGGGTTAAAACCAATACGATACAAGCGCCTTTATACTGGCATTTAATACACGGCGAATGGTATAACTATACTTTTAATGGGTTGGAACCTGTTGAAATGAAACAGCCGGTTTGTCATATTAGTTATTTTGAGGCTTATGCCTTTGCGGCGTGGAAAGGAATGCGCTTGCCAACGGAATTTGAGTGGGAAGCCGCTGCACCGCAGTTTAG
>JABDDX010000143.1:4467-4819 GCA_013287375.1 Bacteroidota bacterium | reverse complement strand
GTGCTATTGGCGAGTATAATGGTAAATTTATGGTGAACCAAAAAGTATTAAGAGGTGCATCGGAAGTTACATCGCCGGGGCATGCACGTATTACCTACCGCAACTTTTTTCAAACACATTTACGATGGCAATTTACTGGCATAAGGCTTGCTAAGTAATGCATCATATAATCAACCTAATGAAAAATATGAACACTGCTACCATGCAACCATTAAATAACCAGGCTGACATAACCGAGCAGTTTTATGCCGATGTTATCAAGGGTTTGCAATCAACGCCAAAGCATTTAAGTTCCAAGTATTTTTATGATGCGGTGGGCGATAAGCTTTTCCAGGATTTGATGAATTGCGAT
>JABDDX010000143.1:0-4457 GCA_013287375.1 Bacteroidota bacterium | reverse complement strand
GTATTACCCAACCAATTGCGAACTGGAAATATTTACAGAGCAAACCGCTGAAATATGCCGGGCCATAATGAGTAATGGCGATGCTTTCGACCTGATAGAGCTAGGGGCTGGTGATGCCATGAAATCAACCTTTTTGCTGAAATATTTATTGGAGCAAAAAGCTGATTTTAGCTATCTGCCGATTGATATATCGGAGAACGTGATCTCCTATTTAAATACGACGTTGCCTGTTTCGCTTCCGGGGTTGAGGGTTACCGGCTTGAATGGTGATTATTTTAATATGCTGGAAAAAGCAGCATCTCTATCTAAACGTCGTAAGGTTGTTTTGTTCTTAGGATCAAATGTTGGTAATATGCCTGTTAGTGATGCAGAAAGTTTCTGTAAGCAGTTACGTAATCACCTTTCAATTGGTGATATGTTGTTGGTTGGTATTGACCTGAAAAAAAATCCTAAAACAATTTTGGCTGCTTATAATGATAAGGATGGTATCACTAAAAGATTCAATATTAATTTGTTAGATCGCATTAATCGTGAGCTGGGTGCTGATTTTGATGTTGCTAAATTTGAGCATTACCCCACGTATGATCCAGAGACAGGATCATGTAAAAGCTACCTGATAAGTTTAGAAGATCAGCAGGTGAAAATTCGTGGTAAGGAAACGATTTGCTTTGCCAAGGATGAGTATATTTACATGGAAATCTCCCAAAAATATAATGTGATACAAACCAATCAGATGGCAGCAGGGGCAGGGTTTAAGCCGCTGAATATATTCTTTGATAGTAAAAAATGGTTTATTGATGCTATTTGGTTAGCGGAATAAATGAAAAGATTTGTCATTCTGAGCAGGGCGAAGAATCTGTAAAGATGTAAACTACTTTACAGATTCTTCGTACCTCAGAATGACAATTTTATTTGTAGACAGCCAATTGCGTGGCAATCCCCATACGCAGGATGACGTGCGAGATTCTTTACCACTGTGCGGTGGCTGTCATACTGAGCGTAGTCGAAGGACGCGCGTAAAGGGCCCGCCCACATACTTCGACTACGCTCAGTATGACAGCCTTTGCAGATATTATGAAAGCGTATCTAAGAAATAGTCAGAGCAATAAAGGATTTAAAGGTGAATCAATCAGTTCGCCAAAGGGTTTATCCATTAGCCATTTGTGATGATCGTTTTTTTGCTGTGAGTTTTTGTAGTGGATTATCCTGGCGCCATCTGCTATATAAATAATGGTCATTACTTCGCGCAATTGGTTTGATTTGTTGCCGGGTGCCTGATGTATGGTAAAACCACGATGCCAGGTGGTATCGCCGGCTTTCATGGTTTCTGCACGGGTAATTGGCAAATTATTATCCTTAACGTATTGATCAAAGGCCGCTTCCGATTCATCAGAAATCTCGTGGTTAAATACCGCGCCCTTTTTGTATGATCCGGAGGCAAAGGTGAGCATACCCATATCTACATCAATATCAACCAAAGGCATCCACATGGTTACGGTATTGTTGGTATCAATCGGCCAGTAATATTGGTCCTGGTGCCACGGGGTTGGTCCGCCACCAGGTTCTTTAAACAAGGCTTGGTCATGGTATCATCCACATACTTGCGGTAGCGCATAATATCAATAACCGTTGGGCGACTTAAATTACCCCTATCTGTACGGATCACACGGTTGCCTACCGTTTCGTAATAACTATTGAATACGAAGTTGTATTCCGGGTTAAATTCCTGGTAATCGGTAGCAAAAGGTTTTAAAATAAAAGTCTCGAAAAACCAGGTGGTATGCCCGATATGCCATTTAGGTGGGCTAACATCCCCTACGGGCTGCACCACATAATCTTCAGTTTGCAGTGGGCTGCAGATATGCTCCGTATGCTTGCGGACCTTTAAATAACGTTCAGCAAGGCTTATTTTATCGGTATAATATTCAGTTGCTGTTTCCATTTCGGGTTTATTTTTTATCCAAATAGTTTTTAAGGTCCGTTATTGATTTAACATTTAAAGCCGCCGCTTGTTTTTGCCGCATCATTAAAGCATAAGCATTGTTAAAGCCTATGGGTTGTAACCATTTTATCTGGTAACGTTTCTCAAATTCCTCTTTGACGTAATTATAGGTCTTTTCCTTACTCCCTTCAACCGAATTTATGATTTGTTGTGATGGTTGAAGGATAACTAAAAGGCCGGTACCGGTATACTCCGGGTAAAAATCTATCTGGTTGTTTGTTAATGCATCAAAACATATTTTTGTTCCGCCGAGGCCTGTTTTGGTAGTTACGTCGTAATCAGTATAACCTTTAATCAACATACTGTACATATTTGCCAAAATGTATTGCTCACCAAATATTTTTGAACCAATCCTAACTATGCCCTCGGTGCCGCCTCGTTCGGGTCGCCATAAATTTTTCGATACCAAAAAATCCTTAGCTACCTTCTCGGGGCTTTCGTGAAGATAGTCGGTTCGATAATTTAATTCGGTCATCACCGTATCATTAATTTTACCCGACAGCAGATTTAATGTTTTTTCCAACTCAGGAAACTTTTGCAAAGCATCCTCGCGCACAATAGGCGCAGCAAAATATGGCGGGAATATGGCTTTATCATCCTTCAAAACAACCAGCCCATAAGCCTTCAACCTTCCATCGGTTGAGTAACCGCTAATCACATCCAACTGCTTCTCATAGGCTGCCTTATACATCACCGCGTCGCTAATTACGATAGTGTGGATCTTTAAATGATATTTGCTTTGCAGACCAAGGTTACCGTCCTGCCTGCCCATAAACTCAGGCGTAAATCCTGCGGTCAATTTACTACCATAAGCTGATGGAATAAAATAAACCGAAGCCAGCAATACAATAATTATCGGCAAAGCATAAGTACCTGTTTTAATCTTTTTAAAGTTGAGTTTTTGTACCCTCGATAACAGAAAATCAAATATAATAGCCAGCAAAGCCGCAGGTATAGCACCAGCTAAAATCATGTTACTATTGTTAAGCGATATCCCACCGAAAATAAACTCGCCTAAGCCACCCGCCGCGATGTACGACGCCAATGTAGCCACACCCACCGTTATCACCGTAGCCGTGCGGATACCCGCTAATATCACCGGCATAGCCAACGGCAATTCCACTTTAAACAAAATTTGCCATTTGTTCATCCCCATAGCTGTAGCCGCCTCCTTAACCGCTGCATCAACCCCGGTAATACCAGTATAAGTATTCCTGATGATGGGCAACAGCGCATATAAAAGTAAAGCAACAATAGCAGGTTTTGGCCCGATACCCAAAAGCGGGATCATAAACCCAAGCAAAGCGATACTCGGTATAGTTTGCAATATCCCTGCGATACCCAATACCGAACCCGATAGTTGTCTTCTACGAGCGATGAGTATACCTAAAGGCAAACCAATCAGCACCGCCAAAAACAGCGAAATAAAAGTCAACCCTATATGCTCCAGTGTTTGAGTAGCCAGTTTATCGCTCTGCTGACGCATAAAATCCCACAAAGTTTGTTGCTGATCATTCATGCGCTTGCTGTTGTTTGTATTGATAAAACACCGACATCAAATCCTCAAACCCAAGCTTCTCAATTTCTTTATCCTGATCATCGTAAACGGATATACTCTCGTTCCCTCTAAACTTAAACTGCAGCACCCAGTATTTTTTTAGTAGCCGAATCAACCACGGCTTTCATAAAACCACGGGTATCACCAACCTCAATTGCACGGGCCACATGTGCCATAGGCAATTTAACAACTTTTACCCTTATTTTCTGTTTTTTGGCATCCTCCTCACTAATCCCTATCCTACCCAGTTGCGGATCGGTGAACATACAGTAAGGCACCGGCCTGTCTTTTATTGTTAAATTATCGCCCTCAATCAGGTTACGATAAACAATGGTGTAATCGTTATATGCAATATGTGTAAATGCCGGGCCGCCCTTTACATCGCCCAAAGCATAAATACCTTTTATATTAGTTTCCAGCTTGCTGTTTACTTTTATAAACCCTTTTTCATCAACCTTTACCCCAGTTTTATCTAAATTCAAAGCTTCACTTTGCGGAATCCTGCCAACGCCAATTAAAACATGAGAGCATTTGATCACCTGCTCTTTCCCTGCAATGGATACTTTGGCCTTTATATTACCTTTTTTTGTTTTTTCAAAAGCCAGGGTAGTAGCATCCGTATAGATCTCGATATTTTCATCCGTTAATATTTGATGCATAGCCTCAGCTATATCCTCATCCTCACGGGATAAAACACGTTGCGCCTTCTCCAGCATCGTAATTTTACTCCCAAACCGGCCAAACATCTGCCCAAACTCCATCCCGATATAATTAGCGCCTACTACCAATAAATGTTCGGGCACGTAATCCAAATCGAGGATGGTGGTTGATGTCAGATATTTAATATCCTTCAAACCTTCAATCTCCGGAATCAATGTTCTCGCCCCGGTATTAATG
>JABDDX010000142.1 GCA_013287375.1 Bacteroidota bacterium | reverse complement strand
AACATTGGGTTTGATGTAAACCAACTTAAATCTTTCCCGGTAAAGGAAAAAGAATTGCTTGATGTGTATTTGCAGGAAGAGGAATTACAACAAGCGATATTACCTCCTGCGGCCGATGGGGTTAATGGAACAACTAAACAAACAGGCGCATTATTAAAATACTGTATCGATCGTGTGGAGCTTGCCCGCGAAGGTAAGTTAGACCCTATTATAGGGCGCGAGCGCGAAACTCGTATGGTGATGGAAATTCTTAGTCGGCGCACTAAGCCCAATGTTATGATTACGGGTGATGCCGGGGTTGGTAAAACCGCCTTGGTTGATGGATTTGCCCTTGATATTATAAACGGACAGGTACCCGATTCATTAAAAAATGTACAACTATTTGAATTGGATCTGGGCTCATTAATAGCTGGCGCATCCTATAAAGGCGAGATTGAAGACCGGCTTAAAAATATTCTCCGCGAAATAAAGCAGTTTGATAAGGCTATATTATTTATTGATGAGATACACACCCTGCTGGATAATAAGGGTCCGATTGGCGGCGGCGTAGGCAATCTTTTAAAACCTGAACTTGCCCGTGGCGAGATAACTGTTATTGGAGCAACCACCATTGATGAGTATCGTAAAATTATTGAACCTGACCAGGCTTTTAGCCGAAGGTTTGAAGTATTACAAGTGAATGAGCCCGATACCGCTTCCGCAATTAAAATGCTTAAAAAGCTGATTCCGAGGTATGAGGAGCATCATAATTTAAAAGTTGACCCCAACGCGGCCGAAGAATGTGTGCGGTTAGCGCAAAGGTATCTTAAAGATAAACGCCTGCCCGATGCCGCGTTTGACCTGCTGGACCGTACAATGGCTGCTATCCGCTTAATGAATGACACAACCGATGCATCCCTGGTGGAGCTGAGGTCCGGGTTTGATGTGATCAGATCTGCAGAAGATGATGCAGATACTATAACATCATACAAGTGGTTATATACATTATTGCGGAACAAAATTAGCGCGGTATTATTAGGCAGGCTTGAAGATGAAACACAAGTTGACAGCTTTGAGACCGCACAGGAGTACATCAGTTATTTTGAACGAAATTTATTAAGCCTGGAAACGCTGGCCAAAAACAAAACAGAAGTAATTGACAAGTTTGATATCGCAGCAATTATTTCCTACAAAACCGGCATCCCTTTAGGTAAAATACAGGCGCACGAAAAAGAAAGGCTTTTGAACATGGAAGGCTTTTTGAAAAAACGCGTTGTAGGCCAGGATCAGGCGCTAAAAGCGGTATCAGATGCCATCCTTGAATCAAGGAGTGGTCTAAATAAAAAAGGGCAGCCGATAGGTTCATTTTTCTTGTTGGGCCCAACAGGTACGGGTAAAACGGAACTGGCCAAATCAATTGCAGAGTTTTTATTTAACGATGAAAAGGCCATGATAAGGTTTGATATGTCGGAGTTTAAAGAAGAGCACTCGGCAGCTTTATTATATGGCGCCCCTCCGGGATATGTGGGTTATGAAGAAGGCGGCCTTTTAGTTAATAAAATCAGGCAGCAACCTTATTCTGTAGTATTGTTTGATGAGATAGAGAAAGCGCACCCATCGGTGTTTGATATTTTTTTGCAGATTTTGGATGAAGGACAGATTCATGACAGATTGGGAAAAGAAGGTGATTTTTCTAATTCGCTTATATTATTTACATCGAACATTGGCAGTGAATGGATTGCCGGTCAAATACAAAATGGTACAATGCCCACATCAACTCAGCTAATGGAAGTAATGGGCAAAAATTTCAGACCTGAGTTTTTAGCCCGACTTTCTGAGATTGTACCATTCGCACCAATATCTGAACAAAATGTGGTCAGAATATTTGAGATACAATTAACAAGCCTGGTACAGGCGCTTGATAGGATGGGTATCGGGTTCAACATATCCCCCGAAGTTAAAAGCATGCTAGCTTTAGGTGGGTTTACACCAAAATATGGGGCAAGGCAATTAGCTGGTGTAATACGAAATAAATTACGACGCCCCATTTCACGTTACATTATATCTGGCGAATTAAAAAAAGGTAATACAATAGCTGTTAACATTAAGGAAAATAGTGAGGAATTGTTGTGGGTGATTAGTTAATTTTTAACTGAAACAGACTAACTAAAACAATTTTCAATTAATTACATTATTAGTATAAACTCCAAACTTATCCATTTTATATAGAAAATTATGTTTAACTACGAAATAGGAGGAAACGAAAAAAAGGTCGATACCTCAGAAGCATTTGGTGACATTGCTCCAAATAAAACGCTGTTTATTCAAAAACTTACAGACAATGAACCGCTGAAGCCTGAAAAGGTAGAAGGGCTAAAAAATGTTGAAGAAGTTTTTAAGCACTATAAACCTAAAATTAGGGTTGCTATGGAAAAACAGGATGGATCAAACGTAAGCGAAACCTTACACTTTGAAACACTTGGAGATTTTAGTCCTAAAAAACTGATAGTGCAAAGCGACTATTTGCGCAAGCTAAACCTGCAACGCGAAATGTATTCAAATATCATTAAGCAGCTTAAAACAAATAAAACTTTAAAGTCAACACTTGATAATGCCGAAACTAAAGAGGCATTTATTGATGTATTAAAAAGTATAGTTAAAGAACTGCAATAACAGCGCTTTAATCACAATCCTAAACATTAAAAAAATAGACTATGGCAACAGCAAATGACCAGTCACTTAATGAAAATAGCAAAGACCAGGCCTATAAAGCTAAAGTCACCAGGGAAACATCGTTACAGGATAGTTTAGATAAACTTTCGCGAGTAGGTGGTTTTGACTTGTTAGAAGCAACGATAGATGGACTGCAAAACCTTAACCCTGAGCGCAAAGCCCGTAAACAGATCTTTTTAACAGATGATGAAAAGAAAAGTGAACGCGAAGAGTTAAAACTAAAACTTAACCAATGGATAAATGCCTTGGAAGAAGGTGCATCAGTAAGTGAAACTATTGAAAAAAGCACCGAGAGCCTGAAAAATGCTGAGGAAAATTTAAGTAAGAATTTATTTAACACCCTGCAGGCAACACGCGAGCTTGAGCAGGCTTACCGTTCTGTGCATCTTTTTTATAAAAATACCGAAACTGATAAGTTAAAGAACCTGGTGGTTATGAATGCCTCGCTCGATCAGTTAAAGGAATTGGATAACCCAAGGTTTATTGAATATACCGCTAACGAGTTAAAGCAAAATTATGACAGACTTGATCTGCGACAAAATTATTCAATCCTGGTAATACCCGGCTATCTGGGCTCAAACAAAGTGGTTGAACGCTGGTCTAAAATAGCATTTGATAATAAGGTAATGTTGGTTACCGATTTTGCCGATCTGGAACAACCAGATGATGTAATAGACCTTTTTACATCAGCCAATTTAACCGGTGGTGATGCCTTTAAATCTAATACCATAATGACCTGTAACTGGCTTGTAGGCCGTGGTAAGGTTGCAGAAGCGGGTGAAGAAGAAGACCTGTATGTACCGGGTTCAGCAGCGCTTGCGGGTAAAATGTATTATACTTTAATGTCGCAGGTTACCGCAGGTAAAAAACATGGTGCAGTGAACGAGGTTGATGGTGTTCGTTTTGACTTGAAAAAAAGTGAGATCTCGCACCTTGAACGCATCGGTCTTGTACCAATGGTTAATGAGTATGGCAAGGTAATGGCTTTCTCTGCCAAAACGTTGTTTAATGGCGATAACATTGGCTTACAAACTTACTCGGTAGTTCGGGTGTTTGATTACATAACTAAAGTATTGTTTGATTTTTTAAACAGGCGTGCTTTTGAAAATTGGAACTCAAAAACCGAACAGGATCTGCGTTCGCAAATAGTAAAATTCTTAGATAATATTCAGGGACCCGACAGACTGATCGAACGTTTCAAAATTATTCGTTTTGAACGGGATGAGCAACAAAAAGACCGGATACACCTGGATATTAATATTACCCCATATTTCCCGGCAAAAAGCTTTGTAGTGAAACTTGACGGCCAAAAAGGTGATGACGAAAGCACCACTTGGGATACAGAATATAAGCAACAATAATTGTTGTAAACAGATCAGCCATATCAACTATATGGCTGATCTGTATTTGTGTTAATTTAACTTAATGCTCAACTTTATTTATTGTTAAATACTGCCTATGTTTGCAACAAATGGGCCAGCTATTAATTATCAATGCAGACATAGATAAAAGTGAAACTACTGCGGCATTAATTAGCGCGTATAAAAGCGGCGCGACAACTTCACAAATTATGATAAAGGATCTTGTCATAGCCGATATGAAGTTTAACTCTAACAGACAGTTTTCATTACACGCTACTGAAAATGAACCTGACCTGCAACACGCCATCAGTTTACTAAAGTGGGCAACGCATATTGCTATTTTTTGCCCTGTTTATAAAGATTCAATAAACACAAAAATAAAAGGTTTTTTCGATCGTGTATTTATGCCCGATCGGGTGTTTATCAGTAATGAAAGAAGTTCAGTAAATAATTTCGGCGGAAGATCAGCGAGAATAATATCCATATTAGATGAACCTGCCTGGACTGACTGGCAAGCCAATAAACATCCCACTTATTTGGCTATTAAGAAAAACATGCTCGAAAAACGCCAGATCACCCCGGTGCACACCAGTACCATTGGTCATTTATACTCCCTGGAAAATGAGTATAGCAAAAAATGGCTTCAAAAATTACATTCTTTTGGATTAAAACTTATCTAAGAAATAATAAACATTTCGTAAAACAAAAAAAAAGATCATTCGTTGTAATAAACAGATATTGAGAAGCAATATCCATTTATTTATTATTAACCTCAAAATTTATCGTTATGGCTTTCAAAGCAAGATTAAATTTTTCGGGCAAGGATTACGATGTTCTTACTTGCTCTTATGCACTTAACCGCGATGTTGATTCAAAAGGGCGCCCATCCTCAGGCGTTTATGGCGGTACAATCGATGTAGAAATAGAGTCGACCGCAGACACTTCTATCGTCGAAGCAATGGTGAATAACCAGTACAAGCCGATTGCCGGCACTTTACAAATTAAAAAATCTGATGAAGATGCTAAGATGAAAGAAGTATCTTTTGAAGATGGCTACATTGTAAGTTACCAGGAAGGTTTGGACATTACAGGTGACTCACCAATGAGCTTAAAATTTGTGATCTCGGCACGTAAGATCACATTAGGCAATGCACAGCATGTAAATGATTGGCCCGGAAAGGTTAATTAATTTATTTTGATCTATTGGGTCGGCCTGTACAGGTACGGCTATTATTTAAACTTTTAAATTTAAAAATCATGGCTTTCAAAGCAACAATTAGTTTAGGCGCAAAAACGTT
>JABDDX010000141.1 GCA_013287375.1 Bacteroidota bacterium | reverse complement strand
AATGGTAGTTAGCGATCGCATCTCGGCATTTGATGTGGTTTTACCTGAACCTATTCCTTATAAAGGGCAGGTGCTTAATCAGATTGCAGCTGGCTTTTTAAAAGCTACTGCCGATATTGTGCCAAACTGGGTAGTTAATGTACCGGATCCAAGCGTTACTATTGGCCGCATATGCGAACCTTTTAAGGTAGAGATGGTAATACGTGGTTATTTAGCAGGCCACGCTGCCCGCGAATACGCTTTAGGAAAAAGAGAAGTTTGTGGCGTTAGTTTACCTGAAGGTTTAAAGGAAAATGATAAACTGCCTGAGCCTATCATCACCCCAACAACAAAAGCATCTGTAGGGCATGATGAGGATATATCGCGTGAGCAGATTTTAGCTAAAGGTATCGTATCAGAGGAAGATTATATCCAGTTAGAGAAATATACCCGTGCTTTATACCAGCGAGGTACCGAAATAGCTAAAAAACAAGGTCTTATTTTGGTAGATACCAAATACGAATTTGGAAAAGCCGATGGTGAAATATTTTTAATCGACGAGATTCATACTCCGGATTCGTCGCGTTATTTTTATAGCGAGGGATACGAGGAACGCCAGACAAAAGGGGAGGCTCAAAAACAACTTTCAAAGGAGTTTGTTCGCAAATGGTTAATTGAAAATGGTTTTCAGGGTAAAGATGGACAAGTTGTGCCTAAAATGACACCAGAAATTGTACAGTCAATATCTGATAGGTATATTGAGCTTTATGAGAAAATCACAGGTGAAGCATTTGTAAAGCCCGAAAGTGGTGAGGTACTAAAAAGGGTGGAAAGTGCGATTAATCATGCAATAAGTTCAGTTTTATAAAAATCTTATAATTAAAGTTAATATATTAGCTTAAATAATTTTCGATAATGAAATTTGCTGTTGACAAACACGAGAAATACATTTTGGTTAAGCTTAATGAATCCAAGTTAAATTCATTAGTAACCCCGCAACTAAAATCAGAACTTATCTTGATGAACACTGAAGGTCAGCGTAATATAATACTTGATATTTCGCAGGTGAAATTTGCCGACTCTTCAGGATTAAGCAGTCTGTTGGTTGGTCACCGTTTATGTAAAAACGCGAATGGTGTATTTATACTTACAGGCCTTTGTGATGCTGTTGCAAGGCTGATAACTATTTCACAGTTAGATAATGTATTATCTATAGTTCCGGGTACGGAAGAAGCTATTGATTTGATATTTTCTGAAGAAATAGAAAAAGATCTAAAAAAAGAAGCAAAGTAGTAACAATTATTGTTTACCCTGTATGAAATTCGAGGTAACAATACTTGGTAGCAGTTCAGCAACCCCCATTTTTAACCGAAACCCCACATCACAAGCGCTTAATATCAATGAACGCTTATACCTCATTGATTGTGCTGAAGGTACACAACAACAAATGTTGCGCTTCGGTATAAAATCCACTCGTATAGAATATATTTTTATCAGCCATTTACATGGCGATCATTATCTGGGCCTTATCGGTTTGTTATCTTCATTACATTTAAACGGCCGTATTAAACCAATCACTATTTTTGCACCGGCGCATTTAAAAGAAATCATTAACCTGCAGCTAAAATATTCCGAAACAACGCTGCAGTATCCAATCAACTATATAGATACCAATCCGAATACAGCCGAAGTAGTATTGAGCAATCAGGATATTACAGTGGAAACTATACCACTGGATCACAGGATTGATTGTACCGGTTTTTTATTCAAGCAAAAAAAGCGCAACCGTAAACTGCTTAAAGAAAAACTGGAAGAACTAAAAATACCTATAGAATACTATACCGCGCTAAAAAAAGGAGTGGACTATACTGCAAATGATGGAACCGTTTACAAAAATGACACTTTAACTTTGGATCCGGACGAGCCCAAGAGTTATGCTTTTTGTTCGGATACTATTTATAACGAACAGTATTTTGATCAGATAAAAGGTGTTACCGTATTATATCATGAATCCACTTTTTTGCATGATATGCTGGATAGAGCACAGAGTACCTTTCATACCACATCGCTTCAGGCTGCTACAGTTGCTTTAAAGGTTGGTGCACAGGAATTATTGTTAGGGCATTTCTCCGCCCGCTATAAAACGCTTAATGAACTGCTTGACGAAGCCAAAACAGTTTTCCCAAACACAGAATTAGCTATTGAGGGCAAAACCTTTCTTATAGGTGAATAAGTTTTTATGCCTTAATGTCTGATAATTATAAATAAAGGGTAAGCATTTGCGTACCCACACATCAAAAATCAACTTAGTCTTTCTTCCCCCCAAATACCGAGAAACTCACATAACGCTTAGGGTGTGCCTTAATATCAATAAACAGGTTATTTAAATTGGCTGTAGCGTCATTTAAATTCTTGTACATGTTATTATCATTAATTAGCAAACCTAATGAGCCTTGGCCATTATTTATTTTGCCGATGGTAGCTTGCAGGTCGGCCAAAGCCAGATTGGCACTGCCTAAAGTTTGTTTAATGTTTGATGATGCCAACTGATCGCTGAAGCTTTCAAAATTGGTTGAGATTGCGTCTAAATGCGATGTGCTGGTTTTTAAGTTATTTGAAACAGCTTCAGCATTGATCATAATACCATTAATATGGTCAGACTGTGTGCCAACTAAAGCATCAATTTTTTTGGTAGTACCCTCAAGCGTTTGCAGTGAGTTAGCAATACTGGTAAAACTGCGATCAACATTTTTCTGAAAATTCGGATTCAATATTTTGTTGATAGACGCCAGTGACGAATCAAGTTTTGAAATTAAATTCTCAGCCTTCATTTGTATCGGCTGCAGGCTTTCAGCTAAACTGCCCTGTATATCAGCCGCCAGGGTGTCTCTGTCAGGAGCCATTTGCTTGCTGTCGCCATACTCAAACTTAATCGCTTTACCACCCAAAAGGTCGGTGCTTATTAATTGCGCGTGAGTATTTGAAGGCACATTATATTGAGGATCTATTCTAAATTCAACAACGGTCTTTCCATCGGGGCGTAAAACCATTTTTGATACCTGGCCTATCTGAAAACCGTTTACCAATACTGGTTTTGATACGGATAAACCATCAACACTATTATAAACGGCATAGTATTTATTTGAGCGGGAGAAAACATCATTACCACTTAAGTAACTGTATCCTAATATTAATACCGCAATACCAATGGTGGTTAGTATCCCGATTTTTGTTTCGTTTGATATTTTCATTAATTATATATGTGTTATAACAGCTGTCAAATTTAATTCAAATGCCTAATAAACCTAACACCAATTAGTAAACTTTGTTACTCGGCCGCGTCCTCAACCTCTTTTTTGTAATTGGTTAACGCCCTAACTAACGAAGCCACAATCTCGTCCTGCCCGCTTTGTGAGTTTAAATAAGCCTCATCATCAGGGTTATTTATAAAGCCTGTTTCAACCAAAACGGATGGCATGGCGCTATGGCAAAGTACTAATACACCCTGCTCAATTACACCATCACTATGTCTGCCGTCATGGTCAACAAATTCTGTATTTATCAAATCGGCTAAATGGATGCTTTGTTTTCGGTATTTGGTTTTTATGGCATTCATCAAAATAACCGTGGTTGGGTCATTTGGGTCGCCGCCACCGTTTCCGGTTTCATCAACAGCCTCATCTTCATTTAGTTTTTTCCGTATAACAGATTCTTCCTCTTTTGTACGATGAAAACCATACACCAGCAATAATACACCTTTACCCGAGCGGTCAGGCACGTGTATACGTCGCCCATGAGAGTATTCAACCTTATCAGGTAATGAGTTACAGTGTATCGAGATAAAAACGTCTCCATTATTCTCATTCGCTATTTCCGAGCGTCTTTCCCACGATACATCCTCAGGTGTACTGCGGGTTAAAACTACTTTAACCCCTGCCATATCTTTTTCTATAGCGGTTTGCAATTTAAGTGCAATTGCAAGCGTTACATCTCTTTCATTGGAATATGAGCCCGATGCACCAAGCGAAAAATGCCCACCGGTTCCTGGTGGGTTTTGACCGTGCCCCGCATCAATAATCACAGTTTTGAGTTTATAACCTGAACTAGTAAGGGTATCATTTTTAAAGTTATATAGAGGGAAAGAAAATAGCGAAAAGGATATTAATACCAGGGATAAAGTGCAAATCAATCTTTTCAATATTTTATTTTTCATTATGTTTGGGAGCTGTTAAGTTATTTCTGCAAAAATACTATTCGTAATCTATTTTGAAATTCATTAAACTGTTTTTTCTGTTCGAAATTGTGTTAATAGTGAATGTTTCTGCTGCTTCTAAAATTGGCATTCGAAACAATTACAAGCCTGTGATTGACACAATTATAAAGCTTGATACCGCAAAAGACAAAAAACTTCTTAAAATTTATGTATCGATGCCGGGTGTACCTTTCAAAATTAAACAATCTGCCGGTAATAAGAATGTCAAAACTGCAAAAACTGATACATCAAAGCGAAAAACTAAAGACGGTTTAGATTCAGAATTGAAATTTAGCGATGATGATTCCACAATAACCGATAATGTACACAAGATTCTGTACCTATATGGAAAAGCGCGTGTAAAATACCAGGATGTTGAAATGGATGCCGATTATATCCGTGTCGACCAAAAAAAACAATCTCATATTCGCCAGTGGAAGCATTGATCCGGTAACGCATCGATATATAGGCAGGCCGATAACCAAACAGGGGAAAGATAAACCTGTTGAATCAGACTCACTATTATTTAATTATAAAACCAAAAAAGGAAAGGTTTATAATCCCGCTTCCGAGCAGGATGGTAACTTTATATCGGGCGGGCAGGTTAAAAAGCTTAATGATGATGAAGCCGCCTATCGAAACGTACTCTTTAGTACCTGCGATAAACCATTCCCTGAAACTGACTTTGGTATAGTGATTACCAAAGGTATTGGCGAGAAAAATCGTATTATTTCTGGCCCGGCTTATCTTGAGATTGAAGGCGTACCGCTGCCATTAGCCATACCATTCGGATTTTTTCCAAAACCCGATCATAAAACATCGGGAATTATATTACCAACCTTTGGTGAAGACTCACAATTAGGTTTTTATATAAAAAACCTCGGTTATTACCTTGCCTTGAATGATTATGTAGATTTTACCACACAGGGAACCTATTATTCAAAAGGGTCTTATGACTTAAACGAGACGATCCACTATTTAAACAGATATGAATATTCTGGTAATCTTTCACTAAGCTACGGTTCGCATAACTATGGCCTCGAAGGCGATCCTGCGGCAAAAGATTTTAATATTACCTGGTCGCATACTAAAAATCCTAATGCCAGCCCTGGTAGTACATTCAGTGCTTCGGTAAATGCGGGTACGTCAACTTATTATCAAAATAACGCGGCATCGGTGGGGTATAACTTAAATGCGCTTACGCAGAAC
>JABDDX010000140.1 GCA_013287375.1 Bacteroidota bacterium | reverse complement strand
TTCCGGTGGAGTGATCTCTAACGCTTTCAGGATAGCTTCCTCAATTTTAGAGATAGATTTATCTAAACAATGCGCGATCTCGGTATAAGACACCATGATTTGTTTTGGTACGCCGGTCATTAAGTCACGACCTTGTACGGCAAAATCAGCCGGTGGATCTGCCAGTTCAGGCAAAGCGGCACCAACTTCAATTTTGATTTTCTCAGCAGTACGGTCACCAATCATGATATTGTGCTGGCGGCGGATGTATTGAACGATATCTGAGTCGAAGTTATCACCCGCAACACGGATAGACTGATCACAAACGATACCTGATAATGCGATAACCGCGATCTCGGTAGTACCACCACCAATATCGATGATCATGTTACCCATCGGCTCTTCTACGTCAATACCGATACCTACGGCAGCAGCCATTGGTTCGTGTATTAAGTAAACTTCTTTAGCGCCTGCAATTTCAGCACTGTCACGTACGGCACGTTTTTCAACCTCGGTAATACCTGAAGGGATACAGATCACCATACGCAATGAAGGGAAGAACCATCCTTTGCCAGGGTTAATCATTTTTATCATCCCGCGTATCATGTGCTCAGCAGCGTTAAAGTCGGCAATTACACCGTCTTTAAGCGGGCGAACGGTACGAATGTTATCGTGCGTTTTGCCTTCCATTTGCATAGCCTGGCGACCGATAGCGATCACTTTGTTGGTTGTGCGGTCGAAAGCCACGATAGAAGGCTCGTCAACAACAACTTTATCATTATGTATAATGAGGGTATTTGCGGTACCTAAGTCAATGGCAATTTCTTGCGTGAAAAAATTAAATAAACCCATTTGTATTTTTTGAATTAAAGCACGATTCAGTTAAAAGTGAATTGTTAAATATAACTCCGATTTTTAATAATTCGTATTAAATCGTGTAATTAAGTATTGTTTTATTAATGTTTAAAATGGCGTACGCCGGTAGTAACCATAGCGATGCCTTTTTGGTTGCACATATCAATAGAGTCCTGATCCTTGATTGATCCGCCTGGTTGTAATATAGCTGTAATTCCTGCCTCGGCAGCAATTTCGGCACAATCAGGGAACGGGAAAAATGCATCAGATGCCATTACCGCGCCTTTTAAATCAAATCCAAAACTTTCAGCTTTGATGATGGCTTGTTTTAATGAATCAACCCTTGAAGTTTGACCCACACCGCTCGACATCAACTGGTTGTTTTTAGCGAATACGATAGTGTTTGATTTGGTATGTTTAACCACTTTATTAGCGAAGTATAAATCTTTCAATTCATGCTCGGTAGCTTTTTTATTGGTAACCGATGTCATTTGAGCCGGACCTTCAACAACTGAATCCTTATCCTGCTCGATAACGCCGTTTAATAAGGTTTTAAATTGCTTAGTTGGCAATTCAACTGTTTGGCGAACAAGGATGATGCGGTTCTTTTTAGATTGTAGAATTTGCACTGCCTCGTCTGTATAAGCAGGGGCGATTAATACCTCGTAAAATATTTTACTGATCTCGGTAGCTGTTTCCGCATTGATCTCGTCATTAGCGATGATCACCCCACCAAAGGCAGAAACCGGGTCACATGCTAGGGCATCAATCCAAGCCTCTTTAATAAAGTTGCGTGATGCGATACCACAAGCGTTGGTATGTTTTAAAATGGCGATGGTTGGCTCGGTAAACTCGTCGATTAAAGCTACTGCTGCATCAACATCAACCAGGTTGTTGTATGATAATTCCTTGCCATGCAGTTTGGTAAACATCGCGTCCAGGTTACCATAGAAAACACCCTTTTGATGCGGGTTTTCGCCGTAACGTAAAGTTTGACTGGTTTGGATACTTTGTTTGAAAACCGGCATTGGTTCTTCCTGGTTAAAGTACTGGAAGATGGCGGTATCGTAATTTGATGATATGTTAAATGCTTTTTGTGCAAATGTACGGCGCTGATCAAAAGTGGTAGTACCTTCCTGGCTTTTTAATATGCCTTCCAGTTCGGTATAATCATCTTTAGAAGCCAGTATAACAACGTCTTTAAAATTCTTTGCTGCTGCGCGGATAAGCGAGATGCCGCCGATGTCGATCTTTTCGATTACATCATCCTGGCCTGCGCCAGATTTTACAGTTTCTTCAAACGGGTAAAGATCAACAATAACCAAATCTATTTCGGGGATCTCGTATTGTGCTAATTGCTGCTCATCGCTTTCAAAATTTCTGCGTGCCAAAATACCACCAAATACTTTAGGATGCAGCGTTTTTACACGACCGCCAAGTATTGAAGGGTACGAGGTAAGATCCTCAACAGCAATTACATCAACCCCAAGGCTACGTATAAAAGTTTCAGTTCCGCCGGTAGAATATATTTTCACACCCAGGCGGTTTAACTCATAAATAAGCGGCTCAAGATTGTCTTTGTAATAAACAGAAATTAAGGCGTTTTTTATTTGAACAGATTGGCTCATTTGCAATAAATTTTTGAGCCGCAAAGGTAATGTTTTTGTATGGTAACTGTAATAGTAACAACACTTTTTAGTTATAAAAAAATGTACTAACTTTATATTATGACAACGTTGATCATAAAATCAAATTCTGAAGAAAAAACGCATTTGCTTTTACAGTTTGCTGAAGAGTTGGGCTTAAGTGCCACTGCGCAAAATTTTCAAGAATTAAACATTGATTCGATGGTGAAAGGGATAGGTAGAAAAGCAACTGATGAAGAATTAATGGATTATCTGTCAAAAGAAACAGATGACACTCCAATAAGCCTTGAAAAGGCATTCGCTAAATATTTAAATCAAAAGTAATTTCTTGAAAATTAGCATTACGCCTAAAGCTTTGAATGTTATTGATTCAATTGCTGACTTTGTAGAGTCAAAAAACACCAAAGGAAGTGGTAACAGATTTGCTCTTAAATTTAAATCTGCAGTCGAAAGATTAGCAATGCCCAATGTACAATATGCTTTATGCGCTCACCACATACTTGCGATGTTTGGTTACTCTTGCAGCCATTTTAACGATTGGGTAATCGTATTTAAAATCAATAACGACGAATTAATTGTATTTGAGATTATTCATGGATCTCTACTTTTTTAAGTAGTTATCACTAACCTCAACTCTTCATCTTCTTCAACAAATTCTCAACTACTTTTGGGAAATGCTGGTGCTCTAGCTGCTGACCTTTGAATTTGATCATCTCCAGGTTATCGCCGGGTTCAATTTTGAAACGGGATTGATGGATGATCTCACCTTCATCAAAATTTTCATCAACAAAATGGATGGTGATGCCTGATTCTTCTTCGTGATTGGCTAAAACGGCTTTATGCACGTGATCGCCGTACATGCCTGCGCCACCATATTTGGGTAACAAGGCGGGGTGCAGGTTGATTATTTTATTAGGGAATGCTTTTAATAAAGATACCGGAACCAGCCAAAGAAAACCCGCCAACACGATCAGATCTACCTGCAGATTTTTAAGCAGCTTAATTACATCGTCGGATTTATAGAACTCATCGCGGGTAAAGATGTGTGAGGGTACCTCGAAGTTATCAGCACGCTGTAATACGTAGGCCTGTGGATTATTAGTGAGGATAAGCACAACTTCCGCTTCGGAGTTACGCTTAAAGTGTTCCATGATCTTTTGAGCATTTGATCCGGAACCTGAAGCAAAAATGGCTATTCTTTTTTTCAAAATGGCAGATCAATTTTTATATCCATCCAAATATAAAATTTTCGGATTAATAAGCTATGTTAAATAGGTTGTTTTTTAATTGAATTGAAAGTTAATATAGTTACTGGGAATTTGCGACTTGATGCACAAAGCCATATTGCACTATCCTGCGTTTGGTTGTTGATGTATAAAATGTGTTAACATCGCCTGTTTGCAATATCAGAGAGTACTGGCCAAGATTAATGATTTTGGTATTGATGAAAGGTTGTACCGTTTTAGGATCAGGCAGGCCACCTACTAGCGTATCTGCACAAAACATGTTCGATATTAAAGTAAGCTGGTCACTTGATAATGTCCACGAACCCGAAGTTTTTTGCGGTATACATTCAAAGTTAGTATAGCCGCAGGTATTGTTGGTATTAAATGTAAATATTTGAGTGCTATCGCAGTTGGTATTCAAGGTATCAGTAGTGCCAACCTGACTGCTGCCTACAAAATTATAAACCATTACCGAGGCTAACTGCCATTTTCCTCTGGTCAGCAGTATTTCAACCGAATTTTGGTTGTCCTTTTTGCAGGAGTTAATTACAAGGCCAGCTATTACCAGAACTGCTATTGTTAAGGAGAAGAGTATTTTTTTGTTTTTCATTGAATCTATCAGCAAAAGTAAAAAAATGCAGCTATTGTAATTGCATATGGGTAATTATAACTGTTTTATGCCGCAATTATTACACGATTGATGATTATGAGATAAACAGGATAGGTAGCTTTGCGTTTATATTAAAAGTCTACAACAATATGCGCATACCTTTTGCAGAACTCCAATCCGAATTTAAAAGGATATTACTCAACCTTAATTTTACCGAAGATAAAGCCGAACAATGCGCGACAGTTTTTGCCGAGAATAGCAGGGATGGCGTATATACGCACGGCTTAAACCGTTTCCCCGTGTTTGTTGATTTTGTAAAACAGGGATTAGTTAAACCTGATGCCGAAGCAACAAAAGCAGGTGGTTTTGGCGCGATAGAACAATGGGATAGTAATTTAGGTCCGGGTATATTAAATGCCCGCTTTTGCATGAACCGCGCTATTGAGCTGGCAAAAACAAACGGAATTGGATGTGTAGCGATAAAAAACACCAACCATTGGATGCGTGCCGGAACATACGGCTGGCAAGCCGCGGATGCAGGGTTTATTGGTATTTGCTTTACCAACACCATTGCTAATTTACCACCTTGGGGTGGGATAGACCCACGATTAGGGAATAATCCGCTGGTTATTGCTGTGCCACGTGCTGAGGGAAATGTGGTGTTGGATATGGCTGTTTCACAGTACTCGGTGGGTAAGTTGCAGCAATACAAAATGAATGGCGAAGTTTTACCATTGCCGGGAGGTTACGATACCGCTGGGAATTTAAGTACGGATGCTGCCGCTATTTTGGAATCAAAAAGATTATTACCGGTTGGGTTTTGGAAAGGGTCGGGGTTATCGTTGGTTCTTGATTTGCTTGCGAGTATTTTAAGCCAGGGGAACTCTACCGCTAACATCACCCAAAATGAAACGGAGAGTGGTGTGTCGCAAGTGTTTATCTGCGTAAAGCCGCAGGATAATAATTATACAGCTAATATTATCGAGGAAATAATCAGTTACACTAAAAGCAGCAGACCTGAGCATAAGGGGAAAACTATTTCGTTTCCGGGTGAGAACACGTTGAAAACACGCGAGAAAAGTTTGGCAGAAGGTGTTTTGGTTGATGAGCGGATTTGGGAAAAGGTGCTGGG
>JABDDX010000139.1 GCA_013287375.1 Bacteroidota bacterium | reverse complement strand
TCGGACTACGTAAACAATGGTTTTTCGGCCCATGGGAACGATTATGATGAGTTTGTTGATGCGAATGTTTATTACCTGTTAAACGTACAAACCAACCAGGCAGTAAAATTTAGTTTGCGTAAAAAATCAATTAAAGAAGTTTTTGCGGCCGATGCCGATAAAGCAAATAAATATATGTCTGATAATTCAGGCGATATTGATGATGCTTATTTGAGTGGCCTGGGCGATTATATGAATCAATAATTCAGAATTATAAAAACATTTACTGCATAAAAAAACCTCAGAATTTCTGAGGCTTTTTTATGCAGTAAATAACCATTAACTAGGGTTTTGGGTTGTATTAAAATTGAATGAGCTACCGTCAGCCCTAAATATTGTGCCAATACAATTAAAATCTACCCCATCTGATTCTAAAATCCAGCTTCCGGATGCTGTGAATACAACAGGATTCGCGCAACAACTAAACACCTTAGCAGAGGTTATGATGTCACTTTTTCCAACTAATTGGTAAACAATAGCTGAATTTAATGGATCATTCACAGTAATGCCACTTGGTAAAACTGTTAGGGGAATCTTAGCAACAGGGGGCATAGTATAAGTAACAGGAGCAATAGCTAAGCCCGATCCTGTTGTAGTCAATACCAGTTTACCGGTATAGTATAAAATACCTGCCTTGCCGGTATAGGTAGTTTTAAGAGAAGTTGCCAATGTGGGGGCAACACCTGTGCCGCCGTTAAAGAACCATGTATTGTATGCAGCGATATAGCTATCATAATCACTTACAAAACCTGTAGATGGGAGGCCACCCAAAGTTGGTGCTGCTACCTCGAAAACGTTACCATCAGGGCCTGAGTTAAAATAATCAAGCCAGGCATCAACCCCATAGGTAGACATTACATTGCCAAACACCGGAATACCATCAGTAATTGCGGGATATTTAACAAAGTCGTAGGAAAGGGGCCCGGTAACTTTTACACCAACGCCATTGTATATGGCTTCGTAGGTGTCAAAAGTTTCCCCTGGTTGACGTGCAATTAGGCTCATGGGAACAAGTTGCGATTGGGTTACGGCGGTACCCAGGTTTTTTTTACTTGCGCTCGTTAGTGCTTCATTGGCTGATACAGATTTTACATTGCTGGCTTCTTTTTGGCAGGCTGACAGGCCCAGAAGCATAATCATAGTGATGATTAGTGGTTTTTTCATAAGGTTTGAGTTAATTATTTATATTCAATAATACTGATTAAACTCAAGGCTTACTAATGGTTAAGTTTTAATTCTTATGAAAAAGGTTAAAATGACTTAATTGTTACATCGGTGTCGCCCACCGCCAATTTAGCCACGCTGCCAAAAATCAGGCTCATGTTATTAGGGATATGCCCGGCTGGGAAATCAAAGCAAACGGGGTAATCATATTTATCAACCACATCCATAATAATTTGCTCAACAGTTTGGCCAAATGGGATGTCATTATCTTTTATTTCGGTAAAACTGCCAACAATTAAACCGGCAAGGTTTTTAAGCTTGCCAGCGCGGTCAAGTGTACGTATCATCCGATCTATCGCATACAGATATTCGCCCACATCTTCAATTAAAAGTATCTTATTGTTATAATCCAGGTCGGATACTGAACCTGAAGCAGCTATTAGTAGCGATAAATTGCCACCAATTAATATTCCCTCAGCCTCACCTTTGCGGTTTAATGTATGGGCGTTAAATTCATAGGAAATTTCTTCTCCAAATAATGCTTTACGCAATGATTCCAACGATTTTGCAGATGCATCCTGAATATTAACCGGCATTTGCCCGTGGATGCTTTGTATATTAAAGTTGTTATATAAGTGTTTGTGGAGCAGTGTAATATCACTAAAGCCAACAAACCACTTAGGGTTTTGCGTCAATCTGCCAAAATCAACCTTATCTATCATTCTGATAGTGCCATATCCACCGCGTGCTGCTATTATGGCTTTAATACTGTCATCATCAACCAAGCGTTGCAGATCCTGCGCCCGCTGCGCGTCATCACCGGCAAATTGGTGAAATGATAGATTTAACGTTTCGCCCAAAACAACTTCTAATCCCCACGATTGTAAAAGACTGATAGCATCTGTCATAGGGTTTGGTAATTTCTTAGCGGGGCAGGTTATAGCAACTTTATCGCCCTTTTTAAGGTATGGAGGAGCAATTCCCTGAATATTTGAATGTTCGCCGTTATCCATCATCAAAATAAAATTCTTTCGGAAGTAACAGCAGTACGCAGCCCGACTTCCTCGTTAAAATAAATTATCTTTGCCAAATTATTAATAAGGATGCAGATTAATGTCACAACTTAATAAATTTAAAAGATACACCGTTACATCGGCCCTGCCATATGCTAATGGGCCATTACATATTGGCCACTTAGCCGGGGCATATTTACCTGCCGATATTTTTGTACGCTATTTGCGCCTGAAGAAGAAGGATGTGGTTTACATCTGTGGCTCAGACGAACATGGCGCCGCCATCACTATAAAAGCTAAAAAAGAAGGCACTACCCCTCAGGCTATCATTGATAAATATCACAACCAGATAAAAGACAGTTTTGAAGAGTTTGGGATTGCATTTGATATTTATCACCGTACATCATCTCCCATCCATCATGATCTTTCGCAAGAGTTCTTTTTGAACTTGTATGAGAAGGATGAGTTTATAGAGAAATATTCTGAACAATATTTTGATGAAGATTACGGGCAGTTTCTGGCCGATCGTTACATTACCGGTACTTGCCCTAATTGTGGCTATGAGCATGCCTACGGCGATCAATGTGAAAACTGTGGCACATCATTAAACCCAACTGATTTAATTAATCCTATATCAACTTTAAGTGGTAAAGCACCTATTTTAAGGCCGACCAAGCATTGGTATTTACCGCTGGATAAATATCAGCCGTGGTTGGAAAGCTGGATAGATAAGAAAGAAGGCGAATGGAAAGTGAACGTATTTGGCCAATGCAGGTCGTGGTTAAAATCGGGCCTGCAACCGCGCTCAATGACACGCGACCTGGACTGGGGCATTGATGTGCCACTGGATGAAGCCAAGGGGAAAAAGCTTTATGTTTGGATGGATGCGCCGATAGGTTATATATCTGCAACCAAACAATGGGCTATTGATAAAGGAAAAGACTGGAAGGCCTACTGGAAGAAACAGGAAAAGGAAGAAGATAATTCATGCCTGATCCATTTTATTGGGAAGGATAATATTGTTTTCCACTGTATTATTTTCCCATCCATATTACACGCACATGGCGAGTATATCCTGCCGCAAAATGTACCTGCCAATGAGTTTTTGAACTTAGAAGGGGAGAAGCTGTCTACATCACGTAATCACGCGGTTTGGCTTCATGAATATCTGGAAGAATTCCCGGGTAAGCAAGATGAATTGCGTTATGTATTAACATCCATTTTGCCAGAAACCAGCGACAGTGAATTTACCTGGAAAGATTACCAGGCCCGCGTAAATAACGAGTTGGTAGCCATATTAGGCAACTACGTTAACCGGGTAATGATATTGATGCATAAGTTTTACGATGGCAAAGTTGAATCAGAAAGTGGCGAAATAAAGCTTACCGACAACCTGCTTAATGCGCAATTAGGTGAATTTTATACCGAACTTGATCAAAATTTAGAGAATTACAAATTCAGACAGGCACTACAAAATGTAATGGATATTGCCCGTTTGGGTAATAAATACCTGACAGAGAAAGAGCCCTGGAAAACGATTAAAACCAACCCGGAGGATGCTAAGGAAGCCTTGCATAACTGCCTGTTTTTAATAGCTAATTTGGCAACCTGCCTGCAACCATTTTTGCCGGGCACAGCTACCAAAATTTTTGGAATGCTAAATTATGATTTGGCAGGTGTTTCTTTTGGGGATGCGATAAAATTTGAGAACGGGCATCAATTAAACCCTGCTGCTTTATTATTTGAAAAAGTAGAGGATGAAGTTATTGAAAAGCAAGTACAAAAATTACTGGATAAAAAGCAGGCTGCTGCGATTACAAAACAAACACCAATAGTAGCCGCAAAAGAAAATATCAGTTTTGAATCATTCGCGGCAATGGATATTCGCACCGGTACAATTTTAGCTGCCGAAAAAGTGGCTAAAACCAAGAAGCTGTTAAAGCTTACCATTGATACCGGTATTGATGAGCGCACAGTTGTATCAGGAATTGCAGAGCATTATGAGCCGGAAACCATAATAGGCAAGCAAGTAAGTATTTTAGTAAACCTGGAACCACGAGAAATAAAAGGGATATTATCGCAAGGTATGATACTGATGGCCGAGGATTCGGAGGGAAAACTATGCTTCGTATCACCGGTTGATGCTTTACATAATGGTTCCGTTGTGCGATAAGTCAATTTGCATTTTAACTGAATAATTTCAGCTATAATTTGCACCTTTGCAAAACTGGTCCCGTAGTTCAACGGATAGAATAGGAGTTTCCTAAACTCTAGATATGAGTTCGATTCTCGTCGGGACCACACACTTTCATCGAAATCCGCAAAATTCACCGTAATTTTTGCGGATTTTCTTTTTCACATACAAAATTTCATACAATCTTGGATATTTTAATAGCACCGTATTGTTTTAGCTTTTGGATAATATATATAATAAGGTAAATATGGATCAAAAATGTTATTATTGTTTAAATATTGACACCTAAACCATGCAGCTTAGATACAAAAGCCTTATAAATAGCCAAAAACTTACTATCACTTGTCCCCCTGAAAATTATAAATTAAACGATGAGATTGAGGCTGTAAGGTGGGTAATAAATCCAATTGAGGACGATTTGAATTTTTTGCCTAATCATTTATATGATTTAAAACGGGGAGCTCAGGTTAGGGCGATGCCTGAAAATATAAAGTGCGGATATTGTAGCCTTTCTTTTCACACGTCTATAGATGCTTCTACTGTGGCATTTCACTCTTTATCTTCCAATCTTCAACAGAAATTAGGTTACACCCATATAGCTCATGGCACTATTGAAAAAGGCACTGGATTAATGTCTGAACCGCACCCGATATCTAAACATTTTGAACTTTTTGAAATAAAAGAAATAGTTTGGATGAATAACTTTGTAATAACTAATTCATTGTAAGATGATTGAAATAGTAGGTTATAAAATTGAATCTCTGCCTTATAATGACCTAGTTAAGGTGCATGACATTTTATTTGTCGACGGACCTCTATTAACTCACTACAAAGGCCACAATGATAAAGATTACTTATTTTATTGGGTAGATTATAATGAAGACGTAAATCGAATACTTGTCTTTGAAATATCCAAGAGTGAACTTTATAATTATTTATCAGGAGGTATCTCATTACGAATGGCTATCTGTCAACTTGATAGTACATTTGTATTTTTGATAGATCAGGATGTCAATGGTGAAAATAAAAACGTTGTAATGCTTAATGCATTTAGTTTACCTGACGAATATTTGCCAGATGAAAAGAGTTATTACTCACTTGGATTACCACTATTTTACGATCGATATTTAAAAGCGTATGATTATATAAATGTACTAAGATCTC
>JABDDX010000138.1:2153-5711 GCA_013287375.1 Bacteroidota bacterium | reverse complement strand
GTTGATGGGGTTTGGCATGAGGATATTTCCAAATTGTTGATGAATGAGCTGAATAAACAATTTGATGGCCGTTTAACTATGGCGATTGAAATATTTAACGGCACTTATTCAAAAAACTTCCTGCATCAATTGGTATCCAGTCAGCTGGATATGGACCGTATGGATTATTTGAATCGCGACAGCTTTTTTACCGGGGTATCCGAAGGTGTCATCAGTTCCGACCGTATTATTTGATATACCTTAATCGTTGAAAATAAGGATGTTCTATCAGGTCGAACACAAGATCCGACGGGATGCTGATAAACCCGTAAACCGGATCGTTTATAATTTTCTTTTTATTCAATGTATTTATATATCCTGCAAAAATGTGAAGTAAAGGTACAACGTTGTCTTATATTTGTTAAAATTTTGTTAATACCTTTAATAGCAACAACAAATGCCCTGCTTAAAGGTTATAAGATCAGAATTTATAGCGCTATAGAATTGAAAAACGCTGTAAATTTTTGAATCATATTAATTCTGATTCAGACTTTAACTATATACCATGCAAGATACAACCATATTGTGGGCGGATGACGAGATTGATTTGTTGAGACCCCACATTTTATTTTTAAACGAAAAAGGATATAAAGTAACCACCGTAACCAATGGTATGGATGCTGTCGAGTCCTTCAAAAATAATTTTTTCGATCTTGTTTTTTTAGATGAGAATATGCCCGGCTTAACCGGATTGGAAACT
Organism: Bacteroidota bacterium; assembly: GCA_013287375.1. Lineage (GTDB taxonomy): Bacteria > Bacteroidota > Bacteroidia > Sphingobacteriales > Sphingobacteriaceae > Mucilaginibacter. The sequence continues at coordinate 4,972 of JABDDX010000138.1, read as the reverse complement.
TTATCGCAAATAAAAAACATTAATAACGATGTGCCTATCGTGCTCATCACTAAAAATGAGGAAGAGTATTTAATGGAGGATGCCATTGGCTCCAAAATTGATGACTACCTGATAAAACCAGTACACCCAAAGCAAATACTGCTTACCATTAAAAAACTTACGGATAACAAGCGCCTGGTAACTGAAAAAACTACCATGGCTTACCAGCAGGATTTCCGTAACCTGGGCATGACGCTTAATGATAACCTCAGCCATCAGGAATGGGTTGATGTTTACAAAAAACTAATTTACTGGGAGCTTGAGCTGCAACAATTGCAGGATAGCGGCATGCACGAAATTTTAACCCTTCAAAAAGCCGAAGCTAATACCCAGTTCTGCAAATTTGTGGAACGCAATTATCTGGATTGGATTAAAAATCCGGATACCGCGCCAACAAGTTCACCGCAGTTATTTAAAAAGAAGGTTTTCCCTAAACTGGATGGTAAAGGGCCGGTGTTTTTTATCTTGATTGATAATTTAAGGTATGATCAGTTTAAGATCATCAACCCGATTATATCTGAATACTTTAGGTTAGAGGAAGAGGATACCTATTATAGTATTCTGCCTACGGCTACTCAATATGCGCGTAATGCTATTTTCTCTGGCCTGATGCCGTTGGAAATGGAGCGTCGTTACCCGCAAATGTGGCAGAATGATGAAGACGAAGGTGGCAAGAATTTATTCGAGGCAGACTTTATTGCCGACCAAGTGAAACGTGTGGTTCGTAAGGACATCAAACTGTCTTATCACAAAATCCTGAATATTGACGAAGGCCGGGCGCTGAACGAATCAGTAAGCAACCTGATGAATAACGACTTGAATGTGGTTGTTTACAACTTTGTGGATATGCTGTCGCATGCCCGTACAGATATGCAAATGATTCGTGAGCTGGCTAGTGATGACTCTGCTTACCGCTCATTAACACTTTCCTGGTTTGAGCATTCTCCGTTGTTTGAGTTACTTAAGTTTTTGGCATCGAAACAAGTTCGCGTGGTAATTACTACCGATCATGGCACTATCCGCGTAAAAAAACCAAGTAAAATTATCGGCGACAGAAACACCAACACCAACCTTCGCTACAAACAGGGTCGTAACTTAAATTTTAACGCTAAAGATGTATTCCACATCCGCAATCCGCATGATGCTATGCTGCCTAAGCTGCATGTAAGCTCGAGCTTTGTGTTTGCCAAGGAAGATGGATATTTTGTTTACCCGAACAACTACAATCACTTCGTTAACTTTTATAATGAAACTTTCCAGCATGGCGGTATCTCATTAGAAGAAATGATCATTCCGATTGCTACCTACGGACCTAAATAAGTAATAGCCAGTAACCCTTTGTCATTCTGAGCGCAGCGAAGAATCTTCTGCACCAAGCATATTCGTTTGTAAGTCGAAGAAGATTCTTCGCTCAGCTCAGAATGACAATTAAGTTTCTTTATTTTTGGCGCATGGAACTGCTCATAAATAGCCTCGATGAACTGGATGCCACAGCAGCATCTATTTTATCTTTTGCACCCAACAATCGTGTTTTTCTTTTTTATGGTGATATGGGGGCTGGTAAAACCACGCTCATAAAGTCGCTATGCAAAGCATTAGGCGTTACCGACAATATCTCGAGCCCAACATTTGCTATTGTAAATGAGTACAGGGCGGCCAATAATACCATTTACCACTTCGATTTTTATCGCCTTAAAACAGAAACCGAAGCCATGGATATGGGTTTTGAAGAATACCTATACTCAGGTAATTATTGCTTTATTGAATGGCCGGAAAAGGTGCCGGAGCTGTTACCTGAAAGCTATATCAGCATAAACATCCAGGTTGTTGCGGATGGTGCCAGGTATATAACTGTTAAGCATATTTAGTTTAACAATAATCCTTTTTTTTCCTATCTTCAACATCCAGAAAATAGACCAAAATGAGTTCAGGGAAATACAGTGGGTTTTCTGATATTGCTAAGCAAGCAATGATGCAGCCGCAGGAGTCGATGCTGGAGGTTAAGGCTCAAAAAAACCAATTATACATCGGTATTCCAAAAGAAGTTTCCTTCCAGGAAAATCGTATTCCGCTTACGCCTTTGTCCGTCGCGCTATTGGTAAACAACGGGCATAATGTGATGCTGGAAAGCAATGCCGGGCAGGCCGCTAACTTTTCGGATAAAGATTATAGCGAACAAGGAGCCCTAATTGTTCACGATACCCGAAAAATTTACGAAGCCGATATCATCATCAAAATAGCCCCGCCTACGCTAAGCGAAATTGAAATGATGAAACCAGGGCAAATTTTAATATCCGCCCTACAGATCTCGACGCTAAAATCTGATTGTTTACAGGCCCTGCTTAATAAAAAAATCACCGCGCTTTGCTTTGAGCATCTACAGGACGAGGGCGGATCGTTAACAGTTGTACGGGCCATGAGCGAGATTGTTGGCGCAACATCTATCCTGATAGCTGCCGAATATCTGAGCAATGTTTTTGAAGGTAAAGGCTTGATGCTTGGCGGTATCACCGGTGTACCACCAACCGAAATTGTAATATTAGGAGCCGGTACAGTAGGCGAATACGCTGCACGAACGGCTATATCATTAGGTGCCGAGGTGAAGGTGTTTGATCCTTCAATTTATAAACTTCGCCGGTTACAAAACAATATCGGTACACGGATATTTACATCTGTAGTGCAACCCATCGTTTTAGAAAAAGCTATTACTACCTGCGATGTAGCCATTGGCGCCATGCGGGAAAGTTTCATTATAAAAGTTAACGAAGTGATTGTAGTTG
>JABDDX010000138.1:0-2089 GCA_013287375.1 Bacteroidota bacterium | reverse complement strand
TGCATCATATCAGAAACAACGGTTAGCAAAATGAAACGCGATTCGGTAATTATTGATGTAAGTATTGATCAGGGAGGTTGTTTTGAAACATCCGAGATTACAAACCACACGCATCCCGTTTTTCGCAAGTATGATGTGATCCATTATTGTGTACCCAACATAGCATCCCGGGTTGCGCGTACTGCTACCTATGCTTTAACCAATATTTTCGCTCCCATTTTGTTAGATATTGGCGAGCAGGGCGGCCTTAAAAATGTAATATGGCAAAATGCCGGTGTGCGCAATGCGGTATACATTTACCAGGGACATTTAACCAGCAAATATATTGGCGAGCGGTTCTCTATTCCTACTAAAGACCTTGATCTGCTTATCGTTTCACATAGATAGTTAAGTCATATAAAAAATATGAGGCACATCGTTCGGTTTGTTTTAATAGCAATAGTAATAAGCACCTTTGGTATAAGTAAAACAACCGCGCAGCAGCTTTATAGCCATGCATTATTAATAAGTACAAATCTGGCTTATCAAAACGAAATTAAAGCCGATTCAGAAAAACGCCTGGTAGAAATAAAAAAATATATACCAGGCATCGTGCTGGATATTCGTTATGCCACAACTAACAACTTTGCGCATCAAAAAATGTATCCGCAGGCAAAAGCCTATGCAAGGCTGCCGGTTGTGATTGCATTAAAAGAGGTGGAGGCGGCATTAAAACTTCAGGGCCTGGGCTTGAAAATTTATGATGCTTACCGCCCATATGCGGTTACCGTAAAGTTTTATGAGCTGATACGTGATACTAATTTTGTTGCTGACCCGGCAAAAGGCTCTAAACACAATCGCGGTTGTGCCATTGATTTGAGTTTGATAGATCTGAAAACAGGTAAAGAACTGGATATGCCAACCGGGTTCGACAGTTTCAGCCAAAAAGCCGCATCAAATAATACAGATTTACCAAAACAGGAGATCGCAAATCGTGCGCTGTTAAAAAAAGTTATGGTAGCGCATGGGTTTATCGAATTACCAACCGAGTGGTGGCATTTTGATTTTAACGGTTGGAAAAATTATGAATTGCTTGATGTTCCCTTTTCCGATCTGTAATTCCTACCTTCCCGGTACTCCCTGCGAATAATTATCTAAAATATAACTTTGAGGTATCTCGTTCACATGATGCTTTTTACCGTAATACCGCACTGTACAATCAACATCGCCTGTACTTTTTATGGTTAAACAAAATAATTGATCGTGATCTCCTTTGTCTAGTTCGTCAAATGGCGTATCACCACCCAGCGCCGATATTAACGGAATAATGGTATCGTAATTGGCCACTATCAGCACATTCTTGCCAATAAAGTTCAGCTTTATAATTTGCGCGAACTTTTGTACGCTATCAGTATATACGCGGGGTAAAATTTTATCTCGCGTAGCCAATGGTTCCGCGGTTTCTGCCGATATTTTTTTAGGGGTGATGTAAATAACCTGCACACCCTCATGCTTAAGTGTTTTAAATAGGGCAACCGCCCGTTCTTTACCCGTGTCTGATAATGCATCTATTCCTTTAGCCTTCTCGGCATTGTTTACTATCCAAACGTTAGTTTTTTGTGCTAAGGCATTAAAATTGCTAAGGAATAACACAAAAGGGATAAGTATTAGTAGTTTGCTCAAAAAAAGCACCTTTTTTATCATGGATTTAATGATTTAAAGTTTAGTACTAAGTATGGTTATTATACGGGGCGTGTTTTATTACATAAAGCTATCATAATAAAGCATATATACCCTTTATTACAAATATATTTGATACGCATGAAGATTTTAAGAAAAGCATATTTAAAGCGGTGGTGGAAAATAATTATGGCCACATTTATGGGCTTTATAAATGATAACGGGCTTAAACTAAGTGCTTCGCTGGCATATTATACTATATTTTCTATCGCGCCTTTATTAGTACTGGTATTGGCGCTCATTGGAATATTTTTAAGAGACCCTGCAAACCGGGAGTTATTATATGTACAAGTACAACATTATATGGGGGTTCAAGCATCCACTCAAATAAAAGATATTATTAAAGGTTATGCCATGCACAGCAAAAGCG
>JABDDX010000137.1:1981-5745 GCA_013287375.1 Bacteroidota bacterium | reverse complement strand
ATTAGCTTTTGCAGGATTACTTCACCACGTTGCGGGTCCTGGTAGTTTAATTGCAGGTCTATCACAGTTGCCTGCTTATCATCCAGCGAAGCATTAAAATCATCATTGAGCTCTTTTTTCCGCCTGTTTTATTGGATAAATCTTAACCTCATAATCACCGTTAGGAACAAAAGCAGCTGTTTTATTGATGGTGATACTATCTTTATTGAATAATATTTGTTTGCCGAATGCAGCGGTAACCGCATAATCGTTGTGGGTATCAACAATACGATAATTGTTATTATCAATAACATTTAGTTTATAAGTCGCCGCTTTTTCGTCATCACTTTTATTATTGATGGCAACCGCGAAAGGCGCATTGTTAAACTCCTCCTTCTTTCTTAACCCATTTGCATCATAAATTTTCGCATTCAGGTTAAGTGAGGTGATAACACTTCTTATTAAGCTGCGCGATTTCAGGATCTTAACCTCGTTATCAGCATTACTTTTCACTTCAAAAAGCGAGGCCAGGTCGGAGTTTACACCATTTGTTAATGATTTGCTGGTATTGTCCTTATTGTCCTCAACAATAATTTTACTGGTGATGGCCCACTGGCTGGGTAAATACCCAAGGTAAATTAAAGCCCCGCCCAGGCAAATAATAATACTGATAACAAACAGGTACCAATAACTTAAGTATTTGGCCAGGTAGCTTCTTAACTCACTTAAGTTTTCTTCCTTTTTATAGGTAAAATCTAATTTGTCTGCAAAAATATCATGATTATCCATATAGTCGCCATTGCTAATGTTTATGAAAGTTAAGGCTAAGATGGTGCATTCATACACCTTATGGCTATAATGAACACTTTGAATATAACAGCCATAATGAACAAAATAAACAGCGAAAAAAGATGGGCGGGCTCGTAAAAGCAAAGTTTTCTCAAGGTATTTTCTGAACCAATCTTGAAAACAATTAGTAAAAATCTCCATTTCACCAAAAAAACAAACACGATTTAGCATATTATTTGCTTAAAAATTAACGCTGGAAATAAGCGTATCATTCCATTTTCAATTTTCGCCCCAAAAATGCAACCCTCCAACAGGGATAAGTGTATTATTTGTAAAAAACTTAATGTTGTTAAAGCGTATTAAATATTTCATAATATATTATAAATCAATTATTTATGAATATTTTAGTTGTTTTTAATATTTAAATTAGTCTACATTTGTATTACCAATTATAAATACATACATCTACCTTTTATTAGGGAATTGTTTATCGCCTATACCTTTTGCAATAAAATTAACTTCGGTTTTTAAGCAATGGTTAAGTAAAAAGTCAGCTAAATCCTGTATGGATAGTTGTGTGATTTTTTAATTGGTTATAAGTGCTAAACCAACTAACCAAAATAATTTTTATGAAAACAAATCATTACCTAAAATCTCTTGCGGTGTTATTACTTATGCCGGTTTTAGGCTACGTATCCTGTAAAAAGGATCTCTCAAAATCATCACCCGAATTAAACAACAGCTCAACTACAACACTTCCCCGTGCAGCCAATGAAGCCGTTAATATTTGGGAAACCACATCCGATCAAGCTAAGCTGTTAGCACAGCAGGCAAGTGTAAATTTCGCGGCTGATGCAGGCACCAATGCAACCACTATTACCGTTGACGAAACTACTACTTACCAAACCATTGACGGTTTTGGCTATTGCCTTACCGGTGGCAGCGCGCAACTAATTGATGGATTAGGAGCAAACCAAAGTACTTTTTTGAATGATATTTTCTCAACCGCTTCCGGGCACGTTGGGTCTGCTTTTGTTCGTATCAGTATTGGCGCATCGGATATGAGTTCATCAGATTTCACTTATGATGATATGCCATCGGGCCAAACAGATGTTAACCTGAATAATTTCAGCATCAGCCAGGAACTAACCGACCTGGTACCGGTGCTTAAAAAGATCATCGCTATTAATCCAAACATCAAAATATTAGCTACACCATGGACCGCCCCTGCATGGATGAAAAGTAATACCACCGGCAATAACGGCTTTACAGGTGGCAGCTTGAATACAGCCTACTATGATGCTTATGCCCGGTATTTTGTAAAATACATACAGGCCATGAAGGCACAAGGGATAACCATTTATGCTGTTACACCGCAAAATGAGCCGCTGAATGCCAATAACAACCCGGCCATGACCATGCAATCAAACGAAGAGGCGAACTTTATTAAAAATAATTTGGGTCCTCAATTCGCTTCAAACGGCATTACTACTAAAATTATTTGCTACGATCATAATTGCGACCAACCAGGTTACCCGGAAGCTGTTTTGGGTGATGCGAGTGCAAACCCTTATGTTGATGGCTCGGCATTTCACTTATATGCAGGTGATATTAGTGCTTTAACAACTGTGCATAATGCTTATCCAACCAAAAACGTTTATTTCACCGAGCAATACATTGGCGGCCCGGGCAATTTCGGCGGCGATTTATCATGGCATATGAACAACCTGATCATCGGCGCGCCACGTAACTGGAGCCGTGTGGTACTGGAGTGGAACCTTGCATCTGATCCAAATTATAACCCGCATACTTCGGGGGGATGTTCAAATTGTATGGGGGCAGTTACCATATCGGGCAACAATTACACACGTAATACTGCATATTATACCGTTGCTCATGCATCAGAATTTGTGCAGGCAGGCGCGGTTCGTATCTCATCAAATACATTCTCAACCAGTATACAAAACGTTGCCTTCAAAAATCCTGATGGTACTAAAGTTGTTGTAGCGCTCAATACGGCATCAACAAGCCAAACCTTCAAAATTAAATGGGGTGGCGAATCGTTTACCTATACCCTGCCTGCAGGTGCGGTTGCAACCTTTAAATGGGCAGGAACGCAGTCGGCAGCAGGCCCTCCTATTGGGCAAACTATCACCCTAAAAGGCTTTAATAACGATTACGTAAGCGGCGAAGACGGCACAACCTCCATGACTTGTACCCGTACCACAGCCAGCACCTGGGAGCAATTTTTAGTGGTAGATGCCGGTAATGGCAAGGTAGCACTGCAAAGCATGGGCATGTATGTAAGCAGCGAAAATGGCGCCATACCAATTACCTGCAACCGTACCACCTACGGTGCATGGGAAGAATTTACCTGGGGCACCAATGCCGATGGTACTATAACATTGCAGGGTAATAACGGCGATTATATATCGAGCGAGGATGGCACACAAGCCATGACTTGTAATCGTACTTCAGCCTCGGGATGGGAATCCTTTGGGGTGAACAAATAACAGAAACCAACACAATAAGCAATAAATAAAACTATCATCTGTAACAGGGTGATAGTTTTTAAAACCTCCTTACATTATGAAAAAACAATTTATTACCTACCTGTCGGGCACAGCCAAAGTACTGGCTATGGCCGTAATGCTTGTTTCCTGTAAAAAAGATCTGAACAACGCATCAAAAAGTAACACCGCTGCAAGCAGTTTAAAAACAACAGCGCCCAGAGCGGTAACCTACCAGCTGGTATGGTCGGATGAGTTTAATGGCACCAGTGTTGACCAAACCAAGTGGAATATTGATACCGGCAACCCGGGCGTAAACAACGAGGAGGAATATTACCAGGCAGCCAATGTTACCGAAACCGGCGGCAACCTGGTAATAACAGCCAAACAGCAAAGCGTAGGCGGGCAACCATATACCTCGGCAATGCTATACGTGCCTCAATACGGCCATAAGTGGTAGAAAACTTACCGTAAGTTTCCAGCTTG
>JABDDX010000137.1:1077-1971 GCA_013287375.1 Bacteroidota bacterium | reverse complement strand
ACTTATGGCCGTATTGAGGCACGTATAGCATTGCCGATGGTAAATGGCACCTGGCCTGCTTTTTGGATGTTAGGAACTAACATTAACACGGTTGGTTGGGCAACTTGCGGCGAAATTGACATTATGGAGCATGTGAACACCACTAATACTATTTTGGGGACCATGCACTGGAATGATAACGGTAACACCCAATACGGACTAAGCACCACTACTACTCCGGGTGATTTTCACGTGTACGCGGTTGAATGGGATGCCAACAGTATTAACTGGTACGTTGATAATACGTTGTATTGTACAGGTAATATCGCTAACAACATCAACAATACCGGGGCGTTCCAAAATCCATTCTACATTATTTTAAATTTGGCTATTGGCGGTGACTTACCGGGCAATACAATAGGCACTTTGCCTGCCACTATGCTGGTTGATTATGTGCATGTGTACAAAGGTGTAACTGCTACCGGACCTCCTATTGGCCAAACTATCACCCTAAAAGGTTTTAATAATGATTATGTAAGCGGCGAAGACGGCACAACCGCCATGACCTGTACCCGTACCACACCAAGCACCTGGGAACAATTTTTAGTGGTAGATGCTGGCAACGGCAAAGTAGCCTTAGAAAGCATGGGTAAATATGTAAGCAGCGAAAATGGCACCATGCCAATTACCTGTAACCGTACCAGCTATAGTACCTGGGAAGAGTTTACCTGGGGGATAAATGCTGATGGCACGATAACGCTACAGGGTAACAACGGCGACTATATATCCAGCGAGGACGGTACCCAGGCCATGACCTGTAACCGAACGACAGCATCCGGCTGGGAATCCTTCGCGGTTAACCAGTAAATTGTAATTACTAATTTTAACTGATCTATAAATTTAAAGACACTGGGT
>JABDDX010000137.1:0-1067 GCA_013287375.1 Bacteroidota bacterium | reverse complement strand
CTGCAGATAGAATTCTATTCATTAAACGGGTTTTTAATTAAAGACACCGGATTGACCCAGTGTCTTTAAATTTATAGATCAGTTAAAATTAGTAATTACAATTACAACCACCTGCTGTACGTTTAAAGCAAATGCGCAGGATATTGAGCCCAAAGTACAATTATCCTTATCATCCGGTTATCAACGGGAAAACTTTCATTGGTCGATTGCAGGAAATACTAATGGGCAGAACCCCAATGTATATTCAGAACTTAAATGGGAAAACGTGAGCGGGCAAGCCTACAATGCAGCTTTACAATGGAACATATGGAACAAAGTGATGCTTTATGGCAGTTATAACCGGGTTGCAGTAAGATCAGGGTCTATCAGCGATATTGACTATAACGGTGATAACCGGACCGATGCTGTTTACGATGAAAATTTTAGCGATAATAAAGGTAATACCTCGGCATGGAGTGCCGGGGCGGGGTACCGGTTATTTAATAATAGCTTTTTTAGTTTAACACCTTACATTGGCTATACAGGCAATATCCAGAATTTATATATAGTTGATGAAACAGGGCAATTCCCAACGCTTAATAGCACTTATCAGGCTAACTGGAAAGGTGGTTTTTTAAAGGTTATTTCATCTGTAAAAATATGGCGCAGTTTAAAAGCATCAGTTGATATAACCTATAATCAGACCAACTACAACAGCCAGGGAGATTGGAACCTGATTGATGAGTTTAAACACCCGGTAAGCTATAGGCAGGTTGCGGATGGTTATGGCATAAATACCGGCGCACAATTAAGTTATAACATTATACGACAGCTGAGTGTATTTGCGGGCTTCAACTATTTTAACTGGGAAACCGGCAATGGTACCGATACTCTTTACCTGGCAAGCGGCGAAAATGACAAAACACAATTTAATGCCGCATTCAGGAATGGATACCAGGTATCAGGAGGGTTAAAATTGACTTTATAATTAAATTATATATATTTCAACAGCTTTTATAAATGGCAATGTTTGTTTATTTTTGTTTTTTAAACATCTGTCATGGTCAAATTATTTATTAGTGGCTTTC
>JABDDX010000136.1 GCA_013287375.1 Bacteroidota bacterium | reverse complement strand
AGGGTATATACAGCAGTTTAGCCCCCGGCGATCGCGGGTTCTTCAACATCTACCTGAATGGCTCATTAATAAGCAGTGAAAAGCTGGATGTTTCGGGCAAATTGAATACCTCAATAACCATAAACCGTTACCAGCACCATAAATACAATACTTTGGAGGCCGAGTTCAGGTTCTATCCAAATAGCGGCAACTGTAATAACAGCTTTACCAATTTCTTCTCAGAAATTGATGTAGATCAGTCGTACCTGGAATCAAAAGATCCATTCATCACTAACGATCTGAGCTTTTACCAGTATCCCGAGGCATTCAATAGCGGTACTACCCGCATTGTAGTAACCAGGAGCTATGCTAAATACGCGGCAGCGGCCATGGGCGAAATTATTTATGAATTGAACAATAACATCAACGCCAATAACTTCCCTGAGTTTGTATACTCCGATCAGATTCAGCCCGGCGATTTAAAGAAATATAATATTGTAGCGCTGTTATCTAAAGATGACAAGTTAATGGATGACTTCCCGGATGCACCTATCAAATTCAACCAAAAATTCAGGATCTATAACAGCGATAACAATAAGACTGTTTACAGGTTATCAGATAGTGTATCAAATGGCCTGGCACAAATCTTCTATGGCCGAAGCAATAACGCTACACTGGTTTTAACCGCCACAGGCACGCAATTGGCCGATGCATTTTTAGCAGCCTCTAAGTCAATTACCGAGCAGCTTTCCACATTATCAAGCAACGTTTGTATCTCTGATGTAAACTCTAATAAATACCTGTTCAACATCAATAAATCAAGCGAAAACCTGGAATACATAGATACCAAAAGCGCCCTTACACGCTTTTGGGAATCATATAACCTGTATATTTTATTAGGTATACTAATATTAATATTGTTATCATTCCTGTACGTACGTTCAAGAATACAACGCTCACAAGAGTTATTTAATGATTAATTGCTTTTAAGCATTATTAAATCTTATAACCAACCTGCTTTGGCGGCCTTTACCGCTGCCAAAGCAGGTTAAATTCATAAAACAATTTGTTAACAGCAGTAGATATGTCGATTCCGGAACTTTTGGTAAGTGATGGTTTTATTACATCGGATGATAAGCTAAAGATTGAAGATCTATCAGCCCAAACAAATACCTCGTTTATGAAAGTAGCGCTTACCTATGGCTACATTTCACGTAAAAATTATGAGCGCATACTACTCAATGCCGAATACAAAATTGAACAAATAAGAGACCAACCTTTTGATATTGAAGTTTTAAAGAAAATAGAATTAAGGTTTGCCGATGACCGCCTGGCGCTGCCCTTACGCATCGAAAATAACAAAGTGGTAGCTGTAATGGCCGACCCAAGCGACGAACTTTTCCTTGATTTTATACGCTTCACCTATAACCTGGAACCACAGGTGATTGTAGCATCTGACCTCGACATATTATGGCTCTCGCATAAACTCATCGGCGAAAAGTATGTAAAATCTGCCGTATACGAACTTCTAAATACCGATGCCGAAAGCTCGGCCATTGTTACGTTTACATCTCCACAGCTTATTTCAATGTTTGTGCTTATCGCCGTCATTGCTATTGGTTTGGTGGTCAATTTTAAAAACACATCCATACTGATCAACGTGCTGCTAAGTTCGTTTTTCCTGCTTGCTATTATATTTAAATTGTTCCTGGCCTTAGTAGGCTCCCGGTTCGAGTTGCATCAGGCCGTCACTAAAGAAGAGTTAGCTTTAGTTAATGAAGATGAGCTGCCTATCTATACCATACTGCTCCCGGTTTATAAAGAGGATAAACTGATCAAAAAGCTGATATGGAACCTGCAAAGCCTCGACTATCCCCGCGAAAAACTCGACATAAAATTAGTTATTGAAGAGGATGATGATAAAACATTAAACGCTGTTCGAAATCTTGATTTCCCTGCCATATTCGAGGTAATTGTTGTGCCGTTCCACATGCCTAAAACCAAACCAAAGGCTTGTAATTATGCGCTGCACTTTGCCCGCGGTAAATATCTGACCATATATGATGCCGAGGATATCCCCGATACCGATCAGCTTAAAAAAGTAGTCGCCCTTTTCAATAAACTGCCCGAAAATTATATCTGTATTCAAAGTGCACTCAACTACTTCAACCGTAACGAGAACTTTTTAACAAGAATGTTCACCCTGGAGTATTCCTACTGGTTTGATTATATGCTGCCGGGTTTGGATACTTTAGATATTCCCATCCCACTAGGCGGTACCAGTAATCACTTCAAAATGGATAATTTGATAGAGCTTGGTGCCTGGGATCCATTCAACGTAACCGAAGATGCCGACTTAGGAGTACGCGCTTATGCCAAAGGTTATAAAGTAGCCATCGTAAACTCCACCACTTACGAGGAAGCCAATAACGAACCCTTCAATTGGATTCGCCAGCGTTCACGCTGGATAAAAGGTTACATGCAAACTTACCTGGTACACATGCGTAACCCGTTTAAACTAATAAAAAAACTAGGTTGGAAAGGCTTTATCGGCTTTAGCTTTTTTGTTGGAGCAACGCCGCTTACGTTTTTGGTATACCCGCTTTTGCTTGCCATATTTATCGCTTATTTAATATTTGATTTTTCAGGCATTCACACCTTATTCCCCGACTGGGTGCTATTCATATCCATCTTCAATCTCATTGTAGGTAACATACTGATGATATACGTAAACATGATGGCCGTATTTAAAAGGCGCTATTACGAGTTGATACTATTTGCCATGGCTAACCCAATTTATTGGTTAATGCACTCCATCGCTGCCTATATGGGCTTATACGAATTAATTGTTAAGCCTTTTTACTGGCAAAAAACCAACCACGGTATAAGTAAAGTTAATAACCCGGTAAACGTAGTTAAATGAGATTCTCCAAATCATTCTTCTTAGCATTAATTACGCTGTTTTTAGCGATATATTACCTGGTTTGCGGCGCCTATCTCAACAAATTAGGCTATACCAACGCGGAGTCTCTTTTTTATATCGAAAAAGCCCGCATAGTATTTGACGGCGTGGGTAACAGAATTAAAGTAATGGGCTTAACCTCACCTATCTTTCCATTCTACGCCACATTCATATTTTTTATAACCTGTAGCAAAATGCTCGCGCCGGTTATCGCCTCAGCCATAGGTACCGCCGTATTATTTAACATCATGGCCGGCACCCTGGTAAAAAGATTTAATGATGATTTTTACATGCTAATACTGCTGATACTATTCATGCTTCATCCCGGCATACTCTATGCGGCATGCTCAGGTAAAGGTATTTATTTGGTGCTTATCTTCTTTTATCTATTCTTCCTTAATATACTCAAGTTTTACAAATCAAATACAACATTCCATATCTCCATAGCCAGTATATGCCTGGTTGTATTGGTGTTTTGCGATTATAAATTTATCTGGCTTACCCTATTCTTTATCCCGCTGGTGTTATCAATAGCTATACAAAGCTTAAATCTCAGCGAAAAAGAATCCATATTCCGACTGTTTTTAAGCTTTAATAGTCCTTCGTTACGCCGCAAGCTTATTAGCAAAACATTTGCCTTATACATCATCATTTTTATACTGCCTATTGCGTCAGTAATAGTTTTCAAATTGCTCAACCTAACTCACGCTAACGATTTAAATTACTTTTTAGAGAGCCCTTACGCAACATGGAACGTGTTGAGCGAAAGGGTGAATTTCGACCAGATCACCAGCACCCGGGCAAGTACGATCATCCCGCAGGAAATATCACTGCTGATTAGTTTAAAAGCCTTAGTATTTTGTCCGATGATAATATTGGCCATTTATCTGTTCAGGCGCAGCACCTACCAAATACTCACACTATTAACCCCCTTTGGGCTTATCGAATTTCTACATATAAAATACGATAAAGTATTTTTATCCTATGAGTATTACCTCATTTTCCTGGTACTGGCTCTATTATGTATCACCTTTAAAGCGCAACTAATACATCGGCAAAAAATATTAAAACTTGCACTTATAATATTAGTGCCTATACAAATTTTTACGGGTTACTTATTTTTGGCGAAATCTAATTTACCCGAAGAAAGAAACTTTATAACAACGCTATTAACCCGCAAACCATCCAGCATTGATAACCAGGATAGCAATCGCGACATTTCCTACTACTTAAATGGGCTTCCAAGTAATTCCAATGTTTTGGTTGATGATGCCATTGCCTACCCGGTAATTGCTTATGTAAACAATATTAAGCAGCTCACCATGCCTTACCAGGACGAATTCTCCAGTGCTATCGAGTCCCCTCAAAAATACGACGACTATATATTAATTGCGACAGCGAAAAATATTGTTACCGGTTACACACAACTTAATAATAAATATATAGCCATTATAAAGCTGGCAAACTCAGCACTAAATCTGCGTACAGTTTACCAGAGCGACGATTGGATACTTTATCGCATTGAGAAATAAGTACTGATTTAATCCGCGATATATAGATCCATCGCCGGATTTATATCAATTTGCTTACCCGAAATTTCCAGTAAAGTATTTCTGATCATATCGCTCATCCCATTTAAAGCCAGGTCGTTTGGTTCTACACCGAAAGGTTCTTCAATTTCATCAGCAATAGCCTCCAAAGCAACAAAGGTATAGGCAATAAATAATACGATTATCGGAGTCATCCAACCAATACTATCCACAAACCCAAAAGGTAATAACAGGCAATAAAAATAAACCGTCCGGTGGAGCATAATCTTATAAGTAAAAGGGATTGGCGTAGATGATATTCTTTCGCAACCACCAACAATATTTGAAAGCTCATTAAAGTTCTCATCAAAAGCAGTAAGTATTATGGAATCCATATTACCTTTTTCCTTCGCATCCCTTGCCCATTTCGCAGCCTCCGAAAGAATGATCATCGGTTTATATTTAACACTACTTAGTTTCTGTGCAAACTCATCAGGTAACCATTTTTGCATATCACTGCTGGCATCTGTACCTCTTAACTGATGTTTCAGGGCATAAGTAAAAGCGATCAGGTAATTAATGAAAGTATTAGTCTCTATAGATGGGCTTTTATACCCACTCAAAGTAATACATTGCCTCGCTAATGATCTCGTCGTATTCAACAAAGCTCCCCATAACTTACGTCCTTCCCAAAATCGATCATAACTCGCGCTGTTCCTGAAACCTAAAAATAAGGCAAGTGCTATACCGAATAAAGTAAACGGGGCCGGGTTTAACGAGATCTTATGATTGAATAATGTGCCCTTAAAATAAACAACAGCAATACTCAAAACAAATAACACTATTAACCGTGGGAGCAGCCTTGGCAAAACAGATCCTTTCCATACAAACAACAGTTTAAACCAGTGCAAATTCCTTTTTTGTATCATGTGTATTATAAAATGATGGATGCAAATATCAGCATTAGATGATATAAGATTGATTTCAATTGCTAAATAAACGAAAAAAGCCTTCGTTGATTAAACGAAGGCTTAAATTTATTGATTGTGACAATTGAGTACTGTAGCTAAATATTCTTTTTCTAGAAAAACAAAGTCACAGCTTTCTACAAAGGAGAGCCCCGCTATGCGCTCATACTACACAAGGCCTTAGCCGCGGGGGCTGCTATAGCTTCCTTTTCTAATGTACAGAGAAAACATAAGTTCCTAGACCGTGAGTTCTTATTTATAAAAAGTACAATTAAAGTTTAAACTTATAATTGCATGCTTTACATGTGAAATCATCCGAATTTCTAACTCCATTGATTACACACAAAAGTCCTAAAAGAGCAAGTATAATTGATATTATATAATGATTTGGAAGAAATATTAAAGCAATTATAGCGCCAGCTATACAACCCAGGCCGAATTTAATTGC
>JABDDX010000135.1 GCA_013287375.1 Bacteroidota bacterium | reverse complement strand
TAAAATTGAAACCGCCTTCGTTGCCATTGTCCCAAATCACTATGGATGGGTGGTTAACATCCTTTGAGATCATTTCTTTAGCTAATTTTGAACCAGCCTGTGTATCATAAGCATGGTGCCATCCTGTTAACTCATCCAACACAGGTATGCTGGATATTGAGTTCCAAAATGCTGCCGGTGATGCTGCCCTGCGTTTTACATCGGCAATACTTATGTCTTTATTCGTTGCGCGCCCTGTAGTTGGCCAAAAAGAATGATGATTAACCCCTTTGAATTTAATTTTAACGTTGTTTACATAGATGCCATCGTGCAGGCGTAATTCAACCGTGCGGAAGCCAAAACGTTGTTGTACAGTATGAATTATTTTTCCGT
Organism: Bacteroidota bacterium; assembly: GCA_013287375.1. Taxonomy (GTDB): domain Bacteria; phylum Bacteroidota; class Bacteroidia; order Sphingobacteriales; family Sphingobacteriaceae; genus Mucilaginibacter. The sequence goes on along the minus strand of JABDDX010000135.1, from coordinate 5,518 downwards.
TGGATTGAAGTGAGAAAACTACATTATACAAATTAGGAAACTCCGGCGACCATAGTTTTGGTGTAACAAAATGAGTTTTTATTAATGCAGAGGTATCGCCAGCTTTAGTATTCACCGAAAAAGCAATACCTGCTTTTTGTCCGCCGATAGTATAAAACTGTCCGATAATTGTGCCTGCATTTTTTATGTTAGATAGTTTGAGCTCAGCTTTAAAATTACCATCGGCTTTACCATCAACAGCAACGTGGCTGATATGCTCTTTTGGGAATGCCTCTAAAAACACTGGTCTGAATATGCCGCCGAAGACCCAAAAATCGCCTTTACGCTCAGCTGCATTAACAGAAGCATTTGCAGAGTATTTAGATACGGTAACTTCTAATAAATTGCTTTGTCCGTATTTAAGCAGCTTGGTTATATCATACTTAAAACGATAGAAAGCTCCCTGGTGAATATCGCCTGCCTGCTGGCCATTGATCATCACTTTAGTATCGGTCATTGAGCCATCAAATACGATATTGACATCTTTCCCCTGCCATGATGCAGGTACGTTGAACTGGTATTTATATAGGCCTTGTTCTTTTCCTTTAAGGCTATCCTTATCTAAACCATAATTGTATTTGCCGAAACCTTGCAGTTCCCAATTTGATGGTACCGGGATGGTTGTCCATTTGCCTGAATTTTGGCCTGCGGTACAATAAAACTGCCAGTTTACAGTATGGTCGCTGCCTGTACCCGACAGAAATTGAATTTGTGTTTTTTGCGCATAAGTATTTACTGCCGTGATAATTAGCAATACGCAAATAAATATTTTAAGAGAGGCATATTTCATGCTCAGGTTAATTAGCTGTTAGTGTAAAATTCAAAGGATTATCGGTGCGAAAAGGAACTGCGGGTAATCCATTTTTATTGTAGAAATTGGGTTCGGCTACTTCCGTCCAGGCGAAACGTGCGGCTATCGGATGGGGTACTTCGGGCGAGGAAACCACTACTTTGTTACCCTCAATTATAGCTTTCGCGGTAACAAATTTGCCGTCGCTGCCCGCTATCTCGAAGTAATCGAGTGGTTTACCATCGTGGCTAACTAAGCCGCTGCCTACATATTTAAAATCAAGGATGACCTTGTTTCCTTTAATTTGCATGCTTTGGTACATCGGCCCTGAAAAAACCACATTCTTTTTGCCGTATGTGTTGGCCAAGGCTTGTAATTCCAGTCGACGACCTACCACCCATTTAAATGCCGGGTGAATGTTGGTGAGTGAATCATTCAAATCTGTGGTAATGATCATCCCGGTGTGCGGTATTTTGAGCGCCATGGTTTGGGCCTCGCGGAATTCAGGTTCGGTGTATACGCTATAAGTTATATTGCTTTTGGCTCGTGAGTAATAAAATGGCGCTATCTGTACGTAGTAAAATGGCATATCCTTATCGCCCCAAATTTGTCGCCACCAATTGATAAGCGCTTCCATTTTGTAGGTGTAGCTGATGGTTTCGCCTAAATAGGCACCACTTTCGCCCTGGTACCATAAAAAGCCACGTACAGCATAAGGTGCCACGGGTGCTATCATATTTACATAAAGCTTTCCTGGATCACCATCCACTTTTACATTGTTTTGCTTGAAATATGGGATGGCATCGAATGCCTCAGCAGGCATCCATGGTTCTATGCGGCTGCCACTTATCGCGGAGCAGATAATACCAACCGGAACATTTAAATCATGGTTCAGGTTCTTCGCGAAAAAATAGCCTGCTGCTGAAAAATTACGTAAAGCTGTGCCTTCGGCAACATCCCAGCCTGAATGGGTGGAATCGGGCATCCTTAAATTATGTTGGGTAACTAAAAATATCCTGATCTGTGGATTATGTGCCTTGTCGAGTTCATCAATCGGCGTGTTAACTGTTGTGGTATCAGGCCTGCGCACTTTGCTGTTCTTACGCATTTCGTAGGACATGTTGGACTGGCCTGAGCATAGCCATACCTCGCCAACCAAAATATTATCAAGTTTAATAGTATTTGTACCAGATATTTCAAGTACTTGTGGCGTAGCCGATGCAGGCATAGGATCAAGCATTATTTCCCACTTACCTGAAGCATCAGCGGTGGTTTTTTTAACCTGGTTGTTGAATTTAACTGTGATATTTTCACCTACAGTAGCTGTTCCCCAAATGGGTACAGGTTTCTCGCGTTGCAGTACCATCCCATTACCCAATATTTTGGGTATAACTACAGCAGCGTAAGTGTTTGAAGCTATTGCGCTACAACTTATTAAGAAAATTATAACTATGTATTTCCTGAGTAGCATTAGTAGGTAGATGTTTTAAATGATTTGATATAAAAAGCAGCAGGCGGAGCCGGTTCACCGGGATTGGGTTGATCATAATCCTGATCAGTTGGTGTGTCAGCAGTCGGGAAGCGCCTTACATCGCCGGTGCGGAAAACTATGCGTTCTACGCTAAGTACAGGAGCAAAAAACAGGTTGGTTAATACATCTTTGCCATTCACATTTACAGTGTAGAAGCGGGTATCGGTATTTAGTTTTATGGTGATATGATAAGCCTGATTAGCCACATATTTCAACATATTTTTTGAGCGGTAGCCAGTTTTAGCTCTGAAAACCCCGGTTGAATCAAAGGTCAAACGCAGGGCAGCATCACCGGCAGCATTTTGGAACTCAATATCCAGCATACCTGTGTTATTTTGCGCGGGGATGATGGTAAAATCAGCTATCAGTTTTTTTGATTCAGGGATTACACGCTCTGCTTTGGCATAATCAAATTTATCCCAATCCTTAAGCGTTAAAGCACGTGAACCATCGGGAGCTTTATCAATACCTACCGGAGCCCATAGTGAGCTGTAGGTATTCCATTGTTCCAATTCTTTTCCAGCTGGCATATCATTAAAAACATCATCGGCTTGTTGGGCCTCAACAGAAGTTAGCGGCACCGGGATTGATGAAACCCAGATGTCCTCTTTATTCATGCTATAGGTAACCCATAGTTTACCATCAGGTGGTACGCCATTTCCTTCTTCGATGCCACGGGTGTATTGCGGACCGTATGATTTGTAATTGCCACCATAACGCATGGTTGGTATCTCGCCATTAACCAATAAAAGATTGGTGTAATTTAATCCATCCTGACTAACTGAAGCAGCCAGCGGCCAGCGGAATTCAGATGGATTATAAACCGTAACATATTTGCCATCAGAGGTACGCTGTCCCCATATTTTGGCATTGCTGGTTACAAATCGTGGCGCACGACTTGCATTGGCAGGCCATGTTTTGCCGTTATCGGTGCTGATAGCGGTTAAGGCATATTTCCATAGCCCCACAACTCTGCCATCAGCCAGATGATAAAAGTTAAACGCTTTATAATCTTTGTGAAGCGGAATTAAAGGATCACCGCGATCTGTTTCTTCTTGCCATTGCATCATCATTAGCGGGTTGGCCATCAACTCGTCACATGCCTGTATAAATCCTTTATCCTTGCTTGTTTTGTAGAAGGGGTATGATGTATTGCTTTCATTCCATTTTGGGTTATAGTGGATGAAATAGATCGGGCCAAATTTTCCGTTTGGATAAACCTCCCGTACTACCCTGCCTATTCCTTTCCCATCATTCGGATCATCGTGCGCATCTAAACATATCCCGTAAAAGCCAAGCACTAACAAGCGTTTTGATTTAGCGGTGTAAAAGCCCATGCGCTGGTGCATAACGGCATATAAATCTTTAGCTACGCCGGGATGACCTTCCTTTGTGGTACCGTCCGGTATTTTATATTGCGGGAAGATAACTGTCGGTTTTGACCATGTTGCCCCATCTTTGGATGTAATAAGTAATGTTTGACCTGGGGGAACACTCTCGCCTACCTTATCGCTCAAATATTCTACATAAAAAGTATTATTCCAATAGGCCAGCATGGGCTGATGGTTGTAGGTAAAACCAAAGCCATCGGCTTGCTCGGGATGTTCCCGGTTCGCGCGGAAGATTTGCATACTGTGTACACCTATTACCAGCGTAAGTCTGCCGTTGTGATAATCGACACTGGCAACTGTGTTACCTGTGTATCTTACCGTGTCTTGCGCAGAAACGCAGAGGCTAAACCCGGCAATTACGATCAGAATAATATATATTTTAACTTTCAGCATCATATTATATTAATTAGCCGTTGACGCGGCTGCTAACTTTAAGTTTTTGAGCGTCTTCTCGTTTACCTTAAAAATTGTCCCGTGTTTGTGGCCCTGTGGCACGCTAACAGAATCAGCTATATTGGTGAATGTTTTAAAATCGGTTGTACGCATACAGCCAAATTTTTTGAGGCGGTATGAGTCATAGTAAATTAACCAATTTTTGCCTGCTTTTGTTATTGTTGGGCCTTCGGAGTACATCTCTGTAAATCGTTTGGAATAGTTGGTGTAAGGGCCAAGTGGATTATTGCTAAAAGCCACCAAAATATTACGGTTTGGACGGGTGTTATCTTTCATCACCAATACATATTTGCCTTCGGCGATCTTTACAATTTCGGGATCTATCACACTAAAGCCGGGATCAAGAAATAGCTTGGCTGGTGTAAAGGTTTTAAAGTCTTTTGTGATGGTGTAATATAGGCGGTGATTATTGTTTTCATCCTCCTCGCCTTTGGCAAAACGGAATGGAACTGTTGATGCCCAGGTAATTATAAACTGCTTTTGGGTATCGTCATAAAATAATTCAGGTGCCCAGGCATTAACTGCAGTGGGTTCATCGGCCATCACATTCAAGTGCTGCTCAGGCGACCAATGGATCAAATCAGAAGATTCAGCATAGCCTATTCCTGTATCATTTTTCCATCCTGTTGTCCAAACTAAGTGATAGATACCGTCTGCGCCTTGCTCTATTGAGGGGTCACGGATGATCTTAGCATCGCCTACTTCGGGCTTTATGAATATGTGGTTGAGATCCGTCCAGTGATAAGCATCATGACTGTATAACAATCTTAACCCGGCACTTGCAGGCTCATTGAAGGATGTAAAAAGGTACACATCTTTTTTGCTTTTACAGGAAAACAATAGCATCCCTGCTAACACAAAAAGGCATATTTTTTTAGATCCCAACATAACTATTAAGTACGATTTTATATAGCATCAAGTATCAATACCCAGTCGTTACCATTAGCAGGTTGGCCGGGAGGATTGAACTTCGCTGTTTTTAATTTATTAAAAGTGCCGATAATGGTGGTTTCGCCATTGCGCGGATTATACCACGATGCCTTGATTTTTTTACCCGGTAATTGCCCGGTATTTATATCCATATTACGGCCGGTGTAGGTATAAATAAAAGCATAATCCTTACCACGGGTAGCTATCAGCCTGTTATACCGCTGGCCTTGATTAGCTGCGATTAATGATTGAGCAGGTACACGCTCAAAATATGGGCGTGAGAGCATCAATTTTTCTAGATAGACCATTTGCTGTGCGCCGGGATCATTGATGGATTTATACCAGTAATCCTTTGATCCATAAGCGCTGCCTTTGTCTTTTGGG
>JABDDX010000134.1 GCA_013287375.1 Bacteroidota bacterium | reverse complement strand
ACCCCAACCCCGATTGCCGAAAGAAGCGAAGTAAGCGGCATAGGTACCAGGATGACGGATTACGTCCAAACCCAGCTTTTGCCCATTCCTGCCCCGATACGGAACCCAACCATGATGCTCGCAGAGATTATTGGTGATGCGGGTGTTACTGAAATTGAACAAGCCGGTGCATTGATATTTCACACCGTTGGCGATACCGGAATTGAAACCGGCAGTACCCAACAATTGGTTGCGGATGCCATGTCGGCTGATTATAATGCTGCTGAGCCAGCTTCTTCACCAGCCTTTTTTTTTCATTTAGGTGATGTGGATTATTATGATAATACAGACCAGGGTTATCACGCTCAGTTTTATGAGCCATATAAAACCTATCCCGGCAAAATAATAGCCATACCCGGTAATCACGATGGTGAAATATTTAAATACAACGGGGTAAGCACAGGCCAAACAACAACATTAGAAGAATTTCAGGCTAATTTTTGCCAACCTGTAACTGGGGTGCCACCTGCGGCAGGAACAATTTATAGAGAGATGATCAGTCAACCAGCTGTTTACTGGTATTTGAATACGCCTTTTGCGGATATTATTGGTTTATACTCGAACATTGCTGAAAACCCCGGCTATATATCCGGCTCAACTATCGGCACGGCCCAAAAAGATTGGCTAACCCAAACATTACAGGCTATTGCCACTGCCCGTAAAACCGAAAAACGTAAGGCGTTGCTTATTGCCACGCATCATCCGCCATTTAGCGCAGGTAGCCATTCATCCAGTACCGATATGCTGATAGATATTGATGACAGCTGTACGCAGGCATCTATATTTCCTGATGCATTTCTTTCAGGGCATTCGCATAATATCCAATGCTATACGCGCTATATAACCGTTGATGGCAAAGATGTGCAAATACCTTATGTAATTTTAGGTTGCGGCGGTCGCCCGGTTACTCACGTACCTTCAGCCAACGGTGTAAAAACTACCGATGCTACAACCGTACCATCATCACATACTTTCGATAAATCATTGTCTACCTATGGTTATGGTACCGTTACTGTTACCGGAAGTAAGTTGACGATTGTAATTACAACGGTAGACTCATCGGGCACTAAAAATTTGTTTGATACGATTAGTGTTGATTTGATATAATATTGCTGAAAAATCCTAACTTGTATAAATGAAATACGGGTTAGGTTTTTTTCTGTTAGTTGCGATAATCGCAAGCTGCTCCAACAATAAAAAGCAAGTTAGCAGCAGTACTGATACGGTTTCTATTCATAAAATATGGAAATATGATACCGTAAGATCAGTTGCGAAGAATCCCGGATTAATAGGTAAAAACCTGCTCGATTTAACCAATAAAGACACACTGCGCTTCAGCTATCAATCCGTAAAAGATAACTCAACGGCTTACGCTTACCACATTTTGCACGATACGGTGTTTGTAAATAATAACGCGGCTTATAAGGTCATTAAATTAACTGCTAATGAATTGGACCTATACATCCTGTTTAAAAGTGATAGCAGTAAAGCCGAGAAGGATTCTGTAATAATGATCTATAAAAGCAGGTGACCCGGTTATTTTTTCAACAAAGGTCTTATCAGGAAAAAATAGATCAGGGCAATACCTGTAAGCGCAACTAAACCATTTAATACAGGCCAAAGGACAGATGAATTCATGCTGCAAATGTATTAAAATATAAACCTTGTCATTTCGACCAACGGGAGAAATGACAAAGAAAGCTTAAATAAATCCACTTAGAACAAATCCATCTGCTTACCACCTTTCGGTGTAAACAAAGTATAATCAAATGGTGGCATCTCTCTTCCCGAAAGAAAGCGGATGCAGGCCATGCGATACAACTGATGTATCGATTCCGCCACAGGCCCTTCTCCGCTTATCCTGCGGCCAAATTCACTGTCGTTAAGCTTACCATCGTGGCAGGATTTGATCATGTTCAGCACCTTCTCCGCACGATCAGGAAAAGCTTTGTATATCCAGTCGTTGAAGATCTCAGCAATGCTTCCATTCAGCCTTACAATCGTAAAACCTGCCGCTAAAGCGCCCCTGTCAGCCGCGGCTTTAATAATGTTCGGTACTTCCTCGCTGTTCAATCCTGGGATGATGGGCGCTGCCATCACCCTTACCGGAACACCTATTTCAGTTAATTTTTGAATTACTGCCAGCCGCCCAGTCGCAGTTACCGTACGAGGCTCTAATTTTTGCCGTAGCGACTCATTTAGCGAAGTGATAGATATGTTTACGTGTACCAAATTCATCGCTGCCAGCTCGGTTAAAATATCCATATCGCGCAGTATCACATTGTTTTTGGTGATGACGCTCACCGGGTTTCGGTATTTCAAAAACACTTGTAGCAGCGAGCGGGTTATCTTCAACTTACGTTCTATCGGTTGGTAACAATCTGTATTACCTGATAGCAATATGCAAACCGGCTTATAGTTCTTCTTATTAAAATACTGTTCCAGTAATTCGGCGGCATTGCGTTTTACGATTATCTTCCGCTCAAAATCAAGCCCAGCGCTAAAGCCATAATATTCGTGCGTGTTGCGGGCATAACAATAAATGCAACCATGCTCGCAACCCTGGTAAGGATTAATGGAAAACATGTGGCTAAGGTCGGGGCTTTTTGATTCGCTTACTATCTTTTTAGGGTTCTCCACAAAAAGCTGGGTCGCAATGTTTTCAAGCAGCGGTTCATCCAGTCCTTCAATATGCTCACGTACATATTTGTTTTTGATGAACTTGTTATGCGTGTTAACCTGGGCACCTCTCCCCTTAAAAAACTCCTCATTATCCTCGTGCGACATAAAACAAAATTGCTAATATTTTTAGTAAATTGCAATATGAGTTTGATAAAGATTTATCAAGATTTTTGAGGGGAGATCATAGTTGTTCGGAAGATTATCTAATCTGAATTATACTTCAATACGTTATGTATAAAGGGTGTCATGCTGAGGTACTCGAAGCATAGCGGGTAAAGGCCTCTGCATTATGTTAAGCAAGCGGAAGGCCTCTGCGCTCACCCTTCGAGTGCCTCAGGGTGACATCCTAAAAAAGTTCTGAAACAAAATTTGTCATGGGTAGCATAGTCGAAGGATTGGCGCAGAGGCTAACCCGCATACTTCGACTATGCTCAGCATGACCCTTTCTTGATTTTCGGGACACCTGCGGGATAGATACATCAAAACACAAAACTATGTTGAACGTTATCAACTTATGCGTAAGTTCCTGCAACGTTTATTAACCAAGCCTGTTGTTAACCTGGCCAATACCTTGTCCTCCAGGCCCGATAGGAAACGTGTGGATGCCGCGTTGAGTGAGCTATACCAAAACATTACCGATCATCCCGGAGATAAGGGGCAGATCATCAATTTCGATCCTCAAAAAGATAAATTCATCATCCTGTCCGACCAGCATAAAGGCGCGCGTGATGGCATGGATATTTTTGCCAAAGCAGCTAAAAACTATTTGGCTGCGCTGGATCATTATCATAAAAATGAATTCTTCTCCATCAATTTAGGCGATAGCGAAGAGCTTTGGGAAAATCTGTTCATCACCGTAAAAAGGCATAATAAGGCTACGTTCGAAAAGGAGAAGCTTTTTCTTCACCGTAAAGCATTCATCAAAATATTTGGCAATCATGACTTGTATTGGGCCAATGATCCGCTGGCGCCGGTTAGTTTGATACAGATATATGGCGAACGCGTAAAAATTTATGAAGGCGCTATTCTTCAAACTAAAATAAAAGATAAAACACTTTCCATCTACATGACTCATGGCCACCAGGGCGATCTGCAAAGCGACGGTAATTGGTTTAGCAAGTGGTTTGTTTCTGATGTTTGGGCGCCTTTCCAGTCGTATCTGCGGATTAATCCGAACACACCGGCTAATAACGATGATTTAAAAACCGCGCATAACCGTATGATGTATCAATGGAGTTCGAAACGAAAAAATACACTGTTGATTACCGGGCATACCCATCAACCCGTTTTTAAATCGTTTACCCACATCGAAAAACTATACAGCGAACTGGGATTAGCTAAAAAAGAAAATGATAAAAGTGCCATAACTGATTTACAGACACAAATTGGCAAACGGAAAAGTAAAGGGGATAAATTACCCGATTTTACCGGATACCTGGATACTTATTTTAATAGCGGATGTTGTTGTTTTGATGACGGAGATATTACCGGGATAGAAATTGCAGATGGCTGCATCAGGCTGATAAAATGGCATTACATACATGAAAAGGGAAGTGACAGAGTTGTTTTAGAAGAAAGTAAACTTGAAGACCTGAAAATTGAGTAGCTACATGTAGCTATATCCCTTATTATTTGTAAAATTACCTAACTTTATAATTCACGTTATCACCCCTTATGCTCAATCATATATTGGCGGCTTTAAATGATTATGCCTTTGCCCTTAATCAGGATGAAGGTAATTACTCATATATAAGCAGTAACATAGCTGATCTTTCAGGCCATAAGCCTATTGAGTTTGAAAATAACGCGTCACTATGGTTCAGTCTTATCGATGAGAGGGATATTAAAGTGGTTGAAGATTTATATGACAAGCCATTAGATAACGATAAATCTACCAGTATAACCTATCGCATTACCACCGCCGAAGGGAAAACCAAGTGGATAAACGAGAAGAGATGTTTATATACTGAGGAGTATGGGAAAAATATCTTATTGAGTATTATTAAGGACCTGGAACGTGAAGATGAGGAGCGATATAATAAAGAAGAAACCATAAGCGGTTACGGAATATTATTTGATACTAATCCGAACCCTATGTGGATATATGAAGTGTCCTCGCTTCGGTTTTTAAAAGTAAATGCTGCTGCTATCAGGACCTACGGTTATAGTGAAGCAGAGTTTTTAACAATGACTATTCAGGATCTTCGCCCAAAATCAGATCAAAACGCGCTGAATGATTTTCTACAGGATAGAGGAGTTGCCGAAGCTAAATTTGTAGGGTATAGTAATTCAGGTATCTGGCGCCATGTAACCAAAAGCGGCGAACTGATACATGCTGAAATGTATGGCGATACCATTCAATACAAACATTATGATTGCCGCCTAACTGTTGCCACAAATGTTACCGAAAGGCTTTATTACCAGGAAGAAGCAAAAATACGCGAGCAATTCCTTAACTCACTGATAAATATGGCCGGGGAATATACGTTTGTTAATAAGCGTTTTTTGAAGATTCTTGGATACAATAAAGCCGATATTATAGGTAAACATTTTAGTACTACAGCCCTGCCGGAAGAAGTTTATTTATGTGAAGAAGCTTTTTATACCTGTATTAATAACCCCGGTAAAATAATTCCCCTCATCCATAAAAAACCTGATATTAATGGCAACTTGCATGATGTTGAATGGGAGTTTATTGCTGTTACCAATGAAAGTAAGGAAGTTACCGGCATACAGGGCGTGGGGCAGGATATAACCGATAAAATAAACAGCCAGAAAGAAATAAGCTGGACTAAAAAAAGCCTGGAAGCTATTATCAATAATACGGAGGATTTGATCTGGTCGTTGGATCGCGACTTGGGTTATTTGTATATGAATCAGGCGTATAAAAATATAATCAGCACGCAAACAGGAATAGAGCCGCAAGCTGGTGACAGCTCAATGCATACTACTTTTAGCGATGAAGTTTTAACAAAGTGGAAAGAATATTATGCCAGGGGTTTTATGGGTGAGGCTTATATTGTTGAAGATGAGCTCTTAGATCCGAAAACAGGCAAATTGTTTTTTTACGAAACAAGTTTTAACCCAATATCTAATGCTGAAGGTACAATAACAGGTATAGGGTGTTTCTCACGAAATATTACCGAACGGATTAATACCAGCAAATCAATAATCGACCAAAATGAGCGGTTGCGAAATATTGCCTCGTTAAGTTCGCACGAATTACGCAGACCG
>JABDDX010000133.1 GCA_013287375.1 Bacteroidota bacterium | reverse complement strand
CATCAACCTTATCAATCAAATTAGGCAGATCGCGGTAGGCATCCGGGCCTACTACTACATCCACTAATTTTTCTTCCTCTAAAAATTTCGATTTTAACCTTTCGGCCATGCAGCCTAGCACACCAACCACCATTCCGGGGTTTTTAGCTTTCGCGCCTGCAAATTCTTTCAGCCGGTTACGCACGCGTACTTCTGCATTCTCACGGATTGAACATGTGTTGATGAATACCACATCGGCAGCTGTAAAATCGCCGGTAGTTTCAAAGCCGCTTTCTGTTAAAATAGATGCAACTATCTCACTGTCAGAAAAATTCATCGCGCAGCCATAGCTTTCAATATATAGCTTGCGACCACTATTTTTCCCTGGAATTGGCTCTAATACCAATGCCTCCCCTTGCCTGCTTTCGTCGTGCGTCTTATCCGGAACTAACAAATCCATCGTGTCTTTTTAGAATTTAGTCTGCAAAAATACATAAAATTCATATATAGCGTGACATCTTGTCAGCAAATTAACAAAAACCTTACTTTGTTGTTATAACGTATATCGAAAAAAGACTTGAATGAAAAAAACTGATGAACCACACAAAAAACAAATGCCACGGTGGCCATTAGTTTTAACGCTTATAGTTATATTACTCGTTACCGGCGGATATTATGCCTATCAAAAATATATAGCCGAAAATCGTTGGAAACCGCTGTTACAAGCCGAGCTAAAAGAGCTTGTTTTAAAATCGACCGATAGCCTTTACCATATTGAATATTCGGATTTTAATTTGAATATCACCTCGGGCGACGCGACATTAACCGATTTTAAGCTGATACCCGATACGGCTGTTTACAACAAATTGGTAGCCTTAAAAAAAGCGCCTGATAATTTATTTACCCTGAGCGTAAAAAAACTCAGCATTAATAATTTAGGAGCAGTTAAAGCTTATAAGGAAAAGATATTGAACATCAGCAGTATCACCATTGAAAACCCAAGCCTTACCGTGGTGAATAAACGTTTTAAATTTAATGATACCGTAAAAGTGGGCAAACCTAAAAGCCCTTATGAACTGATAAAAAACACCTTTAAGCAATTGCATATCGATTCGATTTCTCTAAAGGATATCAGCCTGAATTATATTAATAAAAGTAACCCTGTTGAAAAACATACGGCTTTAAAACATTTGAATATTAATATCTCGGATGTAGTAGTCGATTCGCTATCGGATAAGGATACCAGTCGTTTTTACTATACCAAAGGTGTTGACATTACGATTAAGGATTATAAAATAGCTACGCCGGATAGTTTATATAAAGCGGCCATCAAGCAGATCTATTTTTCGACTTCAAAGAGGGTAATTTATTTAGACGGGGTTTCGTTTTTACCGAGGTATAACAAGACCGACTTCTATCTTAAAACTCATGAGGCCGCCGGCGATATTTATACGCTAAAATTTAACCGGATAGCCATTAATGATATTAACCTGCAGGAGTTTTTACGCGACCAAATTTTATATGCAGGCACGCTTGATATTGCTAACGCCAGCGTACAGATATATAGTAATAATGCTTACAAAGGCGTAAAATCTATCAAGATAGGTAAGGATCCGCAACAATCATTACAGAACGTGGCACTGGATATGCAATTGAAGCGCATCAACATAAAAAATACATTAATTAGTTACGCTGAATCGGATGCAACATCGGGTTATACCGGGGTTATTACGTTTAATCATACCAATGGTGTTATATATAACGTTACTAATGATGACGATATAAAAAAGGTGAACCCTTATATGATCGCCCATATTAATACCCGCTTTATGAACGCGGCTAATTTAAATGTGAATTTTAAATTCAACTTAAATTCAAAAATAGGTGCGTTTAACTACTCGGGTACTTTAGGCAAATTTGATGGCCGTATAATGGATAAACTGGTAAGGCCACTGGCATTGGTGCATGTACAATCGGCTGATATACAGAAGTTACATTTTAACGTAGATGCCAGTAATTATAGCGGCAAGGGCCAGCTGGAGTTTTATTACAAGAACCTGAATGTGCAGTTGCTTAAAAAGGTTGAAGGCAAAGCTGGGTTGCAAACACAAGGTTTTATATCGAAATTGGCAAATACCTTGATTATTGAAGATGAAAATCCGGATAAGAAAGGTATATTTAGGCCAGGGCCGATTGATATAAAACGCGACCCGAGAGTGTCCTTCTTTAGTTTCCTGTACAAAGCATTATTAGACGGGTTAAAACCCAGCGTGGGGTTTGATAAAAAAACAGAGGGAAAGGTTAATAAAGCCATAGTAAAGGTTACCAACCTGATTGATAAGTTTAAAGCATATAAAGCTAATCGTCAAGTCAAGAAAGAAGAACGCCAGCAGGCACGCGAGGCTAAAAAAGAAGCCAAAATGCAAAAGGATTCAACTAAAAATAAATAATGGCGTTTAAATTTTTAAAACTAAAAAGGAACAAATTAGGCCTGGGGATTTTAGCAGTGTTTGTTACCGTTTTTTTAGTTTTAGCATTTTTAATCAATTTATATTGGTCGCCAATTTTAGCGCAAAAAATAAGAGATGCCGTTTTAAACGGTACCGATAGCTTATACAAAGCTAATTTTTCTAAAGCGGAACTGCATATACTACGCGGCAACATCATTTTTTACAACATTACCATTGAGCCCGATACAGTGGTATATAATCGCATGTGCCGCGAACACCGCGCACCGAACAACCTGATTGAACTGCACGTTCGGAGGTTGATATTAACCAGCATACATCCTTTTAAACTTTATTTCAGGCATCAATTGGATATAGGCGAGGTTGTTTTGAATGACCCTAATCTGCATGTAACTTATAAACTTAACCAAACGAAGGACACAGTAATTAATGATAACCGAACGGCCTGGCAAAAGATATCAAAAAGCCTTAGCTCTATCCATATTGGCGATGTTTTTTTAAACGATATTAAGTTTAAGTATGATGATTATTCAGGCAATAAACTGGTTATCTCTGAACTAAAAGAAATGAGTTTCAGCGCCAGCGACCTGCTTATTGATTCGGCTACGCAAAAAGATAAATCGAGATTATTGTATTGTAAAGAGATTATAGCCGAGCTTCATAATTATAAAGGCAAAACAGCTGATGGTTTGTACACTTATAAGGCCGACCATGTAAAGTTATCAACCTTAACATCGAGATTAACCATAAAGGGACTTACGCTAGAACCCGTTAACGCTAAAACCTTTTTTAACAGAACTGCAAAAGACAGGTATTCTTTTCAGCTGGATTCCCTGGTGCTTAACCATTTTGATTATTTAGCTTATCATCGTTTTCGTACGTTCAGCGTATCATCGATGGTAGCTTCCAACGGGACATTTGCATTGCTTAATAACCCTAATAAGGTAGCCGACCCAACAGCGGATAAATCCGGCAGCTTTCCGGCTCGTGCCTTGGCCGAGATTAAAACTGATTTAAGGATTGACACCGCTTACATTCATAATGTAACCGTTACTTATAGTGAGTATAATGCTAAATCATATCAAACGGGTACCGTATCTTTTAACAACACTTCGGGCAAGTTTTTGAATATCACCAATAACAAAATCGCCCTCGCCAAAAGCAACATCTGCGCCGCACAATTAACCACCCATTTTATGAACCGGGGAAGGCTTAATTTACTTTTCAATATTAACCTTACCGACCCTGAAATGCCTTATAGCTATAAAGGCGACCTGGGCCCCATGAATATGGGAAACCTGAATACCGCTACTATGCCTTTGGCCATGGTAAAAATAACAGATGGCAATATTAAAAGCTTTGATTTTGATATTACCGCCAACAGCAAAATATCAAAGGGTAGGATAACCCTTCTGTATAATGGGTTAAAGGTGAAATTATTGACGCCTGATACGGCATTCAACGGTTTTAGTGGCAAACTGATTGAATCGTTATACGCCAATATATTTATCATTAAGCATAATAACCCTGATTATGATGGCGATGCACCAAGGACATTTTATGTAGATTATGTCCGGCCGAAGTCGTCGCCATTCTTCAAAACCATTTGGAACACCTTGCTTACCGGCATAAAACCCGCGGCAGGCCTGGATGAAAAAACTATAAAAGCTACAGAAGCCAAAATGGAAGAAGCTAGTACGGATAAGCAAATAAGGCTCACCAAAAAAGCCGCCCGTCAAAAACGCCGCGCCGAAAAAAAGGCTGCAAAGGCATTGAAGAAAGCGGGAAAGTAAAAGTCCTTCCTGTCCCTCCCCCAATGTCATTAAGTCAAGAAAAAGTGCTTTTAAAGATGCTCCATAGGAGCAAAATGTTGGTAGCAGATAGCATTTAAACAAAATGGCGTGCCGTAGGCATACAACATTGCAGGGTTACGTACCTACGGCACGGTATTTATTACGATTTGTTTTCTACCAACCTATAACCCCTAAGGGGTTTTAGGTTTAACTTAATGACATTGCCCGCCTTAGGCGGAAATCGCAATAGGCCCTGGCTTTATGTATTTAACTTACTGCAATATCAGCTTTAAATTAAATCCAAACGTACTGAATGATGTATTGAAACTTTGCGAGGTATACGGCTTGGTGATGTTAGCATCGTAAAAGAAACTGATGTTAAAACGATCGCTAAGGGCGTAGTTAATTTCGGGGCGATAAGTAATGTTATCGGCACCAGATGAAACCTGGGCAGCCAGTACATCGGGTTGGAAGATTAATGTTTTAGTGTTTCGTATCGCGAAAGCAAGATTAAATGTTAAATCGTTTTTCAGGATAAAATCTTCCCATAAGCCAAACGGGAACCTGAAGTTTTTGGCTTTGTAGCCGAAGCTAATTACCACATCATCTTCATTTTGCTGGGCCAGTTGGCTGTTTAGCAAGCTTAAACTAAGGGCACGGCTTTGCATATAGGATATACTTGTAGTTACATTATTTTTAAAACGCATATCAATACCCAGCAATGGCGCAAACTGTTCAAATATGGTTACCTGCGAAAACTGATACATCGGTAAAAAGTCGTTATTGATATCTCTGGCGCTTGCACTTCCGTCGTTTTCGGTGTATTGCAATAAAGTTGTATAGCCGCCCACATTATAAGTTGAGCTATAAGCATGCTTAAGATCAAACGAATCAAAAATATCGGCAAGAAAAGGGATCTTAACTAAGCCACCATAAGTTATTTGCCAGTTTGGAAGCGGAATGCTCGGGAACTGGCTAAGGTTGGATGTTGACGGATTTTTACCGGTGTAAGCCGCGAGGAATGCCGGCACTAATACATTTTGTGAGTTAGGCCCATAACCATCGGCAAAACCTCCACTTGATCCGGCCGGATTTGAATTTGGATTAAGCTTGCCTAAACGCTGAGAAATAATAGACCTATCATTCATGAATGCATTATACGTTGGCGAGTTATTGTTGATACCGCTGATTTTTGAAAAAGCTGTGCCAATTGTTATATACGACATACTGTAATCGCCGGTAGTAACAGGTGATAGATTTTCGAAGCTGCTGGTTGCATCCAGGTACTTAAAGTTGGTTTGGTAGGTTTGGTCCTGTGTTTTAAATGCAGTAAGAATTATACGCAGGCCTTGTATCGGTTCAACGGTACCGTTAAAATGCAGGTCGGAGTTGTAGGTTTTTACGTATAATTGATTTTGCAGGGTATCGTTAGATATCCAGCCATTTTCTACTGCGCGTGCCCTTATGTCGGCTTGGCTGCCTAATAAGAACCCAATGCCCGGCGCGTTATAAGTAGGATCCTCACCAAATACGGTTGATTGCGGCAGGTATCCCGGCAGGAAGATACCTTGGGTTTTAGTGTATGTAACATTCAGGGTTTTTACACTGGTTAATAACCCTTTTAAAATCTTAGTAAGCTTACTATCTCCATCGTCTTTATTGGCAGTACGTAAAAAGGCAAACTTGTTATAAAGTGTTGTAAAATTAAAGGTTGGGGTAACTAATATAGTCCGCGAGTTTTGGATACTATTACCCACATTAAACTGCGGGTCATCAACCGAGAAGCCCGGTTCGGCAAGCCAGTTAAAGTGTGCGCTATAGCTTGCATTGGCGCTTATCCAGTCCATGTATGGTATTTTGCTGAACGGGATAGCATATGTTGCGCCAAACGTATGGTTGTAGTTCGTGGTACGACCTAAATGTGCCAGGTTA
>JABDDX010000132.1 GCA_013287375.1 Bacteroidota bacterium | reverse complement strand
GCTGGGTGCGACTATTTTTACAGGGAAAATGTTGGGATTGCTGGCAGTTTTGGTTGCAATGGTAACATTGCCCGGCTTGCTTGGTACTTCAGCACACGCTGCAGCCGCTGCACCTCCAAAACCTACCGATCTGGAAACATCAATGATGAATTCAATCAACACAGCATGGACATTAGTAGCAGCATTCCTTGTATTTGGTATGCAGGCTGGTTTCGTTATGCTTGAGGCTGGTTTTGCCCGCAAACGCGAAACTGTTAACGTTTTGATGGAGTGTATGTTCGATACCTGTCTTTGCGGTATTTTATTTTACGCTATTGGCTACGCCTTTATGTTTGGTTGGGGCAATGGTTTCATCGGCTGGCATGGAGATCCTTCATTAAAAGCAGACGGATCATGGTTCTTCTTACAAAATACTCCTGCAACATATTCAGGTACAGGTATTCCTGTAATAGCTCACTGGATATTCCAGTATGCTTTTGCTGATACCTGCTCAACAATTGTTTCAGGCGCGATGATCGGCCGCACCAGTTTCCGTGGAGATATTCTTTACTCTATTGGTATCACAGGCTTTATCTATCCTATCATTGGTCACTGGGCTTGGGGTCCTGATGGATGGTTGGCTTTAATGGGCACAGCCGGACATTTCTACACTGCTTTAGGCCAAGGTTTCCGCGATTTTGCAGGTTCAACCGTAGTACACACTATTGGTGGGGTTGCTTCGCTGGCAGGAGCTATAGTTTTAGGCCCGCGTTTGGGTAGGATATTCGCACGAGATGATAAAGAAAAAGGCGGTATGCCACCGGGACACAATATGCTTATGGCCGCTGTAGGTACATTTATACTATGGTTTGGCTGGTACGGCTTCAACCCTGGAAGCTCTCTTTCAGCAATGGATGCTCAAGGTATAGGCCGTATTGCTACTAATACTACACTTGCAGCTTGCGGTGGCGGTATGACAGCTATGTTCGCTGGCTTATGGTGGGGAACTACTAAAGGTAAATTCGATTTGGGTTTCACCTTAAACGGTACCTTAGCAGGCCTTGTTGCTATCACTTGCCCTTGTTACTGGGTTAGCCCGCTTGGCGCCTTAATATTAGGTGGCGTTGCAGGTTTTGTAGTGTTTGGCGGTATGTATTTACTAGAGTATTTCCGTATTGATGATCCGGTTGGTGCAGTTTCTGTACACGGTTTCGCAGGTATCTGGGGTACATTATCTCTAGGTTTATTTGCAACCGGCGAATACGGTGTTACCGGCCCTACAGGTGCTGATACTACTGCCCCTAACCTTGTAAAAGGTTTGTTCTACGGTGGAGATGCAAGTGTGCTTAAAGCGCAGGCTATAGGTACATTTACTATTGCGATAGCGGTATTTGTTATAACTTTTATTATGATGTACGTTATTAATAAATTACCACATCCTTGGAAACTACGTGTTGAAGAACATGGTGAGCTAAGCGGCCTTGATATATTTGATCATGGCATGGAAGTTTACCCAGCACAAGATGATGAGATCAGCATAAACGGATTGTTCGAAAAATCCACTGTATCTGCATAATACATTATTATAATGCCCTGCGCGTTAATCGCGCAGGGTTTTTACACCCCTTTTATCCTTACTGAAAATTATCATTTACCCATCATTTTTTATGGGATAGGCTTCTTATTGTTTTATAAATTTCAACCTGTTTATTATAAATAATTAAAAATGAGCTACTTGATAAGATTTTTAAATTCGTGGCACCTGTTTGGTACAGCAAAGCGCCATCAATTACAACCATGTGCCGTTTATTCGAAAAAATCAACCCTCAACTTATAATTAACCCTATTAACAATCCCCAAAAATGAAAAAGAAACTTTTACTTTTATTACTTGCTGCTTCTGCCTTTAGTTATGCATCAAAAGCCCAGGACACGGTTAAAACTACTGCCGATGCTCCTTTAGTGCTTTACGGATCTGTGGATACTTATTATAAAGATGATTTATCAGGCCATGCAAATATCCCAACCAGTTTTGCATCTGACAATAACTCTGTATCAATAGGTATGATCGATTTAGGCTTAAAGAAAACTGTTGGTAATGCATCATTTGTAGGCGAATTATCATTTGGCCCGCGTAATGATCAGTCTATTCCAACTTCAGGTTATCATATCCAAAACTTATATGTATCATACAACCTTACGTCTAAATTGAATGCAACTGCAGGTTATATGTCAACATTTATTGGTTATGAGGTAATTTCTCCAGCTGGAAACTTTAACTACTCAACCTCTTACCTGTTTACTAACGGCCCGTTCCAAAATGCAGGTTTTAAATTAACTTATGCATTTAGCGATAAAGTAAGTTTAATGGCAGGTATATTTAATGATGAGTGGAATGCTTACACATCAGAACATGATGTATCTACATTTGGTGCCCAGTTAACCATCACACCGGTTAAAAACTGGACTGCTTACTTAAACGTTGCAACCGGCCCAACTTCAGGTACTGAATTTGATTTAACCACTGCTTACCAAATAACCACTGCGTTTAAATTGGGCTTAAATGCTGCTACTTTCTCTCCATCTCATTATGGTGGTGGTTTCAGTGGTGTAGCTTTATATCCGCAGTTAGCTGTATCAAAAGCGGTAACCCTTGGTTTGAGAGAAGAATATTTCAAAGCTAAAACCGTAGATGCAGGCTCAACATATGTTCTTGCAGGTCCACTTCCGGGTGGTTCAGTACTCGGATCTACTTTAACTGCTAATATTAAAGCAGGTCCGTTAACTTTCATTCCTGAAGTAAGGCTTGATAATGTTAACAAAAAACAATACTCTGAATTTACTGATAGTAACTTAGCACCTACAACCTCGGCTTCACAATTTGTGTTAGCTGCTGTTTACGCATTTTAACGTGACCTCGTTATATTTTTAATGAAGAAGCCGCCCGAATATTCGGAGCGGCTTTTTATCTTTATAAAATGAAAAAACTATTTATTGCTTTGGTATGCTTGCTGGCTGTTAAATCGGCGGTTGCTCAGAAGGATCTGTTATCAATTGATGAGCATAATAAATATATTTATTACCAGGTGGTGCCGCAGTCGGGATTAACGGTAGATACCTTTCAAAATAGAGCCGCATATTTCTTGAAGATAAATTACCCCAAGAATAAGGTAAATAAAAGTGAATTGCCTGAAAGTATTACCGGTACAGGAAAATTATTAATGCTTACCGGGATTAGTGCCGCTAAACATATTGATGGCGAAGTGAATTATACCTTTAATATTGAATATAAGGATCAAAAGTACAGGTACTGGTTAACTGATTTTGTTTTTACACCTTATTATGTGGATCGTTATGGCAATTCGGTACCTCAGCCGGGTATTGATATTCCTTTAGAAAATGGGGCGGCTAAATTGGAAAAAGGGCAATTGAATAATTACTCTATTCAAATAAGTAATTATAGTAAGCAATTTGGCGACAGGTTAAAACAGTATATGCTGATGGTTTCGGCAGCGCCAATTAAGAGCGATAAGAAAAAAGTTATTACAACAAAAGATTGGTAATAAGTAGTTTAACATATTTTTAACAAAGCTGCATAAAAAATATGCAGCTTTTTTTATGGAATTAACTTAATAAAATCATCCTATGTTAAAAAGTGTTAAACCAGGATGGATTTAGCCCCTATGGTAAAATATACAGTAGGTAAAAGCGTTTTATTTAAAATTTAATTTCACAAACCATGCTTATCTCAAAATTTGATTTGTACAAGTCTGAGTGGCTCGAACTTGTATTCGACAACCGTAACAAACAATACGGCGCCTATGAATTAAGGCAACACAATGGGCGAACAATGGTAAAGGCAATGCTTATTGCTTTTATAAGTGTTATTTCCGCTGTGTTGATGTTAGGGTTTTTAATTAAGCCTGCGGTAACCAAAGCTGTTGAAGTTTTTAAAAACACGTCTGTGCATATTTCAACATATGTTAAACCGCCGGTAGTTATTCCGCCAAAACCTTTAAATCATATCAAGGCATCAGTAGCTCCTATAATATCAACACCAACTACTATGCACCAATCGGCACCACTAGTTGTGGTTGAAGATCATAAAGCAATAGATCCTCCAAAAAATAAGGATCTGGAAAGCGGCGCAATTGGCCCTATCGATATGAAAGGCCCTGCAAATGCACCTGCCACTAATACCGGCCCTGCTGCAGGCCCTGCGGGTCCTGGGGTGGAAAACGCAGCTGTAACAGATTTTAAATTTCTTGAGGTGATGCCTGTCCCATACGGCGGAGCATCGGCATGGTCAAAATTTCTAAGTAAAAACCTGCGTTACCCTGATATGGCTATAGATCAACATATTCAGGGTAAAGTTTGGGTAAGTTTTATTATTGAGGCAGATGGTAAGCTGTCAAATTTTAAAGTTGAACGTGGTGTGGGTTATGGGCTTGATGAAGAAGCCCTGCGTGTTTTAAAACTGGCACCAGCCTGGAAACCGGGTATCCAAAACGGCCATCCGGTTAGGGTACAATATACCATCCCTATTAATTTCCAACTATCAGACGAGCCATAAAGCCGGGACAATTATATATAGTAAGGGTGAATGGTGATTAGAGGGTAGTGAATGGTTATGTAAGAGTAACTAATCACTACTCTCTAATCACCATTCACTATTTTACCTTTCAGCTTTCCGCCTTTTTCCCTACCTTTGCGCATCCTTTCAAATAAATAAAAATACATTGGAGCACCTGGAATTAACCACCGTTGAAACCGCCAAAGATTTAGGCCTGTTACCCGAAGAATACGATCGTATAATTGAAATAATGGGCCGCGTTCCCAATTTTACCGAACTTTCTATCTTCTCGGTAATGTGGAGCGAGCATTGCTCATACAAAAACTCAATCACCTGGCTAAAAACCTTACCTAAAGACGGCCCGCGCATGCTGGCTAAAGCTGGTGAAGAAAATGCCGGTCTTGTTGATTTAGGCGATGGCATTGGCTGTGCTTTTAAAATAGAATCACATAATCACCCATCAGCGTTAGAGCCTTATCAAGGGGCTGCTACGGGTGTTGGCGGTATAAACCGCGATATATTTACCATGGGCGCAAGGCCAATAGCACAACTAAACTCATTACGTTTTGGTGATCTTGCATTGGATCGTACAAAATGGTTAGTTAAAGGTGTTGTTAAAGGTATCAGCCATTACGGTAATGCCTTTGGTATCCCAACAGTAGGCGGCGAATTGTTTTTTGATGAATGCTACAATGTTAACCCTTTGGTTAATGCTTTCTCTGCAGGTATAGTTAAAGCCGGCGAAACCGTTTCGGCAACATCTTACGGTGTTGGCAACCCGGTTTACATTGTGGGTTCTGCAACGGGTAAAGATGGTATACATGGTGCGGCTTTCGCATCAAAAGATATAACCGAAGATTCGGTAAATGATTTACCTGCTGTACAGGTAGGTGATCCATTCCAGGAAAAATTATTACTGGAAGCCACGCTTGAAGTGATAAAAACAGGTGCCGTTGTAGGTATGCAGGATATGGGCGCTGCCGGTATCATCTGCTCCAACTCCGAAATGTCGGCCAAAGGCGAGCACGGTATGCGTATCGATTTAGATAAAGTACCAACCCGCCAGGAAAACATGAAACCTTTCGAGATCCTGCTTTCTGAATCACAGGAACGTATGCTGATCGTGGTACATAAAGGCCGCGAAGCAGAAGTAGAAGCTGTTTTTGATAAATGGGATTTAAACTGCGCTATTATTGGCGAGGTTACCGATACCCAACGCCTGCAATATTATGTTAAAGGTCAGCTAGTGGCTGATGTACCTGCCGATGATTTAGTTTTAGGCGGAGGCGCACCGGTTTACACACGCGAATACAAAGAGCCTGCGTACTTTAAAAAGAACCAGGAATTTAAAATAGAAGATGTTAAAGAACCTGCTGACTTAGTAGCGGTTGCTGAGCATTTAATATCACATCCAAACATTGCCTCAAAACGTTGGGTAACCGATCAGTATGATTCAATGGTAGGCGTATCAACCATGACCACCAATCGCCCAAGCGATGCCGCGGTAGTAGCGGTTATGGGTACTGATAAAGCCATTGTTATTACTACTGATTGTAACTCCCGCTATGTTTACGCCGACCCTAAAAAGGGTTGCGAAATAGCGGTAGCTGAAGCAGCCCGTAATATTACCTGCGCTGGTGGCGAGCCGGTTGCTATAACCAATTGCCTTAACTTTGGTAACCCTTACAATCCTGAAGTTTATTGGCAGTTTGTAAGTGCCATACAAGGTATGAGCGCTGCTT
>JABDDX010000131.1 GCA_013287375.1 Bacteroidota bacterium | reverse complement strand
GGCACTTTTACCAAAATGCAGGCATCCGATTATAAAAACCGGCAGGCATAAAAGCAATTGAAGCAAAGGGATCTGCAAAAAATGCCATGGCAATACCATGTGCAGGAGCAGAGGCACGGTGAAAACAAGACAAAAAATAAATTTATTTTCTATTTTTTCATAAAACTTAGGTATATGCAAAGCAGGGTCATCCACTACTTTAAAACCTAATTGTTCAATGCCTTTAATAATATCAGGAACGGTAGCTTCGTTTTCGGTAGAGAACTTAACTTCCTCACCTGCAAAGTCTACCAGTATATTTTGAAGGCCCTTTTTCGCCAGTAAATTATGTATAGATATCGCACAATTATTACAATGCATACCCGTTACATTCAACTCAATCAATTGCTCCGCCATAATCCCAAATCTAACTAAATCAGTATTTTAACACGTAAGCTAAATGTAATATTAAAAAAGCTTTGCAATTATCCGCAAGATTCATACTTTTGCATCTCTGAAAAACGGTAGATGTAGCTCAGTTGGTTAGAGCATCGGTTTGTGGTACCGAGGGTCGTGGGTTCGAGCCCCATCATTTACCCTTAAAGCCTCTTATGAAAATGAGAGGCTTTTTTTGTTTTATTATTGCGGTGATAACACACCCAAGGTTGAGTATAAATCAACTACGATACTGTATTAATATCGCTAATTAACCGTCGGAAACATCTCCTTAAATTAGTTTTTATTCCTCATTATAATATGATAACTTTACTGTATAACAGTCTGTTAGCATAAACCAATAATCATGGATAATTCAATCAATTTGCCAAAGAAAAGTCGGAAGTTCTTTTTTCTGCTTATCGTCTTATTGATAACTTCCCAGTGTTTATTGTTACCCATTGAGGGTGTTTCCCAGCAATTATCAGATACGAAGCTGGAAAAGATACCGGTAAGCCTGGAGAGGGATTATGCATTAAGCGCATTGCCTCAACATTTACGTAAGGGGGCTACTGTTTATTTATTAGATCCTGCAAAAGGCTACTATCTAGATAAAAAGGGCACGAATGGATTTATCTGTTTCATTTCCAGGATGGAATGGGAGTGGGGAGAATTCAGGAACGACTATACAATGCCAATTAGCTTCGATTCAGCAGGCGCCAAAGCGATTTTTCCTGTTTACCAGGCTGTGGCGGCTATGCGTGCATCCGGGAAATTTACGGCCACGCAGATCAAAAATATAGTAATAGGCCGGATCAGGAAAGGCATATACAAGGCACCGGCAAGGCCCGGAATATCGTATATGTTGGAACCTGTTATGCGCGGATATCCGGGCGACCCGACTAATAATAAGATTATGACCATGAGCATGCCTCATTATATGTTTTATGCCCCTTATATGAATACCTCAGATATTGGTGGTGATACAGATAATGGCCCTTTTGTAAGTAACCCGGATAACACTGTTTTGGGAGATAAGAAAGGACCCTATGGATATATTATTATGCCTGCTGGTGGGGCAGAGGCCGCCAAAATAGTAAAGGATAATAGCGACCTGTTGAAACGGCTTGTCGCCTACAAATCATACTATAAAATCAAGGGTGGTGGTATGTAGAATTCGTAATTTTTATTTATTGTAGATCGGTAATAAATTGATTCGAGATTTATTCTATCATTGATCCAAACACCTCTCACGAAAATGGGGAGGCATTTTCTAAGCCTCGTTTATGGTTGGAGAAAGCAGCAACCAAAGGCTGAATAGTCAATTACTCACTAAGTTCAATCGGTAAGTCAATAAAAAAGGTTGTGCCTTTGCCTTGCCTGCTTTCAAACCAAATTCTTCCTCCATGTGCTTCTACTATCTGTTTCGAAATAGCTAAACCTAATCCGAAAGACTGTTCACCAGCTGTCCCAGA
The DNA here is from genome assembly GCA_013287375.1 of Bacteroidota bacterium. Classification (GTDB taxonomy): domain Bacteria; phylum Bacteroidota; class Bacteroidia; order Sphingobacteriales; family Sphingobacteriaceae; genus Mucilaginibacter. Next base: position 4,438 of record JABDDX010000131.1, on the reverse strand, counting down.
TCTTTTGGCCTCGGTAAACATGTCAAATATTTTGTCTTTCATTTCAGGTGGTATTCCAATGCCATGATCTTTTACTGAGATCCTCACGCCCTCCGCATCATGTTCCATTTTAACGTCAATAACTGCACCAGACGGGCTGAATTTAATCGCATTGGTGATCAGGTTGCTAATGACCCGCCATAGCTTTTCACGGCTTACGGACAAGGTAAATGGATGGGTCTGCAGGCTAATCTGCTGGCCTTTGGCCTCTGCTTTGTTCCGCAGCAAAGAGACACAATAATTCAACATTTCGTCAATATCGACGGCTTCCTTTTTGAGCGCTTCCGTCTTGAACTGGACCTGTAACAGGTCGCTGACCAATTCAAGGGAATTTCCCGCGGATGTTTTGATCAGTTCCAGCATCATCTTATCGTTGTCTGAACGGCCGGGCTCATCCAATAATAAACCGGCAATGGAATATATGCCACCTATTGGGTTACGCAGGTCATGCGCGGCGATCTTCATCATCCGCGTATTATCCGCCTGGCTTTGTTCCAGCGCGTCCAGGTTTTTTTTCATTTGAATATTTTGACTGATGATCTGGTTGTTCAGCTGCTTTGTTCGTTTCAAATTATACCGGATCACGGATATAACGGCTATGGCCAGTATGCAGGCGATGACAACCAAGATCAATAGCGCCGTTTGATAGCGTGACCGCGCCTCCAATGAGGTGAGTTGCTGATCTTTCAACGCATAGTCAAGATAATCAACCCCTGAGATATTGTTGAGTTTTTCTTGCTCGTCATGTAATCTCACTAGCTGACTGCTGTAAGTCGCTGCCCTCAGGCTGTCATGGCGTGCAGTATAAAAGTCAAATAATTTTCTGGACATCAGTTGGCTGTAAAACATGTAACCGTTTTTACCGGAAATAGCCAGCCCCTGCTGGTAGTAACCGGCAGCCCGCGAAGGGTCGGGCAAAGCGAGCTGGTCGCCCATGTCGGCCAGCATATCCATGCTGACGTAGTATAATTTTTTGCTGATAGCGGTGGCAATAGTCTGATCGAGCAGGGCTAATCCCTGTTCACGCCTACCGTGAGCGATTAAATCATCAGCGGTCAATTGCCCAATAGCTACTAAGGTTCGATCATCCTTATAGCTAGCGGCAATGCGCCTGGCTTTGCCGATATAGTAACTCATCGAATCGCGGCTGAACCGGGCGGGGTATTCCAGCAGATAGTTATAGATGACTAGTGACATGATCGAGTCCCTGCTTAATTTTTCTCCAACATCCAAGGCCGCGTTAAATTGTTGGATGGCCCGCTGATCTTTGCCGATCTCGTTATAAACCATCGCGATATTCATGAGTGTTTGCACGCGATTAACCGTGTCATTTAATCGAGTGTAAGCCGAGTAAGCCCCATCATAATAACGCAAAGCCAATTGCAAATTTCCCTTGATATCAAAAAAAACACCCAGATTGTTCAAGGCATCAGCTTTTCCTTTGTCGTAATGTTGCCGTTCTGCTATTTCCCGGGCTTGTTTAGTATAATAAAAGGTACTATCTATGTTTTTTTCATAAAGTAACATCGCCAACCGGTTCAGGGCATCTACATAACGCGAACTGTCCTTAGTATGTGTTAAGGACTTTCTGATACTTGTCAGTTCAGGTGATTGAGCGTGGCAACATATCTTTAAAAAAAATAGCGTAAGGAGAAATGGTAAAATTTTTCTCATAAGCATTAAGTTATGGGTACAGATTACTATTTCTAAATATCAATAATATCTTTTGAAATCAGCTGTCAAAAAGTAGAAGAATTAATTTGATGCCCTGTAATCCCCAATAAACTCATTAAATTTCAGGTATTGCAATAATCTCATTAATAATTTGCTGTAATAAAGGTACCGTTGTCAACTCAAACCAGGAATTTCTCTTTTGCCATACTTTATTACGAGGGGAGGGGTGTACAAGCGGTAAGTAGCTTGGTAAATAATCATTGAAACTTTTTACGGTCTCGGTTAAAGTAGACTTTTTTAGATCTTTCAGATAATAGTTTTGCGCGTACTGCCCAATGAGTATGATTAATTTAACATCAGGCATATTACTTAACAATTGGCGATGCCATAACGGAGCGCATTCCGGACGTGGTGGTATATCACCGGATTTGCCTTTGCCCGGGTAGCAGAAACCCATAGGTATCAAGGCAAATAATTGATCATTGTAGAACTGTTCCTTATTAACACCAAGCCATCTTCTCAACTCGTTTCCACTCTGATCATCCCACGGGATACCGCTATTCTGAACCTTTTGTCCCGGTGCCTGACCTATTATAACAATCTTAGATTTGGTACTGGCCCGTACCACGGGTTTTGGCGGATTAGGTAAATAGTTAGCACAAACCACGCATAATCTTATTTCATTTAAAAGTTTGTCCACTATCAAAAATTTAACCAGGTAACTATCATTAACTGGAATGTCTATTTATAATAAAATTATGAATTATTGCTCTTAAACATTGTGTGAACCCGAAAATGATTTTAAATAAATTCTTTTTTATGTAAATAAACATTACTTTTGAATTCATCTGATGTTATAATCATTATGAATAATTTAATAATAAAGCAATCGCTTGCTGAAGTAATCGCGGATAAGCTAAAGGAGCAAATATCTTCCGGTTATTACAAGCTTGGTGAAAAAATGCCCACAGAGCCGGAGTTAATGAAAAGCTTTGGGGTAGGGCGTTCTACTATCAGGGAAGCTACTAAGCGCCTGGTTCAAACTGGTTTATTACGTATTCAGCAGGGGGCGGGGACTTTTGTTGAGCAAACGGAAGGTATTGGGGAGTCGCTGGGGCATCGGATTAATCGTGCCAATTTTCAGGAACTGGATGAAGTTAGACAGTTGTTAGAAATGAAGATAGCAGAGAAAGCGGCAATTAATCGTTCAGAAATGGATATTGTTAACCTCAGAAAGCATCTTGCTGCCAGAAAACAGGCAGGTCTTGGTAATTTGATAGAGGCTTGTATTGAGGCAGATATACAGTTTCATATTGCAATAGCGGAAGCTGCTAAAAGCGAGATATTGTTTGACTTATACAAAGCAACTGCAATTCATTTAAGAAAATGGTTCCTCAGTATTTACCCTGATACGCAAATATTTATAGAAACCCAAGATTCACACGAACAATTATTGGCTGATATTATCGCTTGTGATTCCCGGCAGGCATGGAATACAGCCGCAAAAATTATTGGCCGTGTTTATCAATAATTTTTTTACCAATTAATTCATCTGATGTTATGATGTTTGTTATTTATTTCAACTATTATGGAGACTAAACCAGTTACTTTTACCACCGAATCCAAACAGCTTGCACAGCAAACTGTATTTTCAATTCTTTTCACCATCAGCTTTGCGCATCTGATTAATGACATGCTGCAATCGGTGATTCCATCTATTTACCCTTTGATTAAGGATCGTTACCATTTAAGCTTTACTCAAATTGGCTTTATTACGTTTACCTATCAGATCACCGCTTCTATTTTACAACCATTTGTTGGTTTTTATACCGACCGTAAACCTCGACCTTATTCGCTAACTGTCGGAATGGGCTTTACATTGATCGGGTTGCTTGCTGCTTCACAGGCATCAAGTTTTCTTTATATCTTGTTATCCGTGGCTTTAATTGGGATAGGATCTTCCATATTCCACCCTGAATCATCCAGAGTTGCGCATCTGGCATCCGGCGGTAAAAGGGGACTGGCACAATCTATTTTTCAATTAGGCGGAAATGCGGGGAGTGCCATTGGTCCATTGCTTGCCGCGTTAATCGTTATCCCGTATGGGCAATCTAATATCATTTGGTTTTGCTTGATCGCATTCGTCGGAATAGCTGTATTGTTCCGGATAGCCCAATGGTACCAGGGGCATTTAAACAGCATGGCAATGAATAAAAGAGCGGCAAAAGAAGAATTTCATCATAATCTTTCCCGTAAAAAAGTAATCCTTTCGCTGAGTATTCTTATGGTACTCATTTTTTCCAAATACTTTTATCTGGCCAGTATTACAAGTTATTACACTTTCTTTCTGATCGGTAAATTTCATGTCTCCATTCAACAATCACAGGTTTATTTGTTCGCATTTTTAGGTGCAGTAGCCCTGGGTACACTTATCGGGGGGCCATTGGGAGATCGTTTTGGCCGTAAGTATGTTATATGGATATCTATATTAGGAGTGGCGCCATTCACTTTATTATTGCCTTATGCCTCTTTATTTTGGACCGGCATTCTGTCCGTAACAATTGGTTTAATTATTTCATCGGCATTTTCAGCAATCCTGGTTTACGCTACGGAATTAGTACCCGGGAAGCTCGGGCTGATATCCGGCCTATTTTTTGGGCTTGCCTTTGGTATGGGCGGGTTGGGATCTGCTGTTTTAGGTAAACTAGCAGATATGACCAGTATT
>JABDDX010000130.1 GCA_013287375.1 Bacteroidota bacterium | reverse complement strand
CATTTTAAACATTTAAACAAAAAATGTCTAAATGTTTTATTCTGATATTTACACTCCAAAAACTTTTTAATTATTGATTGGAATAATTAATTCAACATTTTATATAGCTTTACAAAAAACTTTAGGGGTGCCTTGTGCTGAGAAATACCCTTTGAACCTGATGCAGTTAGTACTGCCGAAGGGAAAAGTAGAACAACCCTCCAGGGTTGTTTTCATTCCTTAAACGGGTGCATTCCTATAGTTAGAAATTACTAACAAATGGAAATTACCGTAAATCAACAAAATCATTCGGTTACCGACAATTGCACTTTGCAGCAAATGCTTGCCATTGTTATTCAACAGCCATTAACTGGCGTGGCTGTCGCCATTAATCAGCAAATTATCCCGAAAAATAGCTGGGATTCTCATCTGCTCAAATCCAACGATAACATCATTTTAATTAAAGCAACCCAGGGAGGTTAGTCTACACCTATGAAAAACGAAAAAATTCCTAATGAACAGGCAATAAGCCGTTCGCCATTCCCGGCATCACGTAAAGTATACGTTAAAGGGCAACTGCATAACATTGAAGTGGCTATGCGCGAGGTCATTCTGAGTGAAACTAAATTGCATGGCAGATTTGGCGAAACCGAGCCCAATGCACCAGTAACTATTTACGATACCAGCGGACCTTATACAGATCCTGATATTGAAATAGATGTTAAACAAGGTTTGCCCCGCCTGCGCGAGCAGTGGATACTTGATCGAAATGATGTAGAGCAATTGGATGCAATCTCTTCCTCCTATGGTAACCAGCGGGCCAATGATAAAAGTTTAGATACACTTCGGTTTGCCCATATCAGTAAACCCATGCGCGCTAAGCCGGGGATGAATGTATCGCAGATGCATTATGCCCGCAAGGGGATAATTACACCCGAAATGGAATATATAGCTATCCGGGAAAATCAACGTATCGATCTGTTAAAAGAACAGCTGAACGACCAATATGAGGTAATGGCACATCAGCATCAGGGGCAAAGTTTTGGTGCTAATACGCCCAAAGGCTATATCACACCTGAATTTGTGCGCCAGGAAGTTGCAGCAGGAAGAGCCGTTATACCTGCGAATATTAACCATCCTGAGATTGAGCCGATGATTATCGGGCGTAATTTCCTGGTAAAGATCAATGCCAATATTGGGAACTCGGCAGTAACCTCCAGTATTGAAGAAGAGGTTGAAAAGGCAGTATGGGCATGTCGTTGGGGTGCTGATACCATTATGGATCTTTCTACCGGTAAAAACATACATGAAACCAGGGAATGGATCATTCGCAACTCGCCTGTACCCATTGGTACTGTACCAATTTACCAGGCATTGGAAAAAGTAAATGGTAAAGCCGAAGACCTGACCTGGGAAATATTTAGGGACACACTGATTGAGCAAGCTGAACAAGGCGTTGATTATTTTACCATACACGCCGGTGTATTGTTGCGTTATGTGCCGCTTACGGCTAAACGCATTACGGGTATTGTATCGCGCGGGGGCTCTATTATGGCTAAATGGTGTTTGGCTCATCATAAAGAAAATTTCCTTTATACGCATTTCGAAGAAATCTGCGAGATTATGAAAGCCTATGATGTTTCGTTTTCATTGGGTGATGGTTTAAGACCAGGCTGCATTGCAGATGCTAATGATGCCGCGCAATTTGGCGAACTAGAAACTTTAGGTGAACTGACCAAGATAGCCTGGAAGCATGATGTACAAACAATTATTGAAGGACCCGGCCATATCCCTATGCACATGATTAAAGAAAATATGGACAAGCAATTAGTGCATTGCGGCGAAGCACCCTTTTATACTTTAGGCCCGCTAACTACGGATATAGCACCCGGTTACGACCACATCACTTCGGCTATCGGCGCGGCTATGATTGGCTGGTTTGGTACAGCCATGCTTTGTTATGTTACACCAAAAGAACATTTGGGTTTACCCAATAAAAAAGATGTAAAAGATGGTGTAATTACCTACAAAATAGCCGCACATGCTGCTGATCTGGCAAAAGGGCATCCCGGAGCGCAATATCGGGACAATGCCTTAAGCAAAGCCCGTTTTGAGTTCAGATGGGAAGACCAGTTCAATCTCTCGCTTGATCCTGATACAGCAAAAGAATTTCATGACGAAACGCTGCCTGCCGATGGTGCTAAGATCGCCCATTTCTGCTCGATGTGTGGCCCTAATTTCTGTTCGATGAAAATCACACAGGATGTGAGGGATTATGCCAAAGAAAATGGTCTTGACGGTAATGAAGCCCTTTCAAAAGGCATGGAGGAGAAATCGAAGGAGTTTTTACAAAAAGGAAGCGAAATTTATTTATAAATGATGAAACTAGTTGTTATTTCAAATCCGGAGATGGTTGTTGATGAAAGTATCATCATAAATAACCTGTTTAAGTCGGGTTTGAAATACTTCCATATCCGAAAACCTAATCACAATGCTACGCAGGTAAGCAAGTTGATTGAAGAAATACATCCACAATATTATAGCTATATCTCATTGCATCAACATCATCAACTAGCGAAGGAATACGGAATAAAAAGGCTGCATTATACAGAGCAGGCACGTACGGAATCTGACATACAAAAATGGCAGACGCAAATTGATGCAGGTTATAGTTTAAGTACATCCATTCATAGCCTCACTTTGCTGCTCACGTTAAAATTATTCGATTACATTTTTTACGGGCCGGTATTCAACAGCATATCAAAGCCCGGTTATCAAAGCATCATATCCGCAGACTTTAAGCTGGATAAAGACTATCCTAAACCGGATGTATTTGCTTTGGGCGGAGTTGATGCATCCGGCTTAAAGAAATTAAAAGCGATGAATTTTGACGGCGCTGCAGTATTGGGTGCAATATGGAATGAACCAGATAAAGCGATAACCAATTTTAAGCGATTAAAAGAAAACCTGCCTATTTATACACAAAGCAATGATTGATAAACTTCATTATATCTCACAACAGCCTCAAAACGGCTCACATCTTACAGCCATCAGGCAAGCGCTTGATGCAGGATGTAAATGGATACAATTAAGAGTTAAAAACCAACCTGATGATATTATACTAGAATACTCAATAGAAGCAAATAAAATATGCGCCGGGTATGATGCAAAACTCATCATTAATGATCATCCTGAAATAGCGCTTAAAGCAGGTGCTTATGGTGTGCATTTGGGTTTGCAGGATATGTCTATTGCCGAAGCAAGAGCAATTGTGGGTAAAAACACAATAATAGGCGGCACGGCCAATACCTTTGAACATATTAAACAAAGAATTGCTGATGGCGCTGATTATATCGGCCTCGGCCCTTTCCGCTTTACCACTACCAAACAAAATTTAAGTCCTGTTTTAGGATTAAATGGTTATGAAACCATTATGGCACAAATGCGATCTGCCAACCTACAGATCCCTGTTATTGCCATAGGCGGCATACTCCCCGAAGATATTTCTGCACTTATGCAAACAGGTGTTTATGGCGTAGCCATATCTGGCACTATAACCCATGCCACTAACCCTGCGCAAATGGTTAAGCACATGTATCAGGAACTTAATAACCCATGCTTAAACCAGGTAACATAAAAGCCCATGTTAAAAATAGCCGATAAAATATTTACGTCACGTCTTTTTACAGGCACCGGAAAGTTTAGCTCATCCACGTTAATGGAAGATGCCCTACTGGCTTCCGGGTCTGAACTGGTAACCGTTGCTTTAAAACGTGTAGATGTTAAAAATAATGAACATGACGATCTGTTGATCCGATTGAAATATCCACATATTAATTTGTTGCCAAACACATCTGGGGTGCGAAATGCGAAGGAAGCCATTTTTGCGGCACAACTGGCGCGCGAAGCTCTTGAAACCAACTGGATTAAACTAGAGATACATCCTGATCCAAAATATTTGATGCCCGACCCTATCGAAACATTAAAAGCGACCGAAGAACTGGCTAAGATGGGATTTATTGTACTACCTTATATCCATGCCGACCCTGTGCTATGCAAAAGATTAGAAGATGCAGGCACTGCTGCCGTTATGCCCCTTGGCTCGCCAATTGGTAGCAACAAAGGCTTAAAAACTATAGATTTTTTAGAGATCATCATCAGCCAGAGTAATGTACCGGTTATTGTTGATGCTGGTATAGGCTCCCCTTCTGATGCGGCTAAAGCGCTTGAGATTGGGGCGGATGCTGTATTGGTGAATACAGCCATCGCTATTTCAAGCAATCCCGTACAAATGGCAATAGCATTTAAATTAGCTGTAGAGGCTGGTCGCATGGCCTTTGAAGCAAAACTGGCACTACCTGTAACCCATGCCGTGGCAAGCAGCCCACTAACCTCTTTTTTAGATGAATAGCTTCGCAGATATTTTCGAATTGCATAGCTGGGACGAAACTAAAGCCAGCATTTATGCCAAAACAAGCCGTGATGTTGAGCAAGCTTTATCGGCTGATAAACGGACGCTAGAGGATTTTAAAGCGTTAATATCCCCTGCTGCCGCACCTTACCTGGAGCAAATGGCCCAAATAAGCCAGCAACTAACGCTTAAACGTTTCGGTAAAGTTATACAAATGTATGTGCCGCTTTACCTATCAAATGAGTGCAATAACATTTGTACCTATTGTGGTTTCAGTTATGATAATAAGGTAAAACGTAAAACGCTTACCCTTATGGAGATCATGCAGGAAGTTGCTGTAATAAAAGACATGGGCTACGATCATGTACTTCTGGTTACAGGAGAAGCTAATCAAACTGTGCATGTAGATTACTTCAAAAAAGTACTCGACCTTATCCGTCCGCATTTTGCTCAAATATCTATGGAAGTTCAGCCCCTCGATGTGGAGGATTACCAGCAACTAACGCCTTATGGCTTAAATACCGTTTTGGTTTACCAGGAAACCTATCATCAGGAAGACTATAAAAAGCATCACCCTAAAGGAAAAAAATCCAACTTTCAATACCGGTTGGAAACCCCCGACCGACTGGGTCAGGCCGGCATCCATAAAATGGGTTTGGGTGTGTTGATAGGACTTGAAGACTGGCGTACCGATTCGTTTTTTACAGCATTGCATTTAAACTATCTGGAGAAAAAATACTGGCAAAGCAAATACAGCCTTTCTTTCCCAAGATTAAGGCCTTTTAGCGGCGGTTTAGAACCTAAAGTGGAAATGAGCGACCGCGAACTGGTGCAATTGATATGCGCCTACCGCTTATTTAACCAGGAGGTAGAACTTTCTATTTCTACGCGGGAATCACCCAATTTCAGGAACAACATCATCAAGTTAGGAATCACAGCTATAAGTGCAGGTTCAAAAACTAACCCCGGCGGATATTCCGTTGAAAAGGAATCGCTCGAGCAATTTGAAATCAGTGATGAACGCAGCCCTCAACAAATAGCCCGGGTTATTGCCGCACAGGGCTATGAGGCGGTATGGAAAGATTGGGATAATAGTTTAGCGATATAAAAGCATGTTAGGAAACGCAAAATTAAAACGGTACAGCAGGCAGATCATACTACCCGAAATTGGGTTATCAGGTCAGGAAAAGCTAACAAACGCAAAAGTATTAATGATTGGCGCCGGGGGCCTCGGTTGCCCAGTACTCCAATACCTGGCAGCAGCAGGGGTTGGCACTATAGGCATTGTTGACGATGATATAATTGATATCAGCAATCTGCATCGGCAAATATTGTATACCACAGCAGACATTGGCAAACCGAAAGCCTGCATTGCCAAACATAGGCTTGAACTGTTAAATCCGCATATTAACATTACTGCCTATAACGAGCGGCTTACCTCTATCAATGCTCAAAATATATGTGATGGCTATGATTTGGTAATAGACGGGTCGGATAACTTTGAAACACGTTACCTGGTTAATGATACCTGTGTAACATTAAACAAAGTACTGGTATTTGGCTCCATATTTAAGTTTGAAGGGCATGTTTCCGTATTTAATTACCAGAATGGGCCCAATTACAGAGATATATTTCCGAAGGCCCCACTCAATAATGAGGCGCCGAACTGTGCCGAGATAGGTGTGCTAGGCGTATTACCCGGAATTATTGGAATGTATATGGCTAATGAAGCAATCAAGGTTATTTGTGGTATTGGTGAAACCTTGTCAGGTAAATTCATGAGCGTTAACGCGCTCAACAATACAACCAGCGTTTTTAAAGTAACAAATCAGCAACAAGAATTCACTAAAACTCTGATTGCGGCAATTGCCGAACCTATTCCAAGCGAGAATCATGAGATAACCATCGAGGCGTTAAACACATGGTTACAGCAAACTCCTGACGAAATATATCTGGTTGATGTACGCGAGGGCTATGAATTTGAAGATTATAATATCGGTGGGACTAATATCCCTTTATATGAATTGAAAGAACATATCGAATTATTACCTCACGATAAAAAACTGATATTTTGTTGTCATACCGGGCAGAGAAGTAAAATGGCTATTCAATTATTAAAATCGGTTTACAAAGGCAAAATGTATAACT
>JABDDX010000129.1 GCA_013287375.1 Bacteroidota bacterium | reverse complement strand
TTTTGTATAACTATCAATTAAACATTTCTGGCAATTAAACGATCTTACCCCTTATTGATTTTCATATTTTAGCCAGGTCACAATCCCAACTATAACAGGAATAGCCAACAGCACAAATACGGTTAACAATAAACTGCATACTGACCAGTTTTTTGACAGAATTGAAACCACGATTAGCAGAAGAATAGCTACTATATTCGACTGAGTCACTAGTTTTCGATAATTTCTCATCTGCAGGTCGTCAATTATAATCAGACGACCGATAGCACACATTGCGGTAAGGAATACAGCCAGGCTTATAACAATTATCCTGCCGAGTATCGTAGGCACAGGTGTTTCAAAGTGTTCGACGAGGTCCTTCAGGCACGCGCCGAAAACCCCCAGGGCACCCAGTAACACCAAATGAACGAACACGAAGAACTGATAGTAGCGGTAGCCTGGCTTCAGTTCCTGCTCATTGGTCATATCGAAATAAATGCTCCAGAGCAGGAACGCGATACTGATAGACAGGCAATAAATACACCATACGATCAAACTCCTAGCATTAATCAGCGAAAAACCGGACACAGTACCGAGGATGCTCTCTGTAAGTACAATAATGGTGAACTGCCCGAAACGTTCAACAAGGGTTGGAGATGCTGAAAACTGTTGACCACGTGATGCCAGCACCTTGTTGAAATGACGGCTGCCCAGTACCAGAACAGACATATTGATAACAATGGCCAGTAAATACAATGGCAATATCGCCGGGGGTGAGCAGAATAGTGAAATGAACAAAACGGTGAATGCAGCGCCATAACACAGCAGGAATGGACCGCTAAGCTTGATATGCGATCTGTCGTAGTACGAAACGCTGGCGAGGAGGTAGATGGTAATGCCTTGTATGACAAGAAAACTTATCGTGAAACTGGAAACATTACCCAAGAAAGCCGCGGGTGCTGAAATAGCTACAGCACCGACAGCCAGCATTTGGAGAAAAACGAACCAACGGGTGCGAACAGTGTCATTACCGTGCAATTCATAGTACTGTGTTCCGTTTATCCACGACCAGTAAATGAAGGCAAAAAAGAGGATTGCATAACCAATATCCTTTCCGTCTGGGTGCGCGGCGATATGACTGGTTATCTGCCCTATGCAGGCTACGTAAACAAGATCATAGAATAACTCAAGCCAGCTGATCTTGCGGTCGTTTTGTCTGTCCGCAAATTGCCGGGGCGGCTGCCACCAACTTTTTTTGCTCATATCGCAAGTTAGAAATTTTAGTGTAGATGTGCACGAATCAAGATTCAAGAACCAAAAAATAGTAAAATCGCAAAGAAGTTTATTAAAAGAAGTTAAGAAGGCTATTACCCCTTATTAATCCATATTGTGCTCAAAGTCCAGTTTATCTATGCATACCTCACTACTGTATCCCTCCGCTCCGCCAATAGTAATGTATAATTTGAGTTGAAGCTTATTGCAATTCACTTAGTATAGCTGTTTTTCTACTGCTTAAGCTGTTCACATGGCTTTTTAGTAATTCAAATACAACAATATCATTATTGCCTTTTTTCAACCATTCTGCTGGCAAATAAAGGGTTTGTTGCGGACCGACCGACCAGTACCGCCCTAAGTTATGCCCGTTAACCCAAACCACACCTTTACCCCACTTGCGCATATCCAGGTAGGTATCTGCAACTTTTGAGAGGCTGAACGCCCCTCTTCTCAAAACAGGTGTATTTCCTGATGTTTTTTCTTTATAGATTGTTCCGCTGTTTACCTGGCTAAATGGGAAACTGTACATCTTCCAATTATAGATTTCTTTGCCGTCAAACTTTACATTCTCTGTTATTCCCTTTTTGTTTTTAAGCAGATACGGCCCGAAATTTATACGACCCAAGTTTTCAACCAAAATATCCAGCTTTACCTTACCTGCTGGTAATACCAGTTCAATACTATCCTGATTGTGCCTCCGATCAAGCACTCCTGCTGCTTCCCCATTTATCATTATTACAGCATAATCCCTCAATTCATTTAGTTTTAGGATGCCGGTTTTACCACCGGTTATAACAGTATGATATAAAACAAATCCATAATCCTGGTTTAGGTCTTCAAAAGTTAAAGGTGTTTCGTTTAAAACAGGCTTCGGTAAAATATCCAATATCCCGGCTGATCTGTTCAGCTTAATATCATTTATGGCGATGGTTGGTTTGGCGGCGGGCACCGGCGGCAGGGTTTGCCCCGCAGGTAAATGTTTGGCGATTACCTGCCTGAACAGCATAAACTTATGGGTGGCATTACCAGCTTCATCCAAAGGCGCATCATAATCATAACTGCTAACCTGCGGCTCATAAGGGTGGCTATCATCATAATTAGCACCATTCATAAAACCTCTTGTAGTACCGCCATGAAACATATACATATTGATGGATATACCTGCAGATAAAACACTATCCAATCTTCCAGTATAGTTTTCGGCGGATATGGTATGGTGAGCAGTGCCCCACCAGTCAAACCATGCCGGGTACCATTCGGCAATATAAAAAGGCCCTTTACCGCCATGGTTTTCACTAATCATTTTCTTCACCTTTGCCACATCATCAATGCCATTTATAGCGGGTAATAATCCTGGTAAATGTCCGTTTGCCATTGCAGCCGGAGGATCGCAGGTGTACAGTAATCCATCAAAACCAGCCTCCTTAAACAAGCGTTGATTAATAGCCAGATATTCTTTGTCGTTGCTATAAGAACCATATTCGTTTTCAATTTGCACCATTAAAATGTTACCGCCATGGTTTACCTGTAGCGGGGCCAACTGCTTGCCAACTTCTTTGATATAGGTTTCATATTCCTTAAGATATTTTTCCTCCTTACTACGCACTACTAATCCTTTTTCATTTTGCAGCCAGTACGGATAACCACCAAACTCCCATTCGGCACATACATACGGGCTGGGCCTTAATATCACCCATAAGCCTTCTTCTTTGGCTATTTTAACAAATTCTGCCACATCATTATTTCCGCTGAAATCAAACTTCCCTTTCTGGGGTTCATGCAGGTTCCAGAATACATAGGTGCCTATGGTATTTAAACCCATGGCTTTTGCCATTTTCATCCGCGCCCGCCAGGCCTCACGAGGTACACGGGGATAATGCATCTCGCCGGATATCATCTGGAAGGGTTTCCCATCAAGTAAGAATGCGGAATCGCCCAAAGTAAATGTATGTGTTACTTTTTGGGCTTTGAGACTAAGATTTAAGAGAAGTATAAAAGATAAAATGAGTGATTTTCTAAAGATCATGTGGAAGAATACTATATATTAATAATTATTGCGCTTTGTATTATTTTATTGAACCGTTAGTGAAGCAGTTACCGGTTTAAGATTTTTTGAACTGATATTTACCTGTATTTTACCGGGTTCACCGGTGGTTTGCACGTAGGCGAGTAAGCGACCATGCAAAGCATTTCTTTTATTTGATTGATAGTCCTCGTGGCTACTTAGGCTGCCGCTCTCCAACCCTGTTAACCTTCCGGGTCCGGCAAGTTCAACCTTAATTTCATCAGCCGAATTATATACCGGATTGCCATTAGCATCTGTTATTTGTATTTCAATCTGGCTTAATCCTCTTGTATTGTGTTTAAATAAAGTTTGACTGGCATTAGCAGTAATTTCTGTTGCTTCTCCCGATGTTTTGATGACGCTGCTGCTAACCTCAACACCGTTATTGTATCCTTTAACCAATAATTTGCCAGCCTGATAATCCACATCCCAGTGCAGGATCTGGCCTTTTGCTTCCGCTCTAGATTTTTTACCCAGTGACTGTCCATTCAAAAACAGCTCAGCCTCCTGACAATTTGTATAGCACTCAATAGCTATTTTACTAGCCAATGGCCAGTTCCATGTAGCTGCAATCTCCCTGCGCCAGCGATGGGTACTATCTGCTGCTATAATTTCCCGGCCTGCAATGTATACCATGGGCTTATCTGCCCATAAGCTTTGTCTGTAATAATATTCCGGTTTTTTAAATCCAGCCAGATCGAGCAATCCGGGGCCACTACTTCGTTGCGGCCATTTACCAGCCTCACCCATATAGTCAATACCTGTCCATAGAAATTGCGCCGAAATATAAGCGCTGCTGTCAACCACATCCCAGGCTTGCTTTTTCATACCATTCTCACTACCATAAATAACCCGTTCAGGATATTTCTTGTGGTCTTCCGGGTACCTGTATTCCTGGTAATTATATCCCACAATATCCAGCACTTCGGGATAGCCAACTTCGGTTGACATTACTACGCCCGCCAATGCCGCGGTAACCGGTCGCGATTGATCAACCGATTTTACCGTTTTAACCAATTGCCGGGCTATAACTGTAAGGCCGCTGGCTGCCGGATGATCCGGCAAATAGCCCTTGCCATATATCTGAGGGTTTCTACCGGTATTTAATACCTCGTTGCTATAAGGATCATTCGGATAATCGATTTCATTCCCGATGCTCCACATAATAATAGACGGATGATTACGCCCGCGCAAAATCATATCGCGCAAATCACGATCAGCCCATTCTTTAAAATATTCATGGTAACCGTCTTTTGATGGTGTACCCACATTCCACCCTTTCACCCACTTATTTTTGCCTATTTCCCATTCATCAAAAGCTTCATCCATTACTAAAAAGCCCATTTCATCAGCTAGTTTGTACAAATAGTCGGCATGCGGATTATGGCTCAGGCGGAGCGCATTTATACCTGCTTCTTTTAATATTTTAAGCCTGCGTATCCACACTTCTTCAGGTACCGCGACACCCAATGCACCGGCATCATCATGAATACATACGCCTTTTATTTTGGTACTTTTATCATTTAGAAAGAATCCTTTATCCGTATCAAACCGAATACTACGGATGCCTGCCTGCTGGTTTACCTGGTCAATCAATTTGCCATTTTGTAATACCTGTACCTGCAATTGATATAAGTATGGCCGCTCAACACTCCATAAGTGGGTTGATGGTACCTGGCTATTAAAAGTAATTTCATTCTCCCCTTTTTTCGCGGAAAGGAGCTTTTGAGCTGTCGCAACAATCCTTCCCGCCGAATCCAGCAGGTTAATTTTAAGATTTACATTTGTTGTCGAAGTTTTACTGTTAGTAACCGTTACTTTAACTTTTACTGAAGATTTGTTGGCGGATACTACTGGAGTTGTAAATGCTACATCCCACAACCCGACATGTACCGGATTTTTAACAATGAGATAAACATTACGGTAAATGCCTGACCCGGTATACCATCTTGAATCCGCGAACTCGCTATGATCTACTTTAACCGTTAGCGTATTCTCGCCTTTATAGTTTAGGTATGGTGATATTTCATATTGAAACGGGATAAAGCCATTTGGCCTTTTACCCAGATAATGCCCATTTATCCATACCTCGCTATTTTTATATACACCATCAAAGTATATGTATACCTGTTTTGCTGCCCAACTTTTATCAGCTTTAAAAGCTTTTTTATACCAGCCTATGCCACCCGGCAAATAAGCTGTCGCGCTGGCCCAATCCTCACTAAAAGGGCCTTCGATGCTCCAATCATGCGGCAACTGTATAGGTTTCCATGGCACTCCCACAAGGCCGCCTGTATCGCCATTGGTCATATCACCTTTATGAAATAGCCACGCATCATTAAATAAAATGGGAGATCCAATTGTATTTTGAGCCTTTAATGCCTGGGGGAACAGCAAGATAATGAGCAGATAAAAGATACAGAGCTTATTGTTTTTCATAAACGTTTGGATATACTATTGAATGATTCCGGTTATGGTAGTAATTGATCTGCCTGTGATCGATATAGCATTTTCTGCATTAGTCAGCGTTTCTGCATGCAAGTTTGCCGATGCAGATGTGGCAAATGCCCTAACATTCGTTATTCTGTTAGTACCTGTATTTAAATGGATAGCTATATTTTCGGCGTTGTTATTAATAATAACCATGGTAAGCTTTTTACCTTCTTTAAAAGCAGAAATAAACAACGGGCTTTTTATCGCAGGCTCTCCGGCAATATTTGCATCAACCCGGATTGCCCCCGGCCTGATGAACCTGCTGTAATTACCCATAGCCCAAAGCATTTTGCTGGTGTAGTAATTTCCATCGGTTTTGTTCTTATCTACATAAATAAGCCCATCCTTATAATCAAAAGCAGAAATCGCCGTCCACCACTGCCAGGCTGATGCATTAGCTACAGTTAAGTCAGTATGGATAACTCTTGCGAGATATAAGGCAGCATCAATCCCCAGATCACGTTTATTGCCATCAATTTCACCGGCATTATCGCCTAGTATACAGTATTCTGATTCCCAAAAAGATAGCCCGGCAATATCCTTTACATTTTCAGCAAGCTGCTGCCGCAATTTTATGGCCGATGCAATGGGCGACGTAGTAAAGTAGCTATGCCCGGCAATAACATTATCTACATTTTTTAAACCTCCGATATAATCAGGCGAAGTTTGCTTAAAGAAAGCATTGATCTGGTTTCCTTTATTTGGTTTGTCTGCTGCTGAAAACAAGTAATTAATACTACCTGCTTCTGAAACT
>JABDDX010000128.1 GCA_013287375.1 Bacteroidota bacterium | reverse complement strand
CTTTTCCATTTAATGAAACCTTATTATTGGTTATTGTTTTAGTTCGATTATTAAAGTAGCTGATGCCGCCGCCA
Organism: Bacteroidota bacterium; assembly: GCA_013287375.1. Classification (GTDB taxonomy): domain Bacteria; phylum Bacteroidota; class Bacteroidia; order Sphingobacteriales; family Sphingobacteriaceae; genus Mucilaginibacter. Next base: position 6,815 of record JABDDX010000128.1, on the reverse strand, counting down.
TCAATACCAATATAAAAACCACCGGCTGTTTCGGCAAATGTATTTACACTGTTATTGTTCAATTCGCCGGAAGAACTGGTGTTAATAAAGTAGTGCGCGAAGGATGAAATGTTACTATCATATTTAACAATTCCCACGTTGTACACACCCAACCATAAGATTCCCTGATCGAAAAGGATAGACCCAACAGAAGGTTCAACACCGGGATTATCTGTTTTATAGGATGTTATTATATTCGTATTGTCATTAAGTTGATCAAGGCCTTTTTCGGTTCCTATTAGTAGCTTTTGAGGGCTTACATAAGCCAGCGAAAGCACATTGTTACTTATTAATGATGATGTGTCAGCCGGATGATGTTTGAAATGGGTAAACTTTTTGGCTTTCGGATTAAAAAGATCTAACCCTGCATCAAACGTTCCGACCCAGATATTGCCATCTCTTCTTTTTAATAAAGTATTAACATGATTGCTGGCGATACTTGAATTATCCTCATTCTGATGGCGATATAGTATAGATTGCCCATTACTGCAATTAAACCAGATAAGGCCGCCATCAGTGCCTAAAAAGAGGTTCCCGTTACCATCGTCAGTAATCGAACGGATATGATGTTCAGGTATATATTCTTTATCTTTTTGATATAGATAGCGTTTGAATTTCCCGGTTTTTGGGTTAAATAAATTTAATCCGGAATATGTACCTATCCACAGATTATTCTTTTTGTCTTCATAAATACTTGTAATATCATTATTTGATAAAGTTGTGGCATCATCTTTAACAAGTGTAAAGTTTGTGAAGGAATCCTGTTTAGCATTATATAAACTTAAACCACCCCCACCTGTGCCAACATAAACATTGCCTTTATTATCTTTAAATAATGTTTCAATATTATTTACCAGTAAAGAATGCGGATCACCGGGAACATGCCTGTAAATTTTGAAAGCGTGGCTATCATAACGGTTTAGTCCATCATCTGTTGCAAACCATAAATAGCCTTGATTATCCTTTAATATCGATTTGACGTTACTTTGTGATAAACCATCACTAACCCGTAAATAGGAGATGTCTGTATATTGATTTTGCCCTTTACCGTATGGTGTGTTGCACAAAATTAACCAGGCAAGTACCCCGAAAAATTTAATGAATAATGATGGCTGTCCGCCATTGCCTATCTTAGCAGAAGATGTTGTGTTACAATAAGATTTGGCTATATCCGGCATTAAAAGGCAGTCATTTTTCTTTGTTATACGTTATGCTTTTTTAAAAGTTATTAAATCGCTTGGGTGCAATTTTTATATAACAGCATAGGTATGTATTGAAATAGTTAATTTGCATTATAATGCATTTATAAAACAGCCTTAACATTACTATGTATAACGAATTACCTTTAGTAAATAATGAAACCAATCATAGTTTTGAAATGATTGTTGAGGGGCAGCGCGCCTTTATTGATTATAGACACATAGGAGACACCTACCTGTTAATACATACTGAAGTACCGGAAACTCTACGAAATCAAGGAATAGCCAAAATCCTTGTTGAGAAAACCTTTGAGTATTTGGAAGAAAATCATCTTAAAATGCGCCCTTTTTGCCCATATGTTCAGGTTTTTCTAAAAAGCAACCCGGATTGGAAGCGACTGGTAGATAAGTAATATTTAGTCTTTATATGTAGAAAGCTATTTTTTCATTAACCATTTTGGGTTTATTTACTTCTTCGTAGTAAGCCGGTTTAATTGCTTTTGCCAATAAAGCTTGTTTATGCTTATCAAGCAAACGTTTCCACCAAAATTTATAAACACGCGGATAAATTACTTTTCCCATGTTCTGCTCCCTGGTGAGGTTCTCTAATACAAGCAGCTTGTACATTACCCTGCGCGAATGGTCGACTATGCAGTGTGATCGTTTGGTGTAGCCAAATTGTTTATTTAACTCCCAATTTGTTTTGCCGGAAACGAGTATCTGTTCAAATATTTCGATATGCAGTGTTGAGAACTGTTTGGTTCTTAAATTGGGGCGTGTTCCTGTTTTTATATTCCTATCCATCACTTTCCTTTTTATGTAGTATGTTATAAAACTTTTGGCGTCGAGCTTCCCTCACCAAAACGATAGCTAAGCATAATTTCATGCGTAGCATTATTATAGCCACCAAGGTTCGCGCTGTTGGTGCCGAACTGGTAACTGTAGCCTATATGTATGGTGCCCGCATTTAAATCGAGTAAGATTGCAGCCTGGCTGTTAGTTGTATAACTTGCTCCGAAACCCAACACATCTTTTATATAAAATAAACCTGCGAAATCGGCTGTTACAGGCGATCCGCTTGCGTAGGTTGCTAATACCGAGGGTTTAAGTTTAAAATCATCACTTAGTTCTGCTATGTAGGCTCCCGCAAAATAATAATGGTTTTTGAAGTAATTGTTATTTTGTAACGATGCTGTACCTAGGCTGCGTAAAGTAAGCTCCGGCATAGAAATACCGAAATAATAAGTATCACTGTATAGCAATAAACCAAAACCTAAATTGGCTTTAGTTTCACTAATATTACTATCAAACAAAGGGTCGTTGTTATCATCAATTGATAAGTAGTTGGCTTTGTAAGATCGTATACCCGCATTGGCAGAAACAGCCAAAAAATTCTGATCATCCAATTGTATCGATTTGGCGAAAAAGAAACTGGCCTCAGTTTGTTTTTCAATAGCTATCTGGTCATTCTGCACAATAAAACCAGTTGAGGCGCCCATGTCCGGAAGTAGAATACTTGCATCAACCAGATAGGTTGATGGCGCTCCGTTTATCCCTGTAAACTGTTTCCTTATCACCCCGGTTACTGATCCTGCCTGGTCAATTAATGAATACGCTGAATTGATGGGCGTAAGGTTATTCATGTACTGTGTGTAACTGAACGGGGCTGTAGTTTGAGCCGATGTGTTAAGGCCATAAAATACCAAAGCAACCGCTAGCGCAAACAGTTTTAAAGCTTTTTGTTGTAGGTTTTGAATGATATTGAGTCTGTGTATAATTAGGTCCATTTAATATTCCCGGTGAAATTTTTAAAACTGTAGGCGATTTAATTCAGTTATTCGATGCATAATTAATAATGCCAGCAGTAAGGTTTTGATATAATCCTTTACCGCCGGCATTATGTTTACCATATGTTCGGTTAATATTTGAGTACTATATAACCGGTTTTAGTTTTTGTTATACCCTTAGCTTTGTATTGTAGCACATAGAAATACGTTCCCTGTGGTACCATGCCTCCGGTTACACTGGAATGTCCATCAAAAGTGTTGGTTGTATTGTCATAGCCCGATGATTCAAATACTTTTGTACCCCCAGTATTCATAACCATTATTTTATTGTCGGGATAGCTGGTAATGTTATCAATAGTTAACACATCATTAACACCATCACCATTGGGTGAAAGCGCGGAGTGTACCAATGGATCACCATTGTTAGGCGTAGCAATATTATAGTTTGCTACAGCGGCGGAGTCGGCAAGATAGTTCCTGTTATTTGATTGTGCCATACTTACCTGGGTGCCATTTACAAACTGCCATTCGGCGCTATAAAAACCTGATGAAGCACCACTATATTGGGCATATCCGGCCAGGGCTTGTATATTTATCCATTCGCCATTCTGCCATCTGTTTTCAAAATAATCCCAACCATCACCGGTTGAAACCACCGACCACATCGCGCTATACCATGTGCTGTTGCCAACATTGGCTTCAATAGCGCCATTCTGATCTTCAACATCCATCATATTGCCGGTCGCACGATTTACGATAAATATGTATCCTGTAGGGCCTGCAACCTGCGCCCATTGATAATTGGTATTACCCGATGGACTTGTACCGTATTTAACCTGGCCATTGCCACCGTCGTACAGGTAGGTATTAGCCTGCCATCTGTTTAAAATATTGTAATAAGTGGTAGTAGTACCCGCCGCTGTTACCGTTACCGCGCATGTTGCAGTTTTACTGCCGCTGGTTGTAGTAACAGTTATTGTTGCTGTGCCCGCAGCCACGGCTGTTACCAAACCGGTGCTATTTACTGTAGCTATTGCCGTGTTGCTTGATGACCAGGTAACCGCCGTATTAGTGGCGTTGCTTGGCGCAACGGTTGCCGTAAGTTGCTGTGTCGTCCCAGCTATTAATGATGCTGTTGTAGGGCTAAGGGTTACGCCTGTAACAGCAATAGCGCTTACTGTAATAGCCGATGTGGCAGTTTTACTGCCATCGCTGGTTGTAACGGTTATAGTGGCCGTACCTGCCGCCACTGCTGTTACCAAACCGGTGGAACTTACGGTAGCAACAGCCGTATTGCTTGATGACCAGGTAACCGCGGTATTAGTAGCATTACTTGGTGCTATGGTAGCGGTAAGTTGTTGGGTAGCTCCCCCCGCTAACGTTGCTGTAGTTGGGCTAACCGTAACACCTGTAACTGATACCGGTGTACCAGGGTTAGTGGTATACCATGTATTGTTTTCATACCATTCGGTTGTTCCACTATTCAGGTTGCCGGTTTGATTTGATCCGTCATCAAATATCAGGTTGGTTGAGGTTACGTTGGTAAAAGTATAACTCCACCATCCGTTACCATCGTTGGTCATATTTACACCTGGCCATGTGCCATCTGCCAATACACCTGAAGGCTGCGCGTCCCACCAATATATTTTTATGCTGCTTCCCCATCCCGCAGGAGGGTAAAAATAAACAGTAAAAGTTGGTGCAGCGGTTACTGTTACCGCACATGTGGCCGTTTTGCTGCCATCGGCTGTTTTAACAGTGATTGTAGCTGTGCCTGCCGCTACTGCTGTAACCAAACCGGTAGCGTTAACTGTAGCTATCGCGGTATTGCTCGATGTCCAGGTAACAGATTGATTACTGGCATTGGCAGGCGCAATTGTTGCGGTAAGCTGTTGTGTGCCGCCAGTGTTGATAGATGCCGTTGTAGGGCTCATGGTTACACCAGTAACTGCTACTGTGGCGGCTGTTATTGCGCATGTTGCGGTTTTGCTGCCATCGGCTGTTGTAACAGTAATGGTAGCTGTTCCTGCACCTACGGCAGTAACTATACCTGATGCACCTACAGTTGCTACGGCTGTATTGCTTGATGTCCAGGTAACGTTTTGGTTAGTAGCATTGGCGGGAGCAATAGTAGCGGTAAGTTGTTGAGTTGATCCAACTGCCACGGATGCTGTTGTAGGGCTCATGGTTACGCCTGTTACGGCAACAGTAGCAACACTTTGATTGGTTAAAACAATGTATTGGAAAGCCGTTAACGATTGTGTCGCTCCTGATGTTAAAGTAACTGTTGCGCCTGTATAAGCGTTTTTCCAGGTACCTGCAAAGGCCGATGGGATTACATAGCTTTGTGTACTATTCCTCATATTTACCATTACTACAACTTTTTCTGATGTTGTGGTAGATGCTTTGGTAAATGCGCAGGTATTATTATCAGAATAATTGGTCATCGTACCGCGCCGTACTGCTTCACTTAAAGTCCGGTAATTATTTACTTTCTTAAAATCAGCCGAAGCGCCAAGATTTGCTGTCCAGTTTATTTTTACCGTTTGATAAGGCCAGGGTATAGTTTGATTAAAGTCAACTTCCTGCCCGCTGGTTAAAAACGGAACACCACGCATGTAAGCGCAAACTAAATAGTTAGCTATTACACCGGCATGGCCGCCAAATTCCTGTATAGCAGTTGTGGTGGTTTCAATATCATGATTTGAAGTATACCTCGCCATTTGCTGGCTGCCGGTTGCACTGGCATACTCGGTATTGGTTGTAGTTTGTATAACACTTACTGATGATCCTGAAACGATTGGCGTTAAGGCATCATAATAAAAATCATCACCAAAATCATAATCAAAGCCAGCGGTATAATTTGCCTGCCGGTCACCTTCAGCCAGCATGATCAATTTATGGGTGGTAATCCCTCTTAAATTAGCGATAGTATTGGTCCAGAAATCAATGGGTGGGTTGTTTGCGTCATCGCACCTGAAACCATCAATATTGGCAGCAAATATCCAATAGCGCATGGAAGCCACCAACGCCGCGCGCATAGCCGTATTTGTGAAATCAAGAGCGGCAACGTCGCTGAAATTGGCTAATTGCTGAATTACACCACCGCTTTGAACATACCAGCTAGGGTTTGCTGTTATCCACGGGTGATCCCATGATGTTCCGTTCACGGCAAAATCGAGGATAACGGCCATCCCTCTGCTATGGCATCCGGCAACCAGATTTCTGAAATCTGTTAATGTACCATATTCTGTCGCTACCGAAGTATCGCCTTTGATTGAATATGGCGAAGCAGAGCTTCTTGAATCCGTACCATGCGGGTAGATAGGCATAATGTAAACCACGTTGGTGCCCAATGCCTTGATGCTGTCTAACCGGGCTATAATACCGGCAAAGTTTCCTGCCGCGCTATACGGGCGGTTATGTACCTGGTACATGTTTACATCCCTGATATCAGGCACGCCGGTAAATGGAGTGCCATACTGTGGGGGATCTGTTTGTGCTTTGACGATGCTTGAAAACAGCAAAGCAACAGCCATCATCGAAAAAAATAGCATTTTTCTCCAGACATGCCGGGATTGTTTTTTGTGTAATTCTTGATTCATAATTATAAAGTTTAGTTGGTTTTAGGTTGTGATTATTTCATCTATGGATAAAATAATATTGCGGCTGATGTTACCTTATGAGATGAATCGGCCTGCTTAACTTTTCGTTAATTTGGAGATTGCGCTTTAAGTACGATTTTGGGGGCGCATTTAAAAACAGCACAAAGCTTTTTGCTTGTAAATAT
>JABDDX010000127.1 GCA_013287375.1 Bacteroidota bacterium | reverse complement strand
TCTAAGGATTTAAGAGCGCTGCCGCTGTGGGGCTGAGGGCAATGCAGGGCTTGGGCTCTGAAGTTTTTAAATTTCGCATGGCATCCTTCCCTATATATGTTTTATATATAGATTAGATATCACCTTAGTATTATAAATTATTTTGTAACAAATATGTGAATAATATTGTCTAACAAAATAGACAAATAAAGATGTTAATTAATTGACATAACTATCGTAGATCAATAGTTATATTTGCCTGACATAAACGTCAAACACTTTAGTAAGATAATGGCAGCTAGAGATACAGGTACCGAACAGATGATTAAGGATACCGCAAAACAGATTTTCTTTGCGGAAGGAAAATTTAACGCGACTACCCAAGATATTGCGGAGGCTGCCGGAGTAAGCAGAACTGTTATCAATTATTATTTCCGTTCCAAGGACATCCTTTTTCAACAAGTATTTCGGGAAGCTATGGCAGATACCGGGCTTAAAATGAACGAGGTACTGGGTTCAACTATGCCTTTCAAAAAAAAGGTTATTGCGTTTATTGATATGTTTACTGCTGAGCTAACAAAGTATCCTTATAAAGAATCCTTTTTAATCAGTGAAATAAACACCCATGGATTTAGCTTGCCTACTAAGGATTCACCGCCGGGTATGCAGCAATTTTTAAAAGAGATAAAACTAGCATCTGATAATGGTGAGATCAAGGAAATATTACCTATTAATTTCATGATCAATATATTATCTCTGGTTGCCTATCCATTATTAACCCGGCGTTTATTTGAGCGGATGCTTGAACTTAATGATACAAATTTTGAAAAGTTAATGCAGGAAAGAAAGCAAATGATAATAGATATTTTATTTAACTGATTTTTTTGAATAAATACTAACATAAGTGTCAAACATATTTATCAATCACAACAAATCTAACTATTACAAAATATATGAACACGATACCTTATAAAATGAAGAGAACGAGTACCGGGTTAACTATGATTAGCTTGATGGTCATTGCTTTAAGCTCTTGCGGCGGCGGCGCTAATACAAACACTGGTGCACAGCAGCCGCCAGCAACATACGAGGTATTTAGCGTTACAACACAATCCGCTACACTGCATACCAGTTATCCTGCCGTGATGCAGGGTGAACAAACAATAGATATTCGCCCTAAAGTGGATGGTTATATTGAGAAAATATACGTTGATGAAGGTTCGGTGGTTAAAAAAGGACAGCTATTGTTCAAACTTAGCGCGCCGGAGTATGAGCAAACCGTTATCAACTCTATTGCAGCAATAAACAGTGCAAAAGCGGATATTAATTCGGCAGAAATAGCGGTAAATAAAACCAAGCCGTTGGTTGATAAAGGCATCATCTCCGAATATGAACTGCAAACGGATCAAAATACCCTCGATACTAAAAAGGCCGCATTGGCACAAGCACAAACTACTTTAGCTACCGCTAAAGTAAACCTGGGTTATACGTACGTTACAAGCCCGGTAGATGGTGTTGTCGGCTCAATACCTTATCGTTTGGGCAGCCTGATCACCAGTGCTACTGCCAGCCCTTTGACTACTGTAGCCAATATCGGTAAAGTATACGCCTATTTTTCACTGAATGAAAAACAACTTCTGGATTTTTCCCGGTCGGTAAAAGGGAATACATTGGATGAAAAGCTGAAAAACACTCCCGACGTCAATTTAGCATTGGCTGACGGTTCGGCCTATTCAGAAAAAGGTCGTTTAGAAACTATTAGCGGTGTATTAAATACCACCACCGGTTCAGCAAGTTTTAGGGCCGCATTTCCTAATCCCATGCACTTGTTAAGAAGCGGTAGTTCAGGAAGTATAGATATTCCCCAGGCATTAACCGCAGCTATTTTAATTCCTCAAAAATCCGCATACGAATTACAGGGTAAGTATTTTGTATACGTGCTGGATGGTAACAACCTGGTAAAAAATCAGGAAATACAAATAATGGAACTTACAGCAGGCCAGTATTATGTAGTTACCGGTGGTGTAAAAGCAGGTGATAAGATCGTTTACGATGGCACCATCTCATTAAAGGATTCTACCAAAATCGCACCACAAGTTATGAGTTCTGACAAGGTTTACGGCGATCTAAAAAACTAAAAAGATGATAAAAACATTCATAGAAAGACCGGTATTATCTACCGTAATATCGGTCATATTAGTTATTTTGGGGATTATTGGACTCATAGAGCTGCCGATAACCCAATACCCAGACATTGCTCCGCCTACTGTAGTGGTATCTGCCGCATATTCAGGCGCTAACGCCGATGTTGTATTGACCAGCGTAATCGTTCCTTTGGAGGAACAGATTAACGGAGTAGAGGGCATGACTTATATGACATCTACCGCTGCTGATGACGGAAGCGCAACCATTACCATTTTTTTTGCTTTGGGTACAAACCCGGATATAGCAGCAGTAAACGTACAGAATCGCGTTTCGAAGGCAGCCAGCTTACTGCCTGCGGAAGTTACCGAGGCTGGCGTAACTACGCAGAAACAACAAAGCAGCGACATCCTGATATTTTCACTGTCAAGCAGCAACAAGTCGTACGACCAGACATTCCTTCAAAACTACGCAAATATCAATTTATTGCCGCAAATTAAACGTATAAGCGGTGTAGGTGATGCTACAGCTTTCGGCAGTAAAGATTACTCTATGCGGATTTGGCTGAAACCAAGCGTTATGGCTGCCTATCATTTAATCCCCGACGATATAAACACAGCGCTTGCAGAACAAAACATTGATGCGGCACCAGGAAAAGTGGGTGAAAACAGTAACCAGTCCTTTCAATATACGCTTAAATACAAGGGCCGTTTAAAATCAGTGGCTGACTTTGAAAACATCGTCATCAAATCGACTAGTTCCGGGCAAACTTTGCTGCTAAAAGATGTGGCTCGTGTAGAATTGGGTTCACTCGATTATAGTGGGTATACTACTACCGACGGCAACCCTTCAATTGGTATAGCTGTATCTCAGGTAGCAGGTTCCAATGCCCACTCATTGATTCAACAATGCGAGGCTACCATCGCCGAAGCCTCCAAATCTTTTCCACCGGGGGTAAAATACACTTCGTTACTAAACGCTAATGATTTTCTGGATGAATCTGTATCTAAAGTTATACATACATTGATAGAAGCGTTTATTCTTGTTTTCATAGTGGTATTTGTATTCCTGCAGGATTTCCGTTCAACATTAATCCCGGCTATTGCCGTTCCTGTGGCTATTATAGGTACGTTCTTCTTTTTAAATCTTTTTGGTTTCACTATTAACTTACTAACGCTGTTCGCGATGGTGCTGGCTATTGGTATTGTGGTGGATGACGCGATTGTGGTCGTTGAAGCGGTACACGCTAAACTTGACCAGGGTGCCAAGTCAGGGAAAGAAGCATCCATAAGCGCGATGCGTGACATTAGTGGTGCTATTGTTTCTATTACCCTGGTTATGGCCGCGGTATTTATCCCGGTGTCGTTTATCTCCGGTTCTTCGGGTGTGTTCTACAAGCAGTTTGGTTTAACGTTGGCCATTGCCATCATTATTTCGGCAGTTAATGCGTTAACGCTTAGTCCGGCATTATGTGCTTTGTTTCTAAAACCACATCCCGAAGGTGAGCATAAAGATTCCAGCATTGTTCAACGATTTTACACCGCTTTTAATACTGGTTTTGAATCTGTAACAGGAAAATACAAACGTTCGGTACACTTTCTTACCCGGAAAAAATGGATCGGCGGACTAATCATTTTAGTTTTTGCAGGTATTTTTTATTTTCTTATCAAAACAACCGCAACAGGTTTTGTTCCAAATGAAGATCAGGGTGTATTATTCGCCAATATTAGTTTACCTGTAGGCTCATCGCTTGAACGAAGCACGGTAGTTGCTAAACAGGTTGAAGGGATCATCAAAACGTTGCCTGAAGTAGAATCAACCTTAACCATTACCGGGCAAAGCTTTATTGCCGGGGCTGGTGGCTCATATGCTATGGTGGTAATTAAGTTAAAACCGTGGGATAAACGTACCGGTAAGGGCGAGGATATCAATAGTGTCACCGGGCAGCTTTTCGGCATGACAGCGGGCATCAAAAACGCTCAGGTCATATTTTTTGCACCACCTACTTTACAAGGTTTTGGTATCAACAGTGGTTTTGAGTTCCAATTACAGGACAAAACCGGGGGCGATATTAATAAATTTAATGATGTGAGCGCTAAATTCCTGGCGGCACTTGGCAAGCGTAAGGAAATACAATATGCCACTACTTCTTTTAATACCAATTTTCCGCAATACATGATCAATGTTAATGTGGCTAAGTGTCACCAGGCGGGCGTAACGGTAAATAGTGTACTGAGCACGCTTGAAGGGTACTACGGAAGTGTTTATGCTTCAAATTTTAACGAATTTGGAAAACAATACCGTGTAATGATACAGGCTGATGCCATATATCGTAGTAATACGGCAAGTTTAAATGATATTTATGTGCGAAGTGACAGCACCAGTGCTATGGCGCCGATCTCGGAATTTGTAACGCTTACCAAGGTATACGGCCCACAATCAATCAATAGGTTTAACCTGTATACCTCTATTGATATACAAGGTGCACCAAATGCTGGTTACAGCTCAGGCGATGCCATCAAGGCTATTAATGAGGTGGCAGCGCAAACACTCCCTGTGGGCTATGGCTTTGAATACGCCGGTATTACCCGTGAAGAGATTGCCGGTGGAAGCCAAAGCGTTTATATATTTATACTATGCCTCATTTTTGTTTACTTCCTGCTTAGTGCGCAATATGAAAGTTATATACTGCCGTTTGCAGTGCTATTATCACTGCCTGTAGGATTAGCGGGAGCATTCATCTTCGCGAAAATATTCGGAGTTCAAAATAATATCTATTTGCAGATAACGCTTATTATGCTCATTGGCTTGTTGGCCAAGAATGCCATCCTGATTGTTGAATTTGCAGTAACACGCAGGCGACATGGCTTAACCCTTGTAGATGCCGCCATTGAAGGTGCAACAGCAAGGCTACGACCAATCCTGATGACGTCATTCGCTTTTATACTCGGATTACTTCCATTAATGCTGTCCACAGGCGCGGGCGCAGTGGGTAATAAATCAATCGGTACGGGCGCAGTGGGAGGTATGCTTATCGGTACACTGTTCGGCGTTTTCGTAATACCCATATTATTTATCGTTTTTCAGGGATTACAGGAAAGGATTAGCGGCAAACCAGCTATTCAACCCGAAGAGCCGATAGTTAACTAAATTTTAAGCTTAAGTTCAATCAAATGAAAACAAGATATTTTTTATTAGCCGCAACGGGATTGCTCATTATTGCATCTTGTAATGTGTCAAAACACTATAAACGGCCAAATGTAAATGCGGCCAATTTATACCGCGATAGTTCTGCAACAGATTCCAACTCTATCGCTGCGTTGCCGTGGCGCTCATTATTTAGCGATACCGTATTGCAAAACCTGATACAGGAGGGGATTGATCATAACCTGAACCTGCAAACAGCCATTCTGAAAATTGCGGAAGCAAATGCCACTTTAAAAGAAAGCAAGGCAGCTTATTTCCCAACATTAAGTGCAGGTGTTTCGGTTACCAAGGCAAAGGCCTCACAGGCTGCACAAACATTTCCTGCAGGTTTAGGTATCGATTTGAATTCCACAACCTACCAGGGAGATTTTAGCGCCAGTTGGACTGTTAATGTATGGGGACAACTAAATAGCTTAAAACGACAGGCAATAGCTCAATTTTTAGAAAGCGATGCCTCAAAACGCGCCGTTCAAACAACGTTAGTGGCCAATATTGCTAATGATTATTACGCACTTTTATCTTATGACCAACAGTTAGCCATCACACAGCAAACCGTGAAAAACGATATACAGGATGTGGAGACCAACAAGTCGTTGCTGAAAGCAGATGTGGTTACCGGAGCTGCCGTTGTACAAAGCGAAGCCAACAGGTATGCAGCAGAAATTACTATACCCGACCTGGAATCGAATATAAGAGAAACAGAGAATGCCCTGTGTATTTTATTGGGTCGCGGACCCGGACCTATCAAACGGCTGACCATGGCGGAGCAAACACCTGTTGAAACATTGAATGCAGGCCTTTCAACCCAATTATTAAAGAACAGACCTGATATACAAGAATCGGAATTTGCTTTTATGGCGGCTTTTGAGAACACCAACGTTGCTCATTCTTACTTTTATCCAACCCTTACCATAACGGCTGAAGGGGGTTTATCATCATTACAACTGAAAGATTTGTTCAACAATTCCATCTTCTATAATCTAGTTGGCGGCTTAACTCAACCTATATTCAATCAGGGGCAAAATAAGGCACGTTACCGTATAGCGAAGGCTCAGCAATTGGAAGCTTTTAACGCGTACCAGCAAAGCATTTTAACAGCTGGGCAGTCGGTAGCTAATGACTTGTTTTCTTATCAACAAGCGTTAAAAAAAGCGGAACTAAGGAAAAAGGAGTTAAATGCATTGGAAAAGTCGGTTGACTATACCAAACAGCTGTTAACCTATAGCTCAGCCACAAACTATACTGATGTTTTAACTTCTGAACAGAGCCTGTTAGCGGCCCAATTAGCTGGTGTTAATGATAAATTACAACAATTGCAGGCTATTGTTAATTTGTATACCGATTTAGGCGGAGGTTGGAAATAACTAATAAAGAGTTTTCTACAAAAAAGATGAAAATTACTTCCTTTTGCTACCAAAAAGTCCCTATATATCATGTATAGGGACTTTTTGGTTTTGATGTAGTCTTTCGTTCCCTTAATCCAGTTTAGTAAATGACAGTAAAACGACAAAGCAAAAGCGCTACTGGTTTATGAAGAATGAAAATAGGTTTATCTTTGAATAATTATCTACCCCCTTGAAATATTAGATAACGTTTTAACTTCATGTTTAAAAAGCTCCTTATCAAACCCAGATTATATCTGAGTGAAATCACCGGTCTACTATTATTAATCCTCGCTATTTATTTTATCAGAAGCCAAGGTGAAGAGCTTAGA
>JABDDX010000126.1 GCA_013287375.1 Bacteroidota bacterium | reverse complement strand
TGGCAAACCATACAACGCTCGCACGCGGTAGCCAATGGCGTACACGTGGTAAGTGTAAATCGTGTAGGTCATGAAGCTGGTGTTGATTTTTGGGGCGGATCGTTCGTAGCCAATCCGTTTGGTAAATTATTGTACCAGGCATCGCACAACGAAGAAGAAATTATCATACAGGATCTCGATTTGAATAAATCTGATTACTACCGCAGTCACTGGCCGTTTTTACGTGATAGAAGGATTGATTCATATCAGCCAATAACAAAACGTTTAATAGACGAGGATTAGTCTGAACCTTGATTCGCTTGATTTTTTGATTTCCTGATTTCTTTAAAATGAAGTATAAAGAACTTACTGAAAAAATTATTGGCTGCGCTATGAAAGTTCACGGCATATTAGGCAATGGTTTTCAGGAGGTTATTTATCAGCGTGCGCTGGAAATAGAATTCAGGAAAGCTGGCTTAGGTTACAAAAGAGAAATGGAAATGACCATATTCTATGATGGCGAAGAAATTGGAACAAGACGGGTGGACTTTTTTGTTGAAGATGTGGTAATGGTTGAATTAAAAGCTTTAATAGCATTAGAAGAAGTTCACTTAGCACAAGCCATGAACTATGTTGAAGCTTACAAAATGGAAATTGGATTGCTGATTAATTTCGGTTCAAAAAGTCTTCAATTCAAACGAGTTCACAACAACAAACTGTTTAATCTATAATCAAAAAATCACCGAATCAAACAAATCAAGATTCAATCTATAATCAAGTAATCCCTGAATCAAGTAAATCATGGTTCAGACAATATACAAAATCAAAGAATCCTCAAATCAAGCAAATCATGGTTCAGACTCCACCTAAAGGCTTTTCTTTCCCCGCCGAATGGGCACCACACACCGCTACCTGGTTAAGCTGGCCGCATAAGGAAGAATCATGGCCGGGAAAAATCGACATGATTTATAACCGCTATGCGGAATTCATCAAAGTAGTAGCTGAAGGTGAACTAGTGCGCATCAATGTTAAGGATGAGCAAATGGCAGCTTTTGCCAAGGAGCAATTGATAGCCGTTGGTGCTGATTTAAGCAAAATTGAATTTTATGAATTCCCAACCAATGATGCCTGGTGCCGCGATCATGGGCCTGCATTTTTGATAAACGCTGAAACTAAAGAAAAAGCGATTATCGACTGGGGCTATAATGCCTGGGGTGGTAAATACCCTCCGTTTGACTTGGATGATGTTATCCCAACCAAAATAGGCGAACATTTTGGAATCCCGGTATTCAACCCGGGTATTGTAATGGAGGGTGGTTCGGTTGAATTTAATGGCAAAGGAACTATCCTGACCACAACTGCTTGTCTGCTAAACGAAAACCGCAACCCGCATCTTACCAAAGAACAAATAGAAGATTATCTGAAAAACTATTACGGTGCCGAGCA
This sequence comes from Bacteroidota bacterium, assembly GCA_013287375.1. Taxonomy (GTDB): domain Bacteria; phylum Bacteroidota; class Bacteroidia; order Sphingobacteriales; family Sphingobacteriaceae; genus Mucilaginibacter. Next base: position 5,624 of record JABDDX010000126.1, on the reverse strand, counting down.
AATCCTTTGGTTAGGCGATGGCATAGTAGGCGATGACACCGATGGCCACATTGATGATATTACCCGTTTCATAAATGAAGATACCGTGGTTACCGTTGTTGAGGAAAACCCTGAAGACGAGAACTACCACATCCTGCAAGAAAACCTCGAAACCCTAAAAACCATGCGTCTGCTTAACGGCAAGCCATTGAATATAGTCGAGCTGCCAATGCCAACACCTGTTATCTATGAAGACCAGCGCTTACCTGCATCTTACGCTAATTTTTACATTGCCAACGCTGCCGTTGTTGTACCAACTTTCCGTTGCGATAACGATGCAAGGGCTCTTGAGATCCTGCAAAAATGTTTTCCTGATAGAAAAGTAGTAGGCATTGATTCCACCGATATTATTTGGGGATTAGGCAGCTTTCATTGTTTAAGTCAGCAGGAGCCGGCGGTGTAATTTTTTTTTACCGACACTTTTCTTTCATTCACCGACTTCTTTAATCACGCCACCTATATACCATAGGGTTGCGTACGCTATCGCTGTACATTTGATCTATCATTTAAAACATAAAGATCATGGACAATCAAATTAACAACACTCAACATAAATACAATAAAAATACAATAGCTGGTTTCGCTTTATTATTTATCGGCCTGGCAATTTTAACTAAGCATATTGGCTTCTTTTTATTCCCGCATTTTCTGTTCGGCTGGCCGGTAGTTATGATAATCGCGGGCTTATACGTAGGTTCCAGAAATAATTTCAAAAAATCAAACTGGATTTTAATAACTGGTATTGGTGTTCTGTTTTTATTGCCTAATATTATACCTTCGTTAGGTATAGCTGCGCTGTGGCCATTAGTACTGGTTGCAGTTGGTGTAAACATGCTTGCCAGGCACGACCAAAAATGGAACGGCCAGAAATGGGAAAAACGCAGCAACACTGAATTTCACAGGTTTGACAACAATATTTAATAAGATATAGATCATGAGTATCGATTTAGAAGATCAAAATCAAAAGAAACCAGGCAATGGAAAAATGCTGGTAGGTTTGCTGTTGCTGATTTTGGGTATAGGGTTTCTGTTTCAACAATTAGATTTCTTTTTTATTCCTAACTGGTTATTCTCCTGGCCGTCATGGCTCATCATTTGGGGATTATACGTTGGCGCAAGACACAACTTCCGTAATTCCGGTTGGTTTATAATGGTGCTAATTGGGATGGTATTTCTATCGGATAATATATTTCCCGGGCATAATATGCATCATTTAATATGGCCGCTGGCAATAATCGCATTTGGTATATGGCTAATCACCAAACGCAACCAAAATCTCAGTAACAATAACTGGGGCCGTAAATGGGATGAAAAATGGGCAAAGAAACAAGGATACGGATATAATCAACCTTTTGAACCAATCATTACACCAGTAACCCCTGTTGAACCGGTAACTGCCGAGAATGCAGGCACTCAAAGTTCAAGTACAACAATACCACCGGTTGGCGGCAGTTCAAACTCAACCAATCAGGGCGCTTATAGGGGCGATGATTACCTGGATGCTGTGTCTATTTTTGGTGGGGTTAAAAAAACTATCCTCTCCAAAAATTTCAAAGGCGGCGAAATTGTAAACGTGTTCGGTGGTGCCGAACTGGATTTTACCCAAGCTGATATACAGGGCCGTGTAGTGATTGATATTACACAAATATTTGGCGGCACTAAAATAATCGTGCCATCAAACTGGCAGGTAGTGTCGGATCTGGCTGCTGTTTTTGCCAGTGTAGACGACAAACGTATCAACAGAGGCGTACTCGATAACGACAAGATATTAGTATTGAAAGGCGTATCTATTTTCGCCGGGGTTGATGTTCGCAGTTATTAATTACTAATAAAAGAAACAAAGTTTTGGTTACACCACAATTATCACCATCTAAACTCTACAGTTTGTTTGTAGCCTGCGGCCTTATATGGGCCGGGCTACTAACTTACATTGTACATAGTTTTGGTTTTATCTGGTACATAGCCTTAACTGATGGTATTGTAAACTCCATACTGCTTGCCGCTGCCTGTTGGCTCATCAACAACAACCTTCGCTATTATCAGCCGGGTAAAGGCAGCTACATGAATTTGCTGATGTGGTGCCTGATCCTTGCAGGCATTTGTACCGCAGGTTTCCGTGGGATTATCCCCTACCTCAGCTCCAGTCAGGCGTACATGAATTTTATTGCCAATTCTTTAACTATACGTTTTTGCACTAACTTTTTAGCCATAGGCTGGATGGCCATGATCAGCATGCTATGGTATTCACAACTGGATCATAAAGAAACCGAAAAACGCCGCTCCGAAGCTGAAAAACTGGCCCGTGATGCGGAGTTATACAATCTACGTCAGCAATTACAACCGCACTTTCTATTTAACAGCTTAAACTCCATTAACGCGCTGATCGGTTTTAAACCTGATGAAGCCCGAAGGATGATCCACCAACTATCCGACTTTCTGCGTGGGACGCTAAAAAAGGATGATCAGCTTTTAGTGCCGTTAAGCGATGAGTTGCAGCATCTGAATTTATATTTAGATATTGAAAAGGTAAGGTTCGGTCACCGTCTGGATACCGAGATAAGCTGCGACAAGCATTGCGGCGAAGCCCTGCTCCCATCCATGCTATTACAGCCTTTGGTGGAGAACGCTATAAAATTCGGCTTATATGATACCACCGAAAAAGTAACGGTAAGCATCCGTGGCGAAATTGACGGCAATAACCTGGTGGTGATGGTGCAAAACCCTTACGATCCGCAAACATCCCGCCCAAAAGGAACCGGCTTTGGCCTGCGTGGTGTGCAGCGAAGATTATATTTATTATTTGCGAGAAACGATTTGATGGAAACACATCAAAATGATAATATATTTACAACCATTATTAAAATTCCGCAGGTAATATGAAACGCGCCTTAGTTATTGACGACGAACCATTAGCACGCATGGTAGTGCTGGAATATTTGCAGCAATTCAGCGATCAGATTGAGGTGTTGCAGGAATGTAACGATGGTTTCGAGGGACTAAAGGCCATCCAACAGCACCAACCCGACCTAATATTCCTGGACGTGCAAATGCCCAAAATAAACGGCTTCGAAATGTTGGAACTGGTAGAACAACCACCATCGGTAATTTTCACCACCGCATTTGATGAATACGCCATCAAAGCTTTTGAAGCCCATGCTGTTGATTACCTGTTAAAGCCATTCAGCAAGGACAGGTTCAACAAAGCCATCGAAAAATACCTGGCGCAATCACCAGCCCCTGCGCAGCAAACCAAAAAAACAGAAGAGCTACTGGATGCCGTTGCCTCATCCCCTGCCCAGCATGAGCGTATCGTAGTAAAAACCGGCACTAAGGTAAAAATCATCCCGGTACAGGATGTACAATATTTGCAGGCTGACGACGACTACGTAAGCGTTTTCACCCAGGAAGGCTCCTACCTCAAAAACAAAACCATGAACTTCTTCGAGCAAATGCTCGATCCCCGCTATTTTGTACGCGTACACCGCTCCTACATCATCGCCATACAACAAATCACCCGCATCGACCCATACGAAAAAGATAGCCACCTCGCCATTCTAAAATCCGGCGCTAAAATCCCGGTAAGCAAATCCGGCTATGTGAAGTTGAAGGGAGTTTTGGGGATATAAACATTCCCCACCATGTCATTTCGAGCGATAGCGCGGCAAACTCCTAGCATGATTATCATTTATAAAGTAAATTATCTATACCTAAGCTGTAATGCAAATCGAATACCAAAACAGCAAACAGGATTTTGTTGATTATTTTAAAACGGTATTAAAAGAGAGATTTAAAAAGTCAATTCTTTTCATGTTATTAATGTTAGCGTTTTTGCTATACTTCCTTTATGATGGCAAATACAATTGGTATGCATCTTTGATCATAATCGCTGGTATTTTGATTTTCATATTGGCATTTTCATATTTCGTACCATTGTGGAGATTCACTAATAAAATAAGTCTATCTATAAAAACAAAACCAAACTATGCTGAACCAAGAATATTAACTCTTGTGGATGATGGCATAAAAACTGAAGGGAAAATATCAGGAAATTCTATATCAAGAACTTGGGAGGATATAATAACCATAAAAATAGTTGGCAATTTTATTTTCATTTCTACCAGAAGTAAAGAAAATCTCCTTCTTTCCAAAAGATGGTTTTCGTCAAAAGATGAAATTTCAGAATTTATCAATTCAGTGCAATCAAGAATCAATATTGGAGTTCCTAATTTTTTCATCAATAAATCACATCGTTCAAACAAGTCAATTAAGCCTCGATATCTAATTGGGATTCTATGTCTAATTCCATTAGTTGGTGCATTAATAGGCTTTGGTATGATTATGTTTGGGATTTTTCAATACAGGGATAAATGGGTAGTATTTATTGGAGCAATTGGAATTTTAGTTACTGTATATTTTATTAAAAGCAATGATCTTCATAGTAAGAGCTCCATAAAAAACTTTGCAGTTGGTGACAAGTATGAATTGAATGATCTTGTGAAACAAATAGAGTTTTACAAGCTGCAAAATGGAGTATACCCTGATAGTTTAAAACAAATAGATGTAAAGGGAGAAATGGTAATTATAAATGATCCAATATTATCTTTAAGTGAATGCAAAAACACTCTTTTCAACTACCACAGAATAGGAAAGAAATACACATTATTTTCATCTGGAATTGATACAATCCCCAACACCGCCGATGACATTTATCCTTCACTGCAAATCGATACCGCTAAAATCGGCTTAATAATTAACAGGAGATAACTCTACTCACAATCCTTCACCACTTCCCAATAAACCGTCCCTATAAAAATATTATTCTTGATGGCTACTTTGGCCTTAACATTTTCGAGTTCTTCTTTTACTTTATCTTCAGCCCGGTCGCAATTTAGGGTGTGGTAGTGTATCACGTACCCGGTTTCGCTGTTGATGAATTTGTATTGTTTTTCAGCAGGTTTCATTTCATGAATGCTTATAAATAAACAACAGTTATAGCTGTAAATGGTTTGCTATTCAAAAAATAACCATGCGTGAAAATTCCCCTCTTGATAGGGGGCGCAAAAGGCTTGCGGTGTGGCAGGGGTGTGTTAACCAATCGATCTCGCCACCATTGTCGTTGCAATGACGATTGGATATATGGTTGATCTATTTCCCCGGGATTTTGTAATAATATATGGGGGAGTAAACACCTTCGCTGGTGGTGTAATAGCCTTTGCCATCGGGTGTAAAGCCTATCGCTTCGCCCTGTTTTTCCATAGTATAGGGTAGCTCTTGTGGCTTTTGGGTGAGCATTACCTTCCAAACAGGTTCGTTTAAAGGGCGTTGCCAGTAGTATACTTTATCGTAGCTGCGCAATAGTATTTGGGTGCCATCTTTGGATATATCGCCGGCTGTTATCCATTTAAATGGTTTTATGCCTTGAAAAAATAGCTTACCATGCAGGGTAAGTGTTACTGTATCATTTGGTTTATACAGAAGAGGTGTTGTATAAATACCTACAGAATCGCGGCGTTTGGAAACGATGTAAATCAATTTCTCGGTAGGATCAATCATTAATGTTTCAGCGTCTTTTGGCCCATCCAGGG
>JABDDX010000125.1:1174-7258 GCA_013287375.1 Bacteroidota bacterium | reverse complement strand
CATCAAGGCCATCGGCATAAATGGTTGCTATGTACTTTTGCCCTTTGTTTAAGAAATCAAGAGGTGCAATTTCGTCACGACCATCCTGGTTAGTTACCGCACCAATGAACCAATTCTCGGTTCCTTTTTCTTTACGGGCGGTAGTGATATATTCTCCCGGTTCGGCTTGAATAATTTTTGTATCATCCCAGTCAACGCCAACATCTTTAATAAATTGAAATGCGTCGGCGTATCTCTCATAATTCTCAGGCAAATCAGCCGCCATTTGTATCGGGCTGTAAAGTACCACATACAATGCCAGTTGCTTTACCAGTGTGGTGTGTACCTGTTTATTTGGTAAAACTGTGTAATCTTTAACCTTAAGTATGCCCGGGGTAAAATCCATAGGGCCGCCCATAAAGCGGGTAAATGGCATTATGGTTTCATGTTCGGGTTTGTCACCATGGCCAAATGCATTGTACTCGTTACCTCTACCGGCTTCGCAAGCCATCCAGTTAGGGTAGGTGCGTTGTAGGCCTGTAGGCCTAACCGGTTCGTGTTCATCAATCATTATATGATATTCAGCTGCTTTTTGCGCTGCGCGGACATAGTGGTTCACCATCCATGCACCGTCATGGTGTTCTCCCCGAGGGATGATTTTGCCCACGTAGCCTGTTTTAACTGATGTGTAGCCATACTTATTCATAAAGCGGAAGGCAGTATCCATCTGTCGCTCATAATCAGTTGCAGAGCCTGATGTTTCGTTATGCATGATCATCACTACGCCTTTAGCTTTTGCGTATTGGGTTATAGATGCTACGTCAAAATCAGGGTAGGGGGTAACAAAGCTGAATACATTTTCTTTCCAGTTACCAAACCATTCTTCCCAGCCGTAGTTCCACCCTTCAACCAAAACACCCTTTATGCCATTCTTCGCCGCGAAATCAATATAGCGTTCCACATTGGCGGTGTTTGCACCATGCGTGTGGTTAGGTATAAGTAAGCCATCAGCACCAACAATATCCGCATTGTTCGAATAGTTCCAGGTACTTTTACCGGTTTGCATTTCCCACCATACGCCAACAAATTTCATCGGTTTTATCCATGATGTATTTTCAATTTTTGATGGCTCATTCAAATTCAAAATTATTTTTGAAGTAAGTATTTCTCCTGCTTTATTACTTACAATTATGGTACGCCATGGTGTGTGGCAAGCAGTGCGCATATAAGCCATATTACCAACCGCATCTGGTACTAAACTCGCTTTAAGTTTAAAGGTTTTAGTATCCACATGTAATTGCATCGAGCTATAATTTACTAAAGCAGCTTCGTGTATATTGATGTATAAACCATCGGCGGTTTTCATCATCAAAGGCGTTTGCACTGCATATTTATCTGGGCATACCTTAACGGCAATATCATCTGAGCCATTAACCATGCTGCGGTTATCAATTTCACTTATTTTGGTGGTGCTGTAGGGATATTCATTGGTATCATAGTCGCCGGGTATCCAAAAAGTTTTATGATCGCCGGTTAGTGCAAATTCTGTTACCTCATCCGATACAATAAAATATTTTAAGTTTGGTTGGATTGGAAATTCATATCTAAAACCTACACCATCTTCAAACACCCTAAAAACAATATCCATTAACCTACCCAGGTTGTTTTTTTGCTTTAGATGGATGGTTATCTGCTCATAATGGTTACGTATGGTACTCACTTCGCCCCAAACAGGTTTCCACTGCTCATCAACAGATTTTCTCTCTGTATTTATTACCATGAAATTGCTGTCGAGCGAAATATCATCTGCAAGTTTTATTCCCAGTCGTGATATATTAATTAATGGTTTATCTGCATAATTAACCTTATACTCAGGCCGCCCACCTGCATCAAGCACAAAATCAAGCTTAACTTTACTCATACTTGCACTAATGGGTGTAGCCTGCTGCGCCGTTACACGGTTAAGCAATAACAGACTAATGATGCAGGTAAGTATCTTTTTCATTTTTGGATAATTTAATTGTGTAGGCTTCATTGGTTGAAGCATTGATTTCAAGTGTATTTTTTGGGTGAAAAAAAAGCATGGGTATTCACTCAAATATTTTCATTTGGGTTGCATTTGTATAAGATGATTTTTCCGGAAAGATTAAAAAAGCACGAAGCCTTTTTTAGGGGCTCCGCGCTTAACCAACTATTAATGAGTATATCCGGGATTTTGAACGGCTTTGCTGTTTGTATTCAATTCACTTAGCGGTATAGGCCAGGTGTATGATTTGCTATCAACAAATGTTGTTGTTAGTGGCTGCGTTGTATTTAAAGCAGCCCCATAATAGGCAGCTTCGGAGTCACCAATTTTCCATCTGCATACATCAAACCACCAGCTGCCTTCATTAAATAACTCAGCCCAACGCTCATAGTAAAGCGGGTTATGGCCCAATACAGGGTCAGGATCAAGCGAATTATTGGCAGGTGTTGCACTTGTAGTTGATGCATAATCAATAGCTGAAGGCGTATTGATAGGTAAGCCATAAGCCCTGCGTTTTACTTTGTTCAGATATTCCAATCCAACGGCGGTATTGCCACCTTGAATATTAGCTTCAGCATATAATAAATATACATCAGCTAACCGCAACAGGTAATAATCCCATTTATCTGAGTTGATAGTGTTTTCGTTATAATCAATAGGTGAATATTTTCTTACACTAAAGCCATAATGATTAGTTTGAAAAGCGTAAATGGATGGTTTAGCTACTTTTGCAAAATTGACTCCATCAAATTGAACAGTATCAACCCATGGCTGCAAGGCATTAACAAATAAGCGAGGATCGGCTGTTTGGTTGGTGCGAACGTTTAATGATGCCTGCGTATAAGTGGGATCCTGTATCAGTTTTGGATTTTTATACGATGCTGTTTGTGAGGCATTATATTTAGGATTTGAAACAAGGTTATATACTGAGCTTAAAGGAAAGCCGAAACGTATTACGCTTTGATCGTGGAAAAACTCATTGCCGTAACCCATTGACAAGACACTGCCTTCTGTTCCGTCACCTCCGCCAAATGTATTTGGCGACCAGATTAGACCATTGATAGTGGATGAGTTTGCGGCGCTGCTATATATACCGTAACCGCCCATTGAATTTTGATCAACGTACAATTCCAGCAATGATTCGCTATTAAATTTATTACTACCATTAAAAGCATCGTGATAAGTTGCATAAGGCATTAATGATTTACCGCTGTTTTGGATAACATCCAACAGGGTGGTTTGTGCATCGGTCCAGTCTTCTGTATAAACATAGGCTTTACCTAACAATCCTTTTGCCGACCACTCGGTAGCTCTTGCCAGATCAGCAGAACCCCATACCTGGCCTTTAAGCAAAGTGGCAGCTTGTTTTTCGTCACTTTCTATTAAAGCCCAAACATCTTTTACAGGAGACCGGGGTATTTGAGTTCCTGCTAAGCTGTTAGGTATACTAGTATAAATTGGTACGCCCATTTCTGTGCCATTTACACCACCAGCTTTCATATAATCCTGGCCGTATAGGCATTCCAGCTGCATATAATACCATCCGCGCAGGCAGTAAGCCTGGCCTAATATCAAGTTAATGGTTGGCTGATCAGCTGGATCAGTTTTCATTAACGCCGCGGCGGCAAAAATAGTAACATTACAGTTTTTAATGCCGGTGAAGCAAGCTGCCCATGTTTCTGATGCATATTCGTTACCAACTGTAAGATTATTGGCTGCCATTTCATTCCATCCCGGATCGCCATTATATTCAGAGTTTACTGTATGCATTGAATTAGACAACGCTTTAGGTAAAAAGTGAAATCCGTACAAACCCTGGTCGCGAAGGTTGGCATAGCATGATACCAGTACTGTTTGCAGATCGTTTACGGTTTGTGGATAATCTGCGATGGCATATGCATTTTTTTGCCCGACGTTGGTTGGGTCTTTTTTACATCCCGCTAAAATAATAAGTGCGAGTGCTGCTATATATTTTTTCTTAATCATCTTTGTAATTTTAAATGGTTATTATTGAAAACTAATGTCAACACCGGCTGAATAAATTCTTGCCTGCGGATAGTTTGTTACAGCATCAATACCTTGTGTAGTAGTGCTAACTGTACCGCCTGTAGCAATCTCGCTACCTAACTCAGGATCAAGCCCTTTGTAGTGAGTAAATGTTAACAGGTTATTAGCCATTACAAATACTCTCAAACTTTTAACATCCAGTTGTTTTAAAACATTACCCGAGAAGGTATAACCTAATTGTATGTTTTTAAGCTTTAAATAAGCACCGCTTTCAACAAAATAACTGTTTACCGAGGAGTAATTCTGGTTTGGATCTAGCGTGAAGCCACCTGTAGTAGGTATCCCTAATCTTGGTTGAGAAGTAAGCCCGTTTGACCCAAAGTATGAATCGTTGAAGATTTGTTTAGTAGAGTTACCATCCTGGAAAACAGTTTGTTCATAGGCTTTTACACCGTTGTATAGCTGTACGCCTGCAACGCCATTAAATAGCATGGCCAAATCAAATCCCTGGTAATTAAAGTGAAGATTAAAACCATAAACCATTTTAGGGTTAGGGTTACCAATTACCTGCCTGTCGTTCTGATCAATAGTAGCGTCGCCATTTGCATCGGTACTGCCATCGGTATTGGCATAAATTAAGTCACCAACGTTAGCATGCTGACCATTAATAACTTGCTTTTGGGCCGCCGCTTCGTTACTAAATATGCCAAGCACTTTGTAGCCATAAAACGAACCAAATGGTAAACCCACTTTTGTAATGGTTAGTGTTTGGCTAGGTTGCGCGCTGAAAGCTACGTTACCAGGATCAGGTGTATACCAGTTGTAACCACCGTAAACGGCATCCGTAGCTGCACCACTTAACTTGGTAACTTTGTTTGTATTAAAGCTAGCGTTTGCATTAATATCAAAACCAAGTTTCCCGAATTTATTATGATAGCCTACCATAAAATCAAAGCCGTGGTTATCAACATCACCAATATTAGTTATAAAGGGGGCTGTAAAACCACTGCTTTGGGATAAGGTAAGGTCATATATCATATCTGACGTTTTTTTGTTATACCACTCTGCGGTAAAATAAAGACTGCCATGTAAGGCTTCTCCGTCGATACCAATATTTGTTTCGGTGATGGTTTCCCAATGTAAATTAGGGTTTGGTATGCCCGCTAAAGTATTCGCGATTTGGAACGGTGCACCCGGCGCAAACCCTTGTGCGCCACCTGCAATACCGGTAGAGATATTGTTTTGTTGGTATGGCACGGTAAACGAGTACGGAGGTATTGCGCTGTTACCTAATTGACCATAACTTGCCCTGAATTTTAAGCTGTTTAATTCAGGCAGTACTTTATTAAAGAAAGGTTCTTCACTTATTGTCCATCCTGCAGATGCAGCCGGGAACACACCTTTTTGTTTATTAGGGCCAAATACAGTGTAATTAGCATCTTGCCTGATTGATCCTGATAAAAAATATCGCTCATTAAAATTATAATTTACACGTGCAAATTGTGATTTTATTAAGCTTTGAGGATCATAAGTGCCTGATAGGCTTAATGCAGATGCAGAAGTTTGAATAAACGAGTAACCTGGTTCACCTACTTGACTTTCGCCTGCATCAATATTATTGGTTTTATCAGTAATTTGTTCATAACCAGCTAATGCACTTATATTATGCTTGCCAAAGCTTTGGTTGTATGACAACACATAGTTGGATAGCAATTGACTACTTTGATTGTATGATTTAGTAAGTGAATTGACATTAGAGGATACCGGGCCAAAATTATAGGTGTTTTGAAAGAGGTCCTCAGTTTCCAGGTAATAAGAATACCCTAAGGTTGTTTTAAAATCTAAATGAAATGGAAGTTTCAGATCAGCATAAACATTGCCCTGGAAATTGTTTTTTGTATCCTGCGCGCTTGCAGAGTTTACTGCTCCTAAAGGGTTAGGGCCTGAATATTGTGCGCCATAACCTGGAGGCTCGGTACCGTAAGAGCCATTTGAATTATATACAGGAATGATTGGCTGTGTACGGAATGGTGCATTTGCCAGGAAAGCCTGAGCGCCTACCAGTGGTGATG
>JABDDX010000125.1:131-1139 GCA_013287375.1 Bacteroidota bacterium | reverse complement strand
CCAATAGTTAGATACTTGCTTAATTTATAATCTGTGTTAACGCGTACACCGCCAATATTGGAGTAATTCTTGATGAAAATACCTGTTTGCTGATTGTAGAAGCCAGATATCAGGTAATTAATATTGTTTGAGGCACCTGAAATTGACAGGTTATAATTTTGCTCGGTGCCTGTACGATAAAGTACATTAACCCAATTTGTATTTGCAAGAGTATCTAAACCTCCTTTGCCTGTAAATACAGTAGGGTTTAAGATGTCCTCCGCTTTTAAATAATCATCTTTATCAAGCAATTGTACAAGTTTAGGTTTGGTTACGCCATATCTTGCACTAAAGGTAATTAATGGTGGGGCACCCGCATTTGATCCCTTTTTAGTGGTAATAAGAATTACACCGCCAGCTGCTGCTGAACCATAAATAGCTGCCGAAGCCGCGTCCTTAGCAATATCTATTGATGCGATATCCTGCGGATTAATGCTGTTTAAATCTGATTGCCTTACCCCATCAACAATGTATAGTGGGTTGGGTTGATAGAATGAAGCAACCCCGCGTATAATAATTTGCGGAACTGCATCAGGCGCAGCCGAGGCTGTAATTACGTTTACACCAGCAACACGGCCTTCCAAAGCCTCTATAGGGTTAGTAATGGGTTGATCTTTAAATGCATCGCCTTTAACAGAAGCTATTGATCCTGTAAGGTCCTTTCTTTTTTGTGTGCCATAGCCAACTACAACCACTTCGTTTAGTTGTTGGTTGTCTTCCTGCATACTAACATTGATGGTTTGGCGGTTGTTTACCGCTATCTCTTGCTTGGCATAACCAATGCTTGTAAACACCAATACATCTGAATTTTTAGCGTTTACGGTATAGTTACCATTCACATCTGTGTTTGTTCCGTTTGAGGTTCCCTTTATCAAAATGGTTACGCCCGGTATCCTCTAATGTCAATTCACTTACTAAATCATACAATCAAAGTAGTCAATTGCTATCCAACTATGTGTTGTCATACAA
>JABDDX010000125.1:0-121 GCA_013287375.1 Bacteroidota bacterium | reverse complement strand
GTAACTTTACCTGAAACTGATACCTGCGCGAATGACGACAGTGATATCAATAAAAGCAAAGGACAAAAAAGTAACTTTAAGAGTAATTGTTTTTTATACATAATGATTTCATTTTAGGTTA
>JABDDX010000124.1:1710-7400 GCA_013287375.1 Bacteroidota bacterium | reverse complement strand
TAACCCCAATAAAACTTTGATTAAAGTAGCTGCTTTTATTTTCATTTTGCCTGTAATTATAGCAGCATCCTTAACATGTAATGCTCAAACACAAACTGGGCCGCAAACCACGTGTAGTGGCAGCCTCGGCGACCCTGTCATCAATCAAGACTTTGGTTCGGGCTCAAACCCCGGTGCACCACTGGCGGCAGGAATTACCAATTTAACATATACCAGCAGCAATTGCCCTGATGATGGTCAATATACTATTGCCAATAGTTTAACAGGTAGCGGCAATTGCCACCCGGATACTTGGCAGAACGTAACATCAGATCATACAGGTAATCCTAATGGATACATGATGATTGTTAACGCATCAGTAGCTCCCAGTGTGTTTTTTACTCAAAGCGCACCAACGTTATGCCCCGGTACAACATATCAATTCTCCGCTTATATACTTAATCTTATTACGCTTCAAGCCAGCGGATCAGGTGTTAGTGAACCTAACATTACCTTTTCTGTTGAAACAACCGATGGTCAAGTATTAGCTATAGATTCAAGCGGTACAATAGCCCCAACAAGTAGCCCAACCTGGGTGCAAAGAAGTTTGTTTTTTACTACACCCAATAACGCAACATCGGTAGTAGTTAAAATGACTAACAATGCTCCCGGTGGTAATGGTAACGACCTTATTTTGGATGATATCACCTTTAGAGCATGCGGGCCCGTAATTGAAACAGGTTTCGGATCAATATCGGGATCGCCGGCACAAGCGCTTTGTCAGGGGCAAAGTGCTAACTATACCTTGCAGGCGCAGGTTGATAATAGCAGTAATACAGCGCCGTCTTACCAATGGCAATCTTATCATACCAATGGTGGTTGGGTTGATACTGCGGGGCAAACCAGCAATACGCTTAATGTTCAGTTTGTAAACGCCATACCAGGCACTTATCAGTACCGCCTGGGGGTAACTAATGGCACCAGTACTTTAGCAAGTTGCCGGGTATATTCTCAGCCATTAACGGTTAATGTATCACCAAACCCGGTAATACAGGGTGTAAGCCCGGTTATGCAGCAATGTGTAGGCGATACTGTGGTGCTTAATGCTACAGGCGGATCAAGTTACCAATGGTCGGGCCCCAATTTGCCTGCTACTACTAATAACCCGGTAACCATAAATGGTATCAGCGCGGCTGATGCCGGGCAATACACCGTGGTTGCCTATAATCAATATGATTGTTCTTCAACTGCATCCACACAAATTAATGTAAGTCCCGTACCTGTGGCAACTGTGGCAGGCGCGACTACCATCTGTACCGGCGACAGTACCAGCTTAACTGCATCAGGCGGCGCGTTTTATTTATGGTCGCCGGGAAAAACATTATCTGATTCAACCATATCAAACCCGGTTGCGTTCCCAACAGATACCACAACTTATACCGTTAAGGTAAGTAATGCCAGCGGTTGTTTTGCTACCAAAACAGTAACGGTTAATACATTAAAAAAGGCAATTGCTAACGCGGGCACCAACAAAGTTATTTTTGAGGGCCAAACGGTAAAGCTCACCGCGAGCGAGCAATATGGCAACCTGTTTTACTGGACACCAACCACCGGGTTAAGCGATCCAAACGTGCTCAATCCCCTTGCCAACCCGATAAATGATATAACCTACACGTTACATGTTACCTCAACAACTAGTTGCGGTATAGATAGCAGCAGTGTTTTTGTCAGGGTTTATAAAAAGATCACCATTCCCAATACATTTTCACCCAATGGCGATGGGCGAAATGATTATTGGAACATTGACGCGCTGATCACCTATCCGGAAAGCCTGATGCTGGTGTTTGACAGGTATGGGCAGCAAGTATTCAAAAGCGTAGGGTACGCCACCCCATGGGATGGAAAGTATAATGGCCAACCGGTGCCGGTTGGTACATATTATTACGTTCTTGATCTGAAAAACAACACACCCAAAATATCCGGTTGGGTACTGGTGGTCAGGTAGTTATTAATTACCGGCCGAAAATATAGTTTACGCCTACTGTAAATAATGTTTCGTTTATTGAAAATTGATTGTCATTATTCAAACTCGTTTTCGCATTATAAGCAGCATAAATATTAAAAGATTTAGCGATAACTACTCCTGCTTTTGCAGGCACACAAAATGTGGTGGCTTTAAGATCAGGAATTTGCATGCTGTTAGTGCCTGTTGTGCCACTAACTGTATACGTGGTTGTTTCTGTATACTGCTTTGATTTGTAGCTACGTAAATTTATAGCTAATCCAGAAGATATGTACACATCTATGGCATTTGTTCTTACAACATTCAATATTACTTGAGGGGTGATGTTTATAATAGATTCTTTAAAACTTAATGCTTCATCCATTTGGGTAACGGAACCGCTGGTGTATTGATAATTGAAATTATCTTTAGCAGAAGTGATGTCGGCTTCGGCTCTGAATACCCATCTGTGATTTTCATCAAATGGAATATCAACACCTAAAGTTAAACCCGGCGCTGTTGATTTTGATGCTTTTGAATTACGCAGCTCATCACTGGGGCTGGATATAGTACTTGAAAAACTGTTAATATTTATACCAACAAAAAAGCGGGTAGGTGTATTGCCCGATGGGTGGCTTTTTAAAGTATCTGTATTTGCGACAGAATTAACTGACTGAGTATTAGCTTGTGCAAAAGATGCGGTGTTACTTAGTATAATTAAGGTAGTTAGTAAGTATAAATATTTCATGCAATAAGGTTTAATCGGCGGCAAATATATAAAATCAATTCAGACTAATAATAAACTGCATATAAATGCGATATGATCCGTTAATTGGAGCTAATTTTAAACATGCATCATGAACATCATTTAAAAAGCTCCGATACTATTCGCGATATTGTTATCGGCATGTCTGACGGTTTAACTGTGCCATTCGCCCTGGCTGCAGGTTTAAGCGGGGCAGTAAATTCATCACACATTGTAGTAACAGCGGGTATAGCTGAAATTGTTGCCGGCTCAATTGCGATGGGGCTTGGCGGCTTCTTGGCAGGGCGTACCGAAGCTGACCATTATGCTGCTGAGTTAAAGCGCGAATATGATGAGGTTGAGCGTGTGCCTGACGAAGAAAAAAGAGAAGTGATGGAAGTTTTTGCTGATTTCGGGTTATCAGTTGCCCTGCAACAGCAAGTAGCTGATGAAATGGCAAAAGATAAACACAAGTGGGTTGATTTTATGATGCGCTATGAATTAGGGCTTGAAGAGCCGCTGGCTAACCGCGCTACGCAAAGCGCGATAACAATCGGCGCATCCTATGTTGTTGGGGGGATTATCCCGCTTTCACCTTATTTTTTTACCCCGAGTTCGCAAATGGCCCTGTACTACTCCTGCGGGGTAACGATGATATGCCTGTTTATTTTTGGATATTTTAAAAGTAAAGTTACAGGCCAGCCTGCATTTAGTGGTGCTATAAAAGTGCTATTTATAGGTGCGCTTGCAGCAGCAGCAGCATTTATTATGGCTAAATTAATTAATGGCGGGTTTTAATTAAAAGGCGATAAACTTATCAATCTGCTCGTTTACAAACTTAACGGTGTCTTCTTTAAACAGGTTATTATTTTCGTCCAATTCTGTTTTTATGTTGGCTATATGAAGTTTTAGCGGTAATACATGCAGGTTAAAATAATGGCAAACGCCTGTAAAGTGGTCAACTCCACGTATGTTACCATATTTGCCTGACGATATACCAACCAAAGCCGCTTTTTTCTCATAAAAGCTTTCAGGGAAATCGCAGGCATCAATAAACACTTTTAACACGCCGGGATAGCTGCCATTATATTCAGGAATAACAAACAGGAATTTATCCAACGGGTTGATCTTATCTAATATCAGTTTAAAAGCTTCGCTTCTTTTTCCATACAGATCGGTGGCTATAACCGCGTCGGGTAATTCGGTTAATGACAATATATTAGCCTCCTGGCCTTTTTGCAATAGCATTTGCTGGTAATATTTAGCTACCTTAAAGGTATTACTGCCCGGTCTGTTGGTTGATGAGATTATAGTGATCATCTTTTTATTTGCGACGCTATTAAGCTGTTTTTAAACTTTTTATACTTGAAATTGTGTGTAAGTGGGCCAAAAATGTGAGTAAAATTATAGCTTAAACGCCTTAACCGGCATCATACAAATGCAGGCAATTATTAACTTTGTATATTAGCACCGTTTAACTTTACGAAGGTAGAAATTTATGTTTCTGTTTTTCGTTATGAATAAACCCCAAAATAAATTTTAATATACTACAATGTGTAAAATTATTGCTTTAGCCAACCAAAAGGGCGGCGTAGGAAAAACTACATCATCCATAAATCTGGCCGCAAGTTTAGCCGTATTAGAATACAGAACATTACTTGTTGATGCTGATCCGCAGGCCAACTCCACATCGGGTATTGGTTTTGATCCACGCAATATAAAAAACAGCATTTACGAGTGTATCATTAATGATATTGACCCGCATGATGCCATCCAAAAAACAGATACCCCAAATCTTGACTTGCTACCTGCCCATATTGACCTGGTAGGTGCCGAGATAGAGATGATAAACCTGGAAAACCGCGAGTTTAAAATGAAGCATGTGCTTAACAGCCTGCGCGATGAGTATGATTTTATTATTATTGATTGCTCGCCATCATTAGGTTTAATTACCATCAACGCGTTAAGTGCTGCCGATTCGGTAATTATACCGGTGCAGTGTGAATACTTCGCGTTAGAAGGGTTGGGTAAATTGTTAAACACCATAAAAATTGTTCAAACCCGTTTAAATACCGAGCTTAAAATTGAAGGTATTTTATTAACGATGTATGATGTACGCCTTCGCCTGAGTAATCAGGTTGTTGAAGAAGTGCGCAGCCATTTTGAGGATATGGTGTTTGATACTATTATACAACGTAATACACGTTTAAGTGAGGCGCCAAGCTTTGGTGTATCGGTAATTATGCACGATGCCACTTGTAAAGGCGCTATAAATTATTTGAATCTGGCCCGCGAAATTGTACAGAAGAACGGTTTAATTGCAAACCCAACCGCGGAAACCACAGTAACAGCTTAATATAAATGAGCACAGAAAAAAGAAATGCCCTTGGTAAAGGGTTAAGCGCGCTGCTTAATGATTCTGCAAGTGTAAATCCTGATAAAAATACTTCCTCTGGGGTTGCTTTGTCGCCCGAGGTTAACAGCATGGGTTCTGTTAACGAAATTAAGATAGCCGAAATTGAGGTTAATCCTTTTCAGCCACGTACCGATTTTGACGAACAGGCATTACAGGAATTATCCGACTCTATAAAACTACAAGGGCTTATACAGCCTATTACCGTTAGGCGTGTCAACGCGCATAGCTATCAGCTTATATCGGGCGAGCGCCGTTTACGTGCCTCAAAACTGGCAGGTTTAACACAAATACCGGCTTATGTACGTACCGCCAACGACCAGCAAATGCTGGAAATGGCGCTTATAGAAAACATACAGCGCGAAAACCTGAATGCTATTGAAGTTGCCCTCAGCTTTCAGCGAATGATTGATGAATGCAGTTTGAAGCAGGAAGAACTAGGTGATCGCGTGAGCAAAAACCGGTCTTCTGTACAATTTCGCGGGCCAGATTCAAATAATTTATAGCGCCTTTACAAGTGGCATCGTGCATAATTACCGATACACCAAAGC
>JABDDX010000124.1:0-1700 GCA_013287375.1 Bacteroidota bacterium | reverse complement strand
GTATGGGCCATGCGCGTGCATTAATCACTGTTGATGATCCGGCTAAACAATTATTTATTCATCAGCATATTATAAAGGAAGGTTTATCCGTTCGTAAGGTTGAAGAGCTGGTGCGCGACATGCAACGGGTGCCTGTAAAAAAAGAAGGCAAACAACCCGAGCCTATTCCTTATCACATGCAAAAGATAGAGGATGACCTGGCTTCGAAATTTAGTACAAGGGTTAAACTTAAAGTTAACGGCAAAGGAAATGGTAGCATTGAAATACCATTTTTATCAGAGGATGATCTTGGCCGTATCCTTGAAATGTTGGATTGGTAAAAAATGTATAAATTCCTGCTTGTAATTTTTCTGGTTAGTGGTTTTGCGTTAGCAGCCAGGGCACAAAGCCCTGATTTAAGCAACAAAGAAACCAAAAGGGATAGTATTAATTTACATCGTGACTCTATTACGTCTAAACCTTTTGCGCCCAAAATAAAGCACGACGAAAAAAAATATCATCCGGATAGTTTACACAGCCCGAAAAAAGCGGTAATCCGCTCCTTAATACTACCGGGATGGGGACAGGTTTATAATCACCGTTGGTGGAAAGTGCCTTTAATTTATACAGCATTGGGTTTATTGGGTGATGCTTATGTGTTTAATGAAGGATATTACCAGGAGTTTTTAGCCCTATCCAAATATAGAGAACATGGGACAGCGCCATCACCCGGCGATAAATATTATAACGACTACATTTTATACCAGGGGCAACAGGACCAAACCATATACGATGCCAATGATGCCTATCGCCGAGACCGGGATTTGAGCATAATGGGTTTTGTGGCTTTTTGGGGTATCCAGATGGTTGATGCTTATATTGATGCCAAGTTTCAGCATTCATATACAATGGACACCGATTTTTCCTTCAGGATAGATCCAACCATTCTTAATCAGCAAAATATGCTTGCACAAGGTTTTAACGGGCCCGTTATCCCGGGTTTAAAACTTACGCTATCCTTCTGATAAATTTTTCTCAAGGCCGGATATACAAAGTTTAAATGCATTACTAATTCCCGGGATAAAACTTACCTTTACCCTCAAATAAATTAATTCATCAACCTCAAAATATCTATACCGATGAAGATCGCATTGTTAGGCTATGGTAAAATGGGTAAAATCATTGAAAAAATAGCTACCGACCGTAAACACGAGATTGTATTAAAAATTGATCATGATAACCTGCACGAGCTAACTGCCGAAAACTTAAAAAAGGCTGATGTTGCTATAGAGTTCACCATGCCCGGTTCAGTGTTAGGAAACATCGCTAAATGTTTTGAGGCAGGTACGCCCGTGGTTGTGGGCACAACAGGTTGGTATGATGAGTTGGAGAATATAAAACAGCAATGCGAAGAGACTAACAGTACACTGTTATACGCCACCAACTTTAGCGTAGGAGTAAATATCTTTTTCAAAATAAACAAAATGTTGGCCAAGTTGATGAACAACTACCCGTATTATGATGTACAGGTAGAAGAGATCCATCATACTCAAAAACTGGATTCGCCAAGCGGAACTGCTATAACCATTGCCGAAGGTATTATTGAAAATATTGATGCTAAAAAAGACTGGTTAAATGTTTTAACTACCGATGATAATAAGAACGAAGGTAATATTAGTCAAAACGAATTGCTAATCGAATCGTTACGTATTGATAGCGTG
>JABDDX010000123.1 GCA_013287375.1 Bacteroidota bacterium | reverse complement strand
CAGCACCTGCTTTTTGCCTAATGCAATGTTGCGGTATACCCAAAACAAAAATAATATAATTATAAGGCTAATGATATACCCGCGTAATTAAATACATGCTGGTCATCAGGATTGATGTTTATTTTTTTGTGCTGCGATAGATAGGTTATCACCACATCGGTACCGTTATTTACAAAATGGCCAACAACCGCGGGCCAGATGCTACCGCTATATACCACAAAGTAACCGAACAATACGCCCAGCATCATCCTGGGTAAAAAACCAAAAAACTCCATGTGGAACGCGCTGAATAATATGGCCGTGATCCATACAGCAGCATGCTGGTTTTTTGTCCATTTAACAAAAATAGTTTGCAGGCATCCCCTGAACATGAATTCCTCGGCAATGGCAGTTAAAAAGGCTACTACTGATAATGCGAAGATCAAATCGCCAATGGTATTCATCTTCAGCATCGCATCCTGCGCTTTTTGCGCGGCGGCTTCGGTACTGCGCATCCAATCATCTATCGCCTTTAAAAAATGAGGCAGCACCATGTTTTGGTTGATATTGCTTAACAGTTCTATCAGCGGCAGCGAGAAAAACATAATGATGAATGCTATGCCCAATAAGACTAGCGGAAACTTCGGCGTATCCCTTAAATATTCATGCGGTTCGCGAACAATTATCCACGCAAAAAATATAGGTGTAATAAATAAAGGAATGGTTGTGCTTACTATTTGCAATATCCATAGGCCGTTTAATGCATGGGCGTTGCTAATGTTGTAAGCCATTACGTCGGTCATCGTATTAGCACCGTATTTGGCGGTAATTATAGCATTTGCTGCAAAAAAGCCAACCATAACCAAACCTATCAGCAAGGAAAAAAGGATGAGCATTTGAAAAAACGGGTGTATGCCTACATTCTGCGTAATGTCATGTTTATCAGGCTTATTTATCATCCGGCGTAAATTTTGTATTTTTGCAACGAATATAAGGCATGAGTGTACAAATAGGAAATATTGATTTAGGCGAATTCCCGCTGTTGTTAGCGCCGATGGAGGATGTGAGTGATCCACCGTTCCGTTATGTGTGCAAGCAACACGGCGCTGATATGATGTATACTGAATTTATCAGCAGCGAAGGTTTGATTCGCGATGCTGCCAAAAGCCGCCAAAAGCTGGACATTTTTGAGTACGAACGCCCTATTGGAATCCAGATTTTTGGTAGCGATATTGATCACATGCGTGAAGCTACAGAAATAGCTTCCCTTGCTGGCCCGGATCTGATGGATATTAACTATGGCTGCCCGGTTAAACAAGTGGCTTGCCGTGGCGCTGGCGCCAGTTTATTGCAGGACATTGATAAGATGGTAGCTATGACAAAAGCAGTGGTTGAGGCCACGCATTTACCCGTTACCGTTAAAACCCGCTTAGGCTGGGATGATAATACCAAAAACGTTTACGAAGTTGCCGAGCGCTTACAGGATGTAGGAATAAAAGCTTTAACCATACACGGCCGTACCCGTGCACAAATGTACAAAGGCGTTGCCGATTGGGCATTGATACGCGACATCAAAAAAAATCCGCGTATTAAAATCCCCATTTTTGGCAATGGCGACATCGACTCACCCGAAAAGGCAGCCGATTGGCGTATGGAGTTTGGTGTGGATGGTATGATGATAGGCAGGGCAGCAATTGGCTACCCATGGATCTTCCGCGAAATAAAACACTACTTTAAAACCGGCGAACATTTAGATAAGCCAACTATTGCCGAAAGAATTGATGCCTGCAAAACCCATTTAGATAAATCTATTGAATGGAAAGGCCCTAAAACGGGTGTTTTTGAAATGCGCAGGCATTACTCCAATTACTTTAAAGGGATAGAGAATTTTAAAGAATACCGCATGAATCTGGTTAAAGCGGGCACACAGGAAGAATTATATGATATTTTATCGCAAATAAATGAAAATTATGCCTTTACAATGGCGTAAAATTTGCTATATGTATTTATATTTGATTTATAACAACAGTCCTCAATGGTTACAACGATTACCGATGGTGTAAAAGTTTCAGTAGAAACGATCTATCAACCCGAATACTCCAATCCGGGTAATGATCATTTTATGTTTGCATACCGGGTAAAAATTGAAAACATGGGCGATTATGCGGTTCAACTTTTAGCACGACACTGGTATATTTTTGATTCTAACGGCGCTAAACGCGAAGTAGAAGGCGAAGGTGTAGTTGGTCAGCAGCCGATGATAGAACCCGGCCAATCGCATGAATATGTGTCAGGTTGTAACCTGAAAACTGACATGGGCAGCATGAAAGGCGAATACCAAATGATGCGCCTGATGGATAACTCCATCTTCAACGTAAAAATCCCCGAATTCTATTTGATCACTCCGTACAGGATGAATTAGAATAGAGTTCTCTGTTGCTTTTACTCAAAGCAAAGCAGGTGCAGTGCAATTTCTTGAAGTAGTTGTTGGGGACAACACCAACAACGGCGGTTAAAGTAAAGAGCAAAAACGTACTAGCTAGCTATTATGCAATTCGCCTATTATCTCGCCTAATCGATTATTATCAATTTCTTGTTTTTTTGCTATTTCGATTAATAAGGCTGTTTGTGCTTTTTGATATGCTAAAAACTTATTGATAGCAAATATCCATCTAAATAAAAAGAACGGAACAATTAAAATAAATAAAATTGATAAAAGGAGTAATACCGGACCGTCTATTCCCATTGTGTTTAAGGTTAAATTGTGATGTTAAATATAATAAAAATTCATCTACTGACGCAAGCATGTCGGGTTGGATGGTAAAGGCGACTGGTATTTCTGCCTTTGTTGGTGTTGTCACCAACAAATTAGCACGGAATGCCTACATTTCCTAACCTATAACCACAATAATGGCTGATATTAATTTCGATAATCACCCCCAATTTTTCACAGCAACTATATTAGAATGGAAACCCTTATTAGCCACTAACGACTATAAAGATATCATAATTAATAGCTTGCTTTATTTAAGAAAAGAACAAGCTATAAAAGTATATGCCTTTGTAATAATGCCTAATCACATCCATTTGATCTGGCAAATACAAGATGGATTTAAAAATGTTCAATTACGCTTTTTAAAGTTTACTGCTCAATAATTTAAATTCAAGTTAATTGATACTTCAAATCCGTTATTACAAATATTTAAAGTTGAAGCGAAAGACAGACAGTACCAGTTTTGGGAGCGAAATGCATTAAGCGTTGATTTATGGTCGCCAAGTATATTTATGCAAAAGTTAGATTATATTCATAATAATCCGTTACAAGAAAAATGGCGATTAGCAAACTATTCAGAAAATTATAAATATTCATCAGCCAAGTTTTATCTAACAGGCGAAGATGAATTTGATTTATTAGATCATTATAATGGGTAAAGTTATTGGTGGAAGCTGTTGTTGGTGACAACACCAACAACGGCGGTTAAAACTTCGATTTGTCATTACTTGGCGAATAAACCCCTCCCTACACCCTCCTAGAGGAGGGAATCGCACGAGGCCGTTGCTTTATCTGACCACATATATTTTAAATTTTCAAAGAACAGTTTTTTCTCTTTCTCAAGAGTGTGATACCGGTACATTCAAATTTCGGGAATTGAATTGGGATAAGTGCTGACACTGTTTTGTCAGTAGGATCGCAATAAAAAGCCCCGCCTGAATTTCAGGCGGGGCTTTTTTATTATTGATCAACTCTTACCTCTCGTGTTCTTGCTTTTGAGGGTGAGGCCTTGGGGCTGCCTTGTGTTGCGGCTGCCTTTGCTGCTGATGTTGTTGTTTAGGCTGCTGCTGTGCGTTATGCTGCTGTTGCTGTGCTGCATTATGTTGTTGCGGCTGTGCCTGGGTATCGTTGTGCGTATTGTCATTAGCTTGCTGCGTATGCTGCTGTTGGTTTGGTTGACCATTTGCATTTGGCCTGTTAGCGTTTGCATTATTAGCACGTGGCGCTCTTTGTCCTTGTGGGTTAAAATGGGCACCACCAACCTTATTCATAGCTACATTGGTAGGTTTACCATGGTTTGCTGATGCAAATGCGGTTTTATCCATATGTGCATTTTGCTGATGCGACATTTGCTGGCTGGTTGGCGCTACGTGTTGTTCATGCATTGCCGCCATTTCTTCAGGGCGTGGCTGTGCAGTTACACCACCCGGGCCGTTAAAGCTGGTATGATTATTTACGGTAACGTTGTTATTAATAACTGTACGATCAATATAGGTATTGTGCACCACAGTAGTATTTACGTTAACAACTGCTGTGTTGTAACGGAATGAACCGCCAGACCATGCACCACCGGCAAAGCCAACACCACCATAACCACCACCATAGTTAATACCACCGTAAAAACCTACGTGCGGGCCCCAATAACCTGCGTGGAAGCCATAAACCCCACCATCATATCCCCAATAAGCGGGTGTCCATAATAAGCCGGGATTTGGCGGGGCAACCCATACACCAGGTACCCAATAGTAGTCTTCGGCATCGTTATCATAGGCCCAATAACCGGGAACCCATAAATAACCATCTGTTGGGCAGGCAGGTTGTACGTATACCGGCAACGCGGGTGGCGCAATATGCGCCGAAATAGAAATTCCAATACTGATTTGTGCATGAGCTCCGGGCGCCATAAAAAGGGCGGCCATCATAAGTAAACATGCTTTTGCGAAGTTTTTCATTGTGATTATTTTTGTTTTATGTAACTACAATGTGACAGGATTTAAGTTCGAAGGTTTAGATTAGAATTGCATTAGAAAATCAAGTGGTTTTTGAAATCCTATTATTTACATTTGAGTTTGGAACCACAATTTTCATATTGGGAGCGCAGCTCATTTATTGATAATGCCGATGTAATTATCATTGGTAGCGGTTTGGTTGGCCTAAGCGCAGCGCTGCATTTAAAGAAAAGCGAACCTTCAATAAAAATATTGATATTGGAACGAGGCTTTCTGCCATCGGGTGCGAGTACTAAAAATGCTGGCTTTGCTTGCTTTGGCACTGTATCTGAACAATTGGAATTACTACAACATTCATCCGAAGAAGATGTTGCCCGCCTGGTAAATTACAAATGGCGAGGATTACAGCGTTTAAGGCAAAATCTTGGCGATAGCAACATCGATTATCAGCAGCATGGCGGGTATGAGCTATTTATGGCTGATGAAATAGCCCATGCCGATAAGCAAATCGAAAAAATAACTTATCTGAATAATTTACTAAAGCAAGCCATCGGCACAGATAATATTTACTCGGTTGCTAATAACAAAATTGCTGATTTCGGTTTTGATAAAGTTAGCCGGATGATTTATAACCCTTTTGAAGGTCAGATAGACACCGGTAAAATGATGCGGGCTTTGCTGACTAAAGTTTACGATGCCGGTGTTTTGGTTCTGAATTCTTGCGCTGTAATAAATATAAAACAGCACGATAATGGGATTCAGCTAATAACTTCCCAGGGCAATTTTAAGGCAGCTAAAGTGATTTTAGCAACTAATGCCTTTGCCAATCAGTTGTTCCCGGAGCTGAAAGTGATCCCCGGTCGGGGGCAAGTATTGGTAACTAAACCAATTGATGAGTTAAAGCTTAAAGGCACTTATCACTTTAATCAGGGCTATTATTATTTCAGGAACATTAATAACCGCATACTCTTCGGCGGTGGTCGTAACCTTGATTTTGAGGCTGAGGCTACCTGGGAGTTTGGCCATACCGAAAAAGTAAAGCAGCAATTAACCACTTACTTGAACGAAGTGATTTTACCCGGCCAAAATGCCGGGATTGATTACTGGTGGAGCGGTATTATGGGTTTTGGCGAGGATATTACCCCCATAGTTAAACAAGTAGAACCAAATGTATTTTGCGCGGTAAGGTGCAATGGTATGGGGGTAGCAATGGGTAGTTTGGTAGGCGAGGAAGTTGCGGAACTCACGATGAAAAATATTTAGAACTTATTATCAATTAATCTCACTCGACTTAAATTCGTGGCCGGTATATTTCTCACTTGCATAAGCGCCGTCAACTGTTTTGGTAACAAATAATATTGTATAGCTTTCAAACTCATTGGGGTTCTTTAATGCTTTTTTAATTAGCTGAGCTAATTCTTTAGCAATAGTGGTTTGTGTAGCTTCATCTGTTGGAATGTTTTTTCCATTAATAAATTTCACGGTCACATTTGTGTGATTGCCACCACTTCCATTCATCTTTTTGCCCGTTATCTCAATATTTTCAAACCCATATCTACTATTTATACTATCCGCAATCACTTTTTGATTGGCATTTAACTCAGGCGTATAAGTTTGGGTAGATGTGCAAGCGGTTAGATAAGTAACTGAAAAGAGTAATATCAACAAAGAGAGAGAAAGTTTAAAAGATTTCATGATTTAAGGTTAAGACTTTAAATGTATAAATAATATTTAATTGGTAATAGCCTAATATATTTTGTGTGGTAAAATGCAATGATATGGGCGTAGCAATGGGTAGTTTGGTGGGCGAGGAAGTTGCGGAATTAACATTAAAAGGTTGATTGATAATTTAAATATTTCATATATTAGATTTATAAACCGCTGATTATAAATCTTTATCATGAACAATAATACTTACCTGGCTGTTGGAAAGCTATTTTTTGCTGTAGCTATTCTGGCTATCGGCATCATCCATTTAGTTACCGGGCACTTTCCTTCGGGGCTGTTATTTGTAGACCCGAAATTCCCTGTAGCAAGTACCCTGGCCTACATAAACGGGGCAGTACTTGTTATTATCGGTTTATTGATCTTCTTTAAAAAGTATCAATATTCCGGTGCATGTGTAGCCGCGATTGTATGGTGCATATTATTGTTGATAGTACATCTGCCTAAACTTATCACTACCTACAACTCACCCAGTGAGTGGACACCAACATTTGAAGTCGCAGGTATATTTGCAGGCTCGTTAATATTAATGGGCAATACTAGTATTAAAAAAAATAGTAGCAGGTTAGTACTTATTGGCAGTTATATTTTCGCGGTATCCATATTTGTGTTTGCGGTACTGCATCTAAAATACCTCGATTTTATAGTGACGCTTATCCCGGCATGGCTACCATTCAAATTGCTTTGGGCCTATGTTGTTATGGTTGCTTTCTTTGCGGCTTCCATCAGCCTGTTTTTCCGGGTGTTGGTGAGGCTATCAACATCGTTATTGGCGCTCATGTTTTTTATATGGTTTTGCATACTGCATATCCCACGGGTTGCGGCCAGCCCACATACTGAAACAGAGTGGACAAGCCTGTTTGTTGTATTAATATTTTCAGGAGTTGCATTGCTAATTGCGGGTTCGCAATCAAATAGCGTAAAGGGTTAATCCAGGCTGTTTACTGTTAAATATTGCCATCTGACTAAATCATTCTTGGTTTCAATATGCTTAATACCGCCATCGTAAACCAGGCAATACCTGTTGGCAACATCCAGCACATTATTATAGTCGTGGTCGGTTAGAATGATGCCCTTGGTTGCCGAATGTTGGGTGATCATGGTTTTAAGCTGATCTATCATTACCGGTGCAACACCGTTAAAAGGTTCATCAAGCAAAACAAACTTTGATGGCATATTGAGTAATAACTTAATTTCGAGATAACGCGATTCACCACCAGATAGGGAATTTATTTTATTATCCCGAAGCTTGCCAAGAAGTTCATCATCCAAAAAAGCATCAACCCCAATGCCATCTAAATAAAAGGCTACCGTAGTAGCAACAGTTAAATGCCCTAGTAAAAAGCTGTGTTGCGGCAGGTAACAAACCAAGCCAGTTGTTTTAAACGGTTTATCATAAAGTTCTCCATCAATCCTGATGAATTTATGATCCCCTTTCATGGC